>CAZODJ010000045.1:0-18552 GCA_964578555.1 uncultured Candidatus Kuenenia sp.
CTCGCCATCCTGGCCTCGGGTTTCTTGGCGACCATCCGGTCGCTCACGTAAGCCCACCGGCTACCGCACGAAACCCTCGCCATCCTGGCCTCGGGTTTCTTGGCGACCATCCGGTCGCTCACGTAAGCCCGCCCTCCAGGCGGGCGGTGTAGGGTAGCGCTGTAGTGCACTCCACCCAGCCCCGGGCGCGAGCCCGGGGGCTGCAGGGGCGTTGGCTAGCGTGTCATCCCGCCGGCTTGCGCCCGGCGGCTAGCTAGAGATGCTTGCGCCACCAGGCGACCGTGGCGGCCAACCCGGTGTCGAAATCCTGCGTCGGCTCCCAGCCGAGAAGGGTCTTCGCCCGCGTGATGTCAAGGCTGCGGCGGGGCTGGCCGTCGGGCTTCGACGTATCCCACGTGATGCGGCCCGCATAGCCGCAGGCCGTGGCTATCTTCGCCACGAGGTCGCGGATCGCGATCTCCACACCGCCACCAAGATTGATCGGCATCGGCTCCTCCATCCTCTCCGCCGCCCGCACGATCCCTTCCGCCGCGTCATCCACGTAGAGAAACTCCCGCGTGGCGGATCCTGTGCCCCAGCAAACCACCTCCTCGGCTCCCGCCAGACGGGCCTCCTCGCACTTCCGGATGAGGGCGGGAATGACATGACTCGTGGCCGGATCGAAGTTGTCTCCCGGGCCGTAAAGATTCACCGGCACCGTGACAGCACTGGCTAACCCATACTGACGTCGATAGCCATCGAGCATGACGAAGATCGCCTTCTTCGCCACCCCGTAAGGGGCATTGGTCTCCTCCGGATAGCCGTTCCAGAGATCATTCTCGCGAAAGGGGATCGGACAGTGCTTGGGATAGGCACAGACGGTTCCGGTGTGCACGAACTTCTCGATGCCGTTCCGGCGGGCGTGCTCAACGAGGTGCAACCCCATTGCCATGTTGGCGTAGAAAAACCGGCCCGGCTGGGCCATGTTTGCCCCGATGCCCCCCACCTCGGCGGCGAGATGGATCACCAGGTCGGGCCGGGTGTCGGCATAGAGTCGCTCCACATGCGACTCGATCGTGAGGTCATAGAAATGGCGCCGCGGCACGACGATCTGCCCCACCGGCACGCCCCGTCCTTGCAGCACCCGGCAGACCGCGGTGCCCAAAAAGCCGGCGCCGCCTGTGACCACGATGCGCTTGCCGCACAGATCCATCATCGCAGCAACTCGTTTCGAGGCAGTGCGTCACCGTGACCGGCGGCCACCAGCACCTGTTCCCGGCGGGCCAGGTTCATGTCGGCATCGACCATCATCTCCACAAGATCGTCGAAGGACGTCCGCGGCACCCAACCGAGTTTCTCGCGGGCCTTGTGGGAGTCGCCTAGGAGGAGGTCGACCTCGGCCGGCCGAAAATACCGCGGGTCGATGTCGATGAACTCGCGGGCATCGAGGCCGAGTCGTCCGAATGCCTTTTCACAAAACTCGCGGACCGAGTGGGTCTCATTGGTGGCGATCACGTAGTCGTCGGGCTCATCCTGCTGCAGCATCAGCCACATCGCCTCAACGTAGTCTCCGGCAAACCCCCAGTCGCGTTGGGCGTCGAGGTTACCGAGGTAGAGCTTCTCCTGGAGGCCGAGTTTGATTCGTGTCGCGGCGCGGGTGATCTTCCGCGTGACGAACGTCTCGCCACGTCGGGGGCTCTCGTGGTTGAAGAGAATCCCGCACGAGGCGTGCAGCCCGTAGCTCTCCCGGTAGTTGACCGTGATCCAGTGGCCATAGACCTTGGCCACGCCGTAGGGAGAGCGGGGATGAAACGGTGTCGTCTCCTTCTGCGGAGTCTCCACCACCTTGCCGAACATCTCGGAACTTGATGCCTGGTAAAACCGGATCTGATAGCCGACCGCGTCTTGCAGGTCGCGGATCGCCTCGAGGAGCCGAAGGGTGCCGACGGCCGTCACGTCAGCGGTGTAGGTCGGCTGGTCGAAGCTCACCCGCACATGGCTTTGGGCGGCGAGATTGTAGACCTCCGTCGGCCGAATCTCTCGGATCAGCCGGGCCAGTCCGTTTCCATCGGCCATGTCGCCGTGATGAAGCGTGAGCGGCCGATGCACCTCGTGGATGTCGCGGTAGAGGTGCTCGATCCGCTGGGTGCCGAATGTGCTCGACCGGCGGATGAGGCCGTGCACCTCGTATCCCTTGTCGAGCAGAAACTCGGCCAGATAGGAGCCATCCTGTCCCGTGATGCCGGTGATCAGCGCCCGCTTGGAGGTGACTGCCATCAAAAATATCTCCTGGGGAAAGGCTTATGATCGTATCACGCCGGACCGGTGCAGTCCCCCGGGCTCGCGGCCGGGGCTTCGTGGTCTGCTGCGTCCACCGCCGGCAGCAGTTCGGCAAGAAACTTCTCACCGGTCGTCTTCGCCTTGGCCGCCCCATGCCTGGTGGCATCGACGATCGCATACAGCTTGTAGACCAGCGGCCGGCCCGCCAGGCCCAGCCGGGCAATCGTGGGTGCGACCCACTGGCCGTCTCCACCGTAGGTCCAGAAGATGCGGAGCGTCTGGCCGGCTTTCGTGAACGTGCCGGTGAAGACCTCCGCCGCACGGCCGTCGTCGAGATGGATGGATCGCCGCGACTCGGCCTCCTCTGCCTGGAAGCCCGACCCAGGATAACAGCGGTCGGGCGTGTGCCCGGAAGCGTCGTGGGGCGTCGCACACACCACAAACACCGTCACCTGCCTGCCCGTGCCCCGGTGCCGATAGATTCGCGAGACGTGGCCGACCGCACCGGCCCGCTCGAGTCCACGCGGATCGGGCTCGATGTCGTTCATGGCCTCCCATTCACCGAAGGACTTTGGAAACCGCTGCTCGAGCCGCTCGCCGCCGAGAACCAATTCCGCTGCCACGTCGACGCCACTCCACCTGTCGGTCCAATACCCCTGCACGATCGTCGCCATCGCGACCAAGAGGCATGCGACAAGTGGGATCCCAAACCCTGGTTCTCGTTCGTGTCGCATCAAGTGTGACCCTCGCCTCATGAAGCCGCAGCAATCGCGACCGGCTGCCGCGGAAGGGCGGCATGCACGCCGTTGACCACGGCGCCCAGCAGCTTTCCCCCGACGCTCCGGAGCCGTCCGACAGCGTCGGTCACCCGTGGAATCCGGCTCACGTCCCGCATCGCGGCAAGAATCACGGCGTCGCTTTGCCGAACGAGGAGCAACGCATCCGCAAAGGCGAGCGACGGTCCGGCATCGATCACGATCTGGTCAAACTGGGACCGCGCTTTTCCCACGACCGTGGCCATGGCCGGCCGCGACAGTGCCGTAATCGCCTCGTAATCACACCGTCCGCCGGTCATCACAAACAGCCCAGCGATGGCCGTGGGCCGCACGGCCGTCGCCAGCGAGACCTCTCCCCGGAGGAGTTCGGCAAACCCAGCTGCTGGCTCGAGGCCGAGGGCGGTGTGAATCGAGGGCTGGCGCAGGTCACCATCGATGAGTAGCGTCCGTTGGCCGGACCGCGCAAAACTGGCGGCAAGTTGGGTAGCGACGGTCGTCGTGCCCTCGTGCTGCATCGCGCTGGTGACCAGAATCACCTGCGGTCCACCCGGGCCGGCGATCAGCGTCCGCACCGCATCCATCCGCTCAGCGACGATCGCAGCGGCTGATCCAGGCCCCCGCGATGCACGTGGCAGCGTGCCCAGCACAGGCACGCCGAGCCGCTGTGCGAGATGATCCGGCACAGCCAAGCGATCCTCCACGTAGTCAACGGCCACCACGGCGGCCATGCCACCAGCTATTCCCAGGCTGGCCGCGACGAGCGTGAGCAACAGCCTGGTAAAGCGGTCTCTCGACTCCGGCACGCCCGCCTCCTCGATGAGCGTCACGCGGCTGGGCATTTGCAAATCGATGGCCGTGGCCTCCAGTTCGTTGCCGATCTGCCGCGTGATTCGATCGAGCTGCTCGATCTCCGCCTTGTGTCCTTCGAGTTCGGCATTGGCCTGACCCAACGCCGTCACCTTTTCAGCCAGGGAGTCATAGTGTCGGCTGGTCTCGGCCATCGACCGCGCGAGCGTGCCACGCCGCATCGTGAGGGTAGCGACGCTCTCGACCGGTCGCCCCCCCTGCCCCACCCCATCGAGCAGGATCTGGGAGACAACCTGTGGACGGATCGTCGTGGCATGCTTGTCGATCTGCCGGGTCAACTCCTGCCGCTGCAGGTGGAGCCGCTGCACGGCCGGTTCGTCGTGGCCGCGCGTGCTGCGCCGCTGCTGCAATGCGATCGCCTCATCGAGTTCGGTGAGCCGCTCCGAACACTCCTGGATCCGCGGGTCGCGGGCGAGGGCCGCCGTGACGAGTTCCTCGGCCACCCGCTCGCCGGCATCGATGCTGCCATCGGCACGCGCCTGGAGGATCACCAGTTCGGCGTCGATGCCGGCGATCTCCTGCTCGGTCTTCGACATTTGCATCCGCAGCGATCCCAGCTGGTCGAGGAAGATGCCCCGCTGTGTCAGCACCTCCTGACTGTCACCGGTGCCCAGCGTGCGGGCCAACGAATTGAAGGTCTCGTGGCGTGACCGTAGCTCTTTCATGTTTTCCTTGTACTTCTTCTCCAGCGCATCCCGCCGCCGCAACCGTTCCCTGCGCTCCTGGCTGACGATGTCGTCGAGATAGGACTGCGTGACCGCGTTGACGATCAAGGCGGTCTCGGCCGGCCGCTCGCCGCGCAGCCCGATCTGCAGCACCTCCGAGTGCGGTGGTGCCGTCACGGTGATCAAGGACTCCAGCCAGCCCACTGGATCGGAGACGTCGCGGAGGGCGTCACAATCGGCCACGCCGGGCCGACGGAGCGCCGAGGCGAGCACGAATGGGCTCTTGATGAGCTGCACCTGCGTCTTGCGGTAGGCCTCGTACTCGGCGCCGTCCCGCCCGACCGTGCTGAGCATGCCCGCCTTGTCGCGAACCCGCAGCCAGGCCACCGCCTCATAGCCATGAGGCACCAGCAGCCACGTCGGAACCGCCGCCACGATGGCCAGCGCAAGCCCCACTCCCAGCGCCACGGTCGACCGCCGCCGCAGCGCGTGCCAGACGCGAAGCGGATCAACGCCGCCCGGATCATGGGCGACACCGGCGACCGGGGCCCAAGAACCTTGGGGAGAGACACCCTGGGGCTTGATGCTCTGTTCGGCCTCTGAAGCGTTCATGGGCTGCCCGCCGATCGGCGGCCCCGCACGTCGATTACCGGCACGGGTGCCGGCATCTCCTCGATCACCACCGCCGCCAGCAGCCGCCGCACGACGACCAGCAGCGCCACGGCAAGTGGCATCATCACGTAGCCGGCCCAGTCGTGAAACACCCGCTCCGCGAGCTGTTCATCGACGGTGACCATCATGCCTGTCACGGTGATCCGTACGACGTTGACAGCCAGCGCGATCGGCACGGCACTGACGACAATCGCGATCCGTTCCCACCAGACAGTGAGATCGATGAGCACCCAACCCACGGCCAGGGCCACGAAGATCGTGAGCATCCGCAGCCCGCTGCAAGCGTCAACCACCCCGAGACGTGAATCACCGAGCACGATCTGGTTGCCCTCTCGAAAGGCCTCGAAGCCCAGCGTCTGGAGCAGATACGTGCTGGTGATCGTGGCGAGCGTCTGCAGTGGCCCGAGCAGGTAGCGGGTCGCCTCATCCGGCAGGGGATACATGAAGATCAGGAACGCCACCGGCGGCCCCGCCCAACGGAGCATGCGAACGCCTCCGGCCAAGAGCACCACGCCGAGCAACGCTGGCACGAGCGTGTACATGTCGATCGTGACGATGCGATACCACGCCGCCACCAGCCGCACCGCGAGGCTCATCGCGATGGTCGCGAGTCCCGCCAGCTGCTCAGGTGTCGTGACCGGCGGCACGCCCGTTCGCCGCCATGCCAGCACCGCGACTGCAAACAACGGCACCAGCCAGCCGTGGGAATATTGCGGGCTCCTCCAGGTGCCGGCCGCGACGAGCAAGCCCGGCCCGTAGCCATAGACAAGCAGCCCGATGAGCAGACCGATCGTGGCCCACGCTGCGAACGGGGGCGGGGCCTTTCCTGGTGTCGTGGCGGATGTCATGGGAGCCGGCTCCGTAAAGGATGCCAGCGTCCCTGCTGCGGCGAATCATACGAGCCAGGCAATCACGGCGGCCACCAGGGCAGCGGCTGCGAGGCCGCAGGCGGCTTCCACGAGGGGATACTGCGGCGAAATCGACGCCCCGCAATCGCGGCAGCGGCCCCACAGGAAAAGCCAGCCGAGGATGGGGATGTTGTCCCGGGGACGGATCGGCGCCTGGCACTGCGGGCAGCGAGAGCCGCCGAACACGACCGACTCACCGCGGGGCCCGCGGTAGAGAACGACGTTCAGGAAGCTCCCCAGCACGGATCCGACGATGAAGGCAAAGCCGATCAGAAGTGGGCCTTCGAACCATTCCAAACGCATGGGCAACAACTCGGCTGGGAGCAAACCAGATGCATCCGCTAGGGTAGAGGGTGCCTCGATTTGATTCCATCATGATTGCGAACTCCGCCGATCCAACCTCATCCGCCCCCCGTCGTCACGGGCTGCCCGGCTGGGCCAGCGCGGCGCTGCGGCTGGGCATGACGCTCGTGCTCATGGCGGTCGTCCTCCGCGGGATCGATCGCGACTCATTCGTGCGGGTCATGAAGACGGTCGACTGGAAGTGGTGGGCCACGGGCGTCTCCGTGGCGATCACCGCCCAGATCATCGCCGGACTCCGCTGGTCATCGCTGGCGCGGCCCATCGGCTTTCCCTTTCCGCCCGGCCTGTTCGTCTGGCGGTTCTTCGAAGGGATGTTCTTCAGCCTCTGCCTCCCGTCTTCGATCGGCGGTGACGTGATCAAGGCCTACCGGCTTGCCGACTCGACTCCGCGCCGGCTTCTGGCCGGCTGCACGGTGCTGGCGGATCGTCTTACCGGCCTGACGGGGCTGGGGGTGCTCGCCGGCGCGGCTGTGCTGTCGGTCGAGTGGTCGCTCGACCGGTGGGGCACGCTGGCCGTCGGGGGCGGCCTGCTGGCGGTGGCGCTGGGTGGCTTCTGGCTCGTGGTCAGTTCGCTCGATCGTCTGCTGACCCTCCTCCCGTCGCCTCACCCCGCCCGCGAGTTCATCGGCCAATTGCTTCCGTATCAGATGCGTCCACAGTTGCTCTCAACGGCCGTGGCCTGGAGCCTGATCATCCAGTTGGGCAACGCGGTGGGCGTGTCACTGATCGCCCGCGGGCTGGGAGTGGTGCTGCCATTGTCGGTCTGGTGCGTCGTGGTGCCGCTGGTGATGCTGGCCATGGTGGTGCCGATCAGCATCAACGGCGTGGGGGTACGCGAGGGGGGCATGGCGATGCTCCTGGCGCCGCAGGGCGTGGCGAACGAGCAGGCGGTCGCGATCGCGCTGTTGTGGTTTTTAGCGACGATCATCAGCGGCCTGATCGGTGGCCTCCTGTTTCTGCTTGATCGCCACCCGGTCACGGCCGGCCCGCTGCCCCATGCCCCAGCTGACGGCGTCGGTTGACCAGCAGCAACGCCGCCACCGTTTTGGCGTCTTGAATCCGCCCGTCGAGACACATCGCCACCGCCTCCTCCCAGGAGACGACCCGGTTCGTGATTCGCTCACCCGGCTCGAGTGCCTGCGGCCCCGGCTCGAGATCCTCCGCCACGAACACGTGCATCCGCTCCCGAAGAATGCCCGGCGACATCCAAAACATCCCGGCCGACGCAATCTTCCCGGCCCGGTAGCCCGTCTCCTCGGCCAGTTCACGGGCAGCCGCGTCAGCCAGTGATTCGACGCGGTCGAGCGTGCCGGCCGGCAGCTCCACGAGCGTTTCGCCGACTGCGATCCGCACTACGTCGATGAGGCAGACTTCGTCGGCCGACACCAGCGGCACGATCACCACGCTGCCGGGATGGATCGCCACCTCCCGCTGCCGGATCGAGCCGTCGGTACAGGACTCGGCCATCCGCACCACGGTGAACCGCTTGGTCTCGAGCAAGATATTCTCCCCACCCGATTCGCCGCCCGTCGCATCATTCTTCATCTTGGAACCTCCACGATTCGCGCCGACTTTCCGGCCACCGTCAGAACGGCCGCGGTGACTGCCTTCGTCGACAGGATCCCGAGCCCCAGGCTGCATCCCATCCGTGGCGAGCGGCAACGGCTCGTCAGCATGCCAATGCCGGTGCCATCTGCCATCACCTCGGTAGCCGCCGGCAGCTCACCGTCGACCGCGACGAGGACGAGGCGTCGATTCACATGCCCGAGGGCATCGAGCCGCGCCACCGTCTCCTGGCCCAGATAGCAGCCCTTGGTGAATGAGATCGCCCGGGCATCCCGGCCAAGCTCCTGTGGCAACGTCTTCTCTGGCATGTCGGCAGGAGACGGTGTGCGCTGTTCGATCCGCGCGGTCTCCACGGTGTCGGCATCCGCCTCGGGCAGGCCCGACTCCCGCATCCAGGCAAGCAGCGCGGCATGATCCTCCGCGGCGAGTCGCACGAGATAGCCATGCTCGCCCCACCAATCGGTGTGCACCAGCCGCACGGCGATCCCTCCCAGGCTGCATTCAGCATGATCAAAGAGCCGCGCCGGCACACGAGCCGCCGCCCCGTGGCCCTCGGCCCGTCCATGCTCCGCCAGCCAAGCGGCGGCTGCAGGGCCAGCGACAAGAAGGCTGGCGACGTCTGCCGACACATCGACGAGTTCCACCTGTTCCCGAATGTGATAGTGCTCGAGATGCTCCTGAAGCCGGCTCCCCAGCCCGGCCGCCGCCTCGATCACGAGCCCCTCATCGACCCGCAGCACCATCGCCAATGCGATCACCCAGCCGCGTGAATCGGTGAAAAACGTTTCGGTGCCCGCGCCGACTGCCAGCGAACCGACAGCCGCAGTCGTGAAGTTCTCGAGAAACCGCACCGCATCGGGCCCCCGCGCCCGCACCGTCGCGCGGCGTCCGAGATCAGCCCAAGCAGCCCGCTCCCGCCAGGTCTCGTATCCAGCAAGTGATGTACTCATCCCACCAGTGTCATCCGCGTGGAGGTATCTGAAAAGACAGTTCGAGGTTTTGAGGATCAGACCCACCGTGCGACTCAGCGAGGGGTTGCCCGTGCCACATCGCCGGACGTTCGCTACGGCCCTCCAGGCCTTCGCTCACTCGGACCTGGCTGCGCTTCGGCATCCATGCCTGCGCTTGCCAGCTACGCCGGCTCCGTGGCACGGGCAACCCCTCGCCCCCACCAGTGGCCCGGAAACCCGCCGCCAAACATTTTTTTCTACCGCGCGAACGCTTCCCCGCCGGCCTGCGTATTCATCTCACCGCGACTTTTGCACCCGCGGCAGCAGCAGAAACGGAGGCCTCTCTCATGGCAACGGTCGACCGCCCCCGAACCTATCGTGACGATTTCGAAGACAGCACCTGCCTCGATCCGTTTGCCGTCGCCGATTCAGGCCACTCCGAGCCGGTCCGCGCGGAGGCCGACTGCCTGGCCCAGGCTCGTTCTCATTCCCGTGCGGAGGTGCAGGCTCGTCAGGCGACGAGACCGGGCCGGCGGCTGCATCGCATCGCGATCGTACGGCAGCGGCAGGGCGTGACGCTGCGAAACGTCGCGCGGCGGCTCGGCGTCGAGCTGGCTACCATCCGTCGGCAGGAGCAGCCCGATTACGACCTGCGGCTCTCCGACCTGCAACGCTGGCAGGAGGTGCTGGAAGTGCCGATGGCCGAACTCCTCGAGGAGGGAGACGGCCAGCTTTCGGGACCGGTGTTGGAGCGGTCGCGAATGGTGAAGCTCATGAAGACGGCCGCCGCGATCCGCGAACGAACCAGCGGCACCCCCGTAGGACGAATCGTGTCGATGCTCGTCGAGCAGATTCTGGAGATCATGCCAGAGTTGGAAGACGTGACCCCCTGGCATACGGTCGGCCAGCGGCGGACGCTTGACGATGTCGGGCGGACCGCCCGCCACATCGTGCCGGAAGACATCTTTCGCAGGGGCTCGTAAGCGTCCCTGCTGGCCGCCAGGGGCATGACTGGCCCTCGCCGTGTGGCCCGGGTTGCGATATTGTTCGCGAGGACGACGCCCTTTACGATCGTGTCGGCGTCGTCAGTTCTTGAAACCACCTCGTGAAAGTGTCGTACCGTGTTCTCACTGCTGGGCGTCCTCGGCATCGCGCTTCTGATCTTTCTCAGCGTCGCGGCCACTGCGCGACTCATTCTCGGCAAATAGTCCCACCACCACGGCCGCCGAGAACCCGAAGAGCACGGTGCCGAAGAGCACCCACGCGGCGATCGCCAGGCCGACGTGATCCCGCAGCCATACCCTCAGCGGCGGCTCCACGCTCCGCGGCACCTTCCGCTGCACTGGCCCTGTGACCGGAGCATCGCGACCAGACTGGGACCGCATGTCGCGGCGAAACGCGTCCCAATCGGCCTGGGCAGCCGGGCGGTCAAGAGCCTCGAGCCAACGGGACCGCACCTGCAGAAGCACGGCCGGCGGAATGATGATCACCGCCAACCACGACGCCACGAGGAATGACACGAGCGTTCGCCTGGCCGGCCGGGGAAAGTATCTCATGTCCCCATCTTGCCTCATTGGGGCCTTCTTCCCAAGCGGGCAATCGATATGGCACGACATCGACCGGACTGATACCGTCCCGACACCGCACCCCTGACCTGGAGCGATTGGCAGCATGGCGAGCGACTGGAACTTTCGAGCGCGTTTGTCGCCGTGGGCTCATGGCCTGACACTTTTCGCCTTCGGGCTCCTGGCAGCTCTTGTGCCCGTGTCCGCCCAAGCCCAATCAGGCTGGCTCCCCACGTCTTGGTTCAATGCCGAGTCGATCGATCCGCAGGCGATGTTTCCGCTGGCGGAGAAGGACGGCCCCTGGCTCGTGATGGCCACCACGTTTCGCGGCGCTGGCGCACGCGACGATGCCCGGCGACTGGCGCAGGAACTCCGCCGCAACCACAAACTCACCGCCTACACCCACGAGAAGGCCTTCGACTACACCGGCGAGGAGCAGGGGCTCGGCCTCAACCCCGACGGCACGCCGAAAAAGATGCGGTACGCCAAGGCTGAAGAAGTGATCGAGGTGGCCGTGCTGGTGGGCGACTTCGCCTCGTTCGACGACCCGCGGGGCCAGAAGGTGCTGGCCACGATCAAGTCACTCCATCCCGCCGCTCTGTCAGGTGAAAGCGGGAAAAGCCAATCGTTCGCTGACTTTCGCAAGATGATCGGACTCGACCGCAAGGCGGCCAAAGGACCGATGCACATGGCGTTCGTCACTCCCAATCCGCTGCTGCCCGAAGACTACTTCACTCGCCAGCAGACCGACGAGTTTGTGCTGAAGATGAATGCCGACGTGACGCATAGCCTCCTTGACTGCCCGGGCCGCTACTCGGTGCGGGTGGCGACCTTCACCGGATCGGGAACGTTCGATCAGAAGGCGATCTCCAGCGGCGACAACGAACTGCCGCTCGAGAGCCGGCTCATCGCGGCGGCTGAGCAGGCCCACACGCTTACGGTAGCGCTGCGGAAGCAGGGCTGGCAGGCCTGGGAATACCATGACCGGGAATCGAGCATCGTCTGCGTGGGCAGCCTCGATCAGGTACGGGTGCGGCAGGCCGACGGAATGATTGTTCCCCATCCTGAGATCGCCCGCATCGTGGCCGGCCTGGGGCCGGACCCGGCCAAACTCGCCATGGGGCAGATCATGCCGCGGCAGGTCGCCGGCATCCTCCTCGATGTGCAGCCCCGCCCGATCGACGTGCCCCGCGCTCCGGCCAACTGGCGCTAGAGCATGTCGCAAACACTGATCCTCGGCACGACCAATGCGGGCAAGCTCCGCGAACTTGTTGAACTCCTCGCGCCTCATGGAATCACCTGCCGTTCGCTCGCAGGGCTGACCGACGCCGTCGCGGTCGAAGAGACTGGCCAGACCTTCGCCGACAATGCGGCGCTCAAGGCCACGCTCCAGGCCCAGGCCCTCGGCGGCTGGGTGCTCGCAGAAGATAGCGGGCTGGTCGTGCCGGTGCTGGGGAATGCACCAGGGATCTACTCCGCCAGGTTTTCAGGCCCCGACGCCACCGACTCAGCCAACAACGCGCTGCTGCTGGAGAAGCTCGGCGGCATCACGGGCTCGCGGCGGGCAGCCCACTACGCCTGCCATGCGGCACTGGCCGACCCGTCGGGCACCATCGTGGCAACATCCTCCGGGACGTGCAGCGGCTGCATCTCCGCGGAGGCAGCCGGTGGGGGTGGCTTCGGATACGACCCGCTGTTCATCGTGGTCGAATACCATCGCACTTTCGGCGAACTGTCAGCGGCCGTGAAGGCCGTGATCAGCCACCGGGCACGGGCGATGCGGGCGATGCTGCCGGCGATCCTGCGGCATCTGGGCTGACGCCCGCGGTGATCCGGCCGGCATCCGGGGTCGCGAGTCGATGGCGAATCACCTGCAAGACGTCGGGCGTGCCATCCATGCGGCCGGTAAGCGGGGCGAGCGCCGGCCGAAACCGACCCTGGTCGTCGAGAAACGCCCGGACCTTATCGCGGGTGATATCCTCCAGCAACACGAATTGTCCGCAGCCCATGCTGGCCAGGAAGTGGCTGTTCATCATCTGCTCCGCGTGGGCCCGTTCTGGCAACGCGAGCAGTGGCTTGCCCAGGTGCAGTGATTCACCGATGAGTTGGTTGCCAGCCGCCGCGACCACTGCCGAGCAGCCAGCGAGATCATCGATGAACCGCCGCTCGTCGATCGTGTGAAACGACACGTTGCCAACGTGATCCCGATGCCCGAGGCCGTAGACCTTCACCGGCATGCCGCAGTCGGCCAACGCTTCGATCGCCGAGAAAGGCGTGTGGCGACGGAGGTAGGAAACTACATAGCCCTCGTCCCGCGGCACCGCGCGGGTGATGGCGTCGCGCAGCAGCGGCCCCACCTGCACAACGTGCTCCCAGCCACGGCGAAGTGGCGGCCGAAAAAAAGCCGACACCACCGTATCGGTGGCTTCCGCGACGTAGAGCCACACCGCATGGCTCATGAACCAGGCGTTCCACTGCAACGTCCAAGGCAGCGCGTCGAGGTCGTAGGCCAACAGGAAGTGCTGGTGGTCGACGCTCACCAGCGGAATACCCTCGCGACTGGCGGCCCGGGGAAGCGCCGGCTCGAAATCGGTGATCGCCAGATCGGCTCCGAAGGCCTCCAGTTCGCGGATCAGCCGGTCGACCAGCGGGCCGAGTTGCCGGGCTTGGTAATCGAGCCCCGCCGCGATCGACCGCATCACATCGAGTCGCCCGCCCGTGTATTGAAACACGATGCCGGGGATCTCGCGGATATCGACGCGGCCATCCTCTCCCGGAAACCGATCGCGAAGGAACCCCAGGGCATCGGCCGACGTGTACACGAGCACCTCATGCTCGTGCACCAGATTCTCGACGAGCGTGGCGATCCGCGTGGCGTGGCCACGGCCCTCTCCGCATACACTGATTGCGATTCTCGCCATGGGTGTCCGTTCGCTGATCGCAGCTTTTTGCTCGTTCTGTCCGCACAGCCCATTGTTGCCGGCCAACGACACGACGAGAATCCCGCGCACCGGAAAAAATTGGGATGCCTAGCGAGGATCATGAAATGCGTGTGAGCGCCGGATGGGTGGTGGCCTGGAGTGGATTCATGGCGGCTGCCATGGCCTGCACCGCGGCTGAACCGCATGAGGCTCCGGTTGCCCCCCTCATCCAGCGGCTTTCCGCCGCCTCGGCCGCCGCCCGCGACGGAGCCGAACGAGCCCTCCTCGATCTCGGGCCGACAATTTTGCCGCAGGTGGTCGCCGCTCGCGCAGGGACTGCTGGTGAGGCTGCCTTCCGCCTCCGGTGCATTCAGCAGCATCTCGAGGAGATGGCGACGGCGGAGCGTGTCGAGACTGCCATCGACACGCTCACGTTCCGCGTCGACGCCGTCGAACCCGTGGCTCGCGGCCGCAGGGTCCGCATCCCGTTGCGAGTGGCGTGGGGACCGGCACTCGAGCCACTGGCCATGAGGCTGCCGGCGCACACGATCATGGCCGACGGGCCCGCCGGCGAGGCACTGCCGCCTGTCCATCGAAAGACAATCGTGGAGCCACTGATCACTCCCGATGCCACCGGGGTCTCGCTTCCGGTGACACTCGCGCAGATCGATCCACCTCTCGAGGCCCTCGCCACGCTCCGCGGCACGCTCACCCTCTGGATTGCAGGCCGTGACCATGATTTCGAGGTGTCGCTGGACGGTCCGCCACGTTCGCTGCGGGTTGGGCACGCCACCGTCACGCTCCTCGATGCCGCGTTGAGAGACGGGCGACTGGAGGTCACCGCCGGCATCTCGTTCGATGAACCTTCCGAAGCCCTGGCTTCGCATCGCCCCTGGCTCGTGGCCCGGCAAATCGACGTTGTCGGTGAAGACGGCCGGCCGCTCCTCCGCTCTGAGCAACGGACGGCGGAGCGCAGCGAACGCGGCCTCACTGCCGTCGCCTCGTTCGCTCTGCCCACCGGCGCCGCCGGTCTTCACGGGCTTCGCATGCGGTGGCGGCTACCGATGGCCATCCACGAGGTGCCGGTCGATTTTCTTGTCCGCGACGTGCCGCTTCCGCTGGCGGCGGACTGATACCGGATCCGATTTCAGCGGGGAAACAGGCCGCTTTCCGGGTTGTCGGGCAGCCCGTCGGCCGCTACTCTCCGAGTCCGATTTTTCCGCCCGGCCCATCCGTCTGCCCCCTTGGATTTCGATGGTCGCGATGAAGGTTCGTTCCTGCGTGCTCGTGGCCTGCATGCTGGTGGTTCCTGCGCTGGCGTTGTTCTCCCACCTCACGCCGCCGACAGCGCGCGAGTTTATGCGGTGTTCCGTCTGCGATCCGCTCTGCCAGGTCATCAACGCGATCGACGCAGCGCTCCCGTTCGGCTCCAACGCGACGCCCTCCGGCCCGCCGACCGCGGCGGCCCCAAAACTGCCTGCAGCCGGAGCCCCTCTGGTGGCCATCGCAGCCGAGCCTGGTGCGCCCGCAGTGCCTGCGTCGCCAGCCGCCAGAGCCGTGCCTGCCATCGAGGCCGTCTTCACGGAGCCTGTCCCTGCCGTCACGATTTCCCAGGCAGAGGTGCCGGCATCACCCGCTGCTGCGCATGACGCGCCCCGTTCGCAGGCTGAATGGGCGACACTCGCAAACCTCCGCAAGCAACTCGCCACACTGGGCGCCACGGCAATCGACTGCCGCCCACAGCCGGGCACCGTGCCTGGCTACACCAGCAGTTGTCGCCTTGGCATCGACGCCGATGGGCAGTTGCTCCGGATGTTTCATGGGAGGGGCCCTGACGCCCCTGCCGCCATGCAGTCGCTCGTGAACCAGATCCAAGCCTGGCAGATCCAGCAGGCCGGTGGGCCACGCCAGCGATTCTGAGGTCATCGTCATGAAGCTGCGCCGGACTTCCTCCGCCAACAAGCGGTGTGCTTGGCGGCCCGCACGCGGCGGCTCGTCCTCGCAGGGGCTCGCCGCCCGCCTGGCCACCGCGCAGGCGACGGGCAGGCTCCGCCTGTGGGCTCCGCCCCCTGCGGATCAGGGAGCTGCGCCCCGCCGCCGCCCCCGCCGGCAGCGTGCCTCGGGCCGGACCGCCGAGGGAGGTGTGCCTCCCGGGGCCTATGTCCGCAGCGACGAACTGGCGAGACTGGAGGCGGCCCTGTATCTGGCCCGCGAGCCCCTCTCAGTGCGGCGGCTGGCGAAACTCGCCCGCCTTCCCGACGGGACCCGGGCCCGCGTTCTTCTGAAGGAGCTTCAAAGGCTCGCCGTCGAATCAGGCTCCGCATTTCGCGTGGAGCAGATCGCCGGCGGGTTTCAGCTGCTCACCCGCGTCCCTTTCGGCCCGTGGGTCCGCCGGCTCCTCGCCGCTCCGCCAGAAAACCGTCTCTCGAACGCCGCCATGGAGACGCTCGCGGTGGTTGCCTACCGCCAGCCGGTGACCCGGGCCGAAATCGAGGCCATCCGGGGGGTCGGCTGCGAGGAGATGCTCCGCCAGTTGCTCGACCGGGATTTCGTGGCGATCGGCGGCCGCGTCGAGGAATTGGGCCGCCCGAATGTCTACATCACGACACGGCGTTTTTTGCAGGCATTTGGTCTGGCCCGGATCGAAGATCTGCCCCGGTTGGAGAGCATCCAGCCGCCAGCGACCGGCGCCGAGCCTGAGCCGGACTGACCTCGGCGGATTTCGACCCTTGCAGACGGCAGCTTCGGGCGGCACACTTTTGCCTCCCGAAAGCTCGACGCGCGGAGCGTGCCACGAAAACTTTTGGCCGCACGTTTGACGATTGCAGCCGATCGGGTACAGAAATGACGGTTGTCGACGGTCGCATGACCAGGTTTTTCGTTGCATCTTCAGAGTGGGTTTCGTCAAATTCGTTCACGTTCGTTCCTGACTATGCCGATCGTGGAGAGCGTTCGGTCGGGTTCGATCACGAACATTCGCGAGGAGGTTTTGCCGTGACGCTTGCTGTTGGTCCCAGAGGCAATCAAGACGTGCTGTCCGCTGATGTGTTCTCCTGGAGTGAACTCCCCGAACTGTTGGCCGCCGAGGCGCTCTTCGATGGCATGAGCGACCTCCCTCGCTTCGCCGACGCCTCCATCGTCGCTGCCAGCGATGAGGACGAGGACGACGACGAAGACCTCGAAGACGAAGACGACGAGGAATACGAAGACGACGAGGAGGAAGAAGGCGAGGACGACGAGGACGACGACTTCGAAGACGATGACGACGAGTGGGAAGAAGTCGAAGACGACGAGGAAGAGGAAGAGGAAGAGGAAGAGGAAGACGGCGAGGAAGAGGAAGACGAGGACTGGGAAGACGACGACGAGGAGTGGGAAGACGAGGACGAGGAAGAAGAAGACGACGAAGACTGATCGTCTTGTTTTCGAATCAGGTCGCGTCTGCGTCGAGTTCGAGTTGCACGAGCCGGCCACGACGATCCACGATGATCGCCACGCGCTTTCCAGCACCACCGAGCCGCCTCACCATGTCGTCCTGATCGACCAGCGGCATCCCGTCGATCATCACGATCCTGTCCCCGACGAGCATCCCTCCCCTGGCAGCAGGCGAGTCGGCCGCCACCCGCACCACCACGGGCCCCTGAAGTTCGGCCGCGTCGCTGCGGCTGCCGATGCCCCAGCGACCGCGTTTGCCTCCGGCGGCGGTGGCTTCCAGCATTCGCTGCGATGACTGCGATTCGCGGCGACACTCCGGCCGAAAGGGCCGCGGGCCGCCGGGGTCGTCGGCCACGGCGATCGCGGTGGCGAACGTGAGCCGAGCCACGGGTTCCAGGCCGTCGAGGTTTACCAGATGCACGTCGTCGCTCGGGCGGTGGTAGTTGTCGTGCAGCCCCGTGTGAAACATCAGCGTGGGGATCTGCCTTTCGATGAAGGGATAGTGATCGGAATCGGGGTCGATCTTCCAGTCATAGGCGAGTTCGAGTGGCTTGGCTCCCGGACGGTTGTTCACGGCCACGGTGAGCGATCGGAGGCCCGCGGCAGACCGGCTGCCATACACCTCGACCCGGTCTCCCCGCAGCCGCCCGATCATGTCGAGG
Organism: uncultured Candidatus Kuenenia sp.; assembly: GCA_964578555.1. GTDB lineage: Bacteria > Planctomycetota > Planctomycetia > Pirellulales > UBA1268 > CACORA01. Next base: position 17,607 of record CAZODJ010000045.1, read on the forward strand.
TTGATGCAGAAGGCGATCCGAAAGTCACGGAGCGGCTCGGGCCGCACTCGCAGGAAGTGATAGGAGCCGAGCAGCCCTTTTTCTTCACCGTCCCAGAAAGCCAGCAGAATCGACCGCCGTGGATGGGAGGGCATGGCCTGGAGGGCCTCGGCGATCTCGATCAGCCCAGCGACGCCGGAGGCATTGTCATCGGCGCCATTGTGCACGAAGCCGAAGGGGCCGTAGCTGTTGCTGGCGTTGCCATAGCCGACGTGGTCATAGTGGGCGCTGACGATGACCAGTTCATCGGCCACCGTCGGATCGCTGCCGCGGGCCAGGGCGAGAATGTTTCGCATGCTGCCAAATGGCTGGTACCAGCCGCCCGATTCACCTGCTGGTTCGAGGCCCAGATGCTCGATGGCCTCGACGATGTAGGCTCCCGCAGCCCGGCCACCACGGCTGCCTGCTTCACGGCCTTCGAAGGCGTCATCGGCAAGGGCGGCGACATGGCGGCCGGCATCGCCGGCGACGATCGTCGCTGCTGCGGCAGCCATATGTCCGGCAGCGGCCAACTCCGCCCCTGCGCCGATTTCGAACGGCATCCATGCCGCTCCGACGAGGGCGGCCATGAGAGACACGCCTCGACCGCTCGAAACTTTCATGACGTGCGACGCCTCCTTGCGTGACCGCCTGGGAAAGCCCAGAATAGAAAACACGAGGCGTCCCCGGTCCATGGGGATTTTTCGTGAGCCGGAGAGGTGGCAGAGCGGTCGAATGCGCGTCTTTGCTAAAGACGTGTCCGGTCAAAAGCTGGACCGCGGGTTCGAATCCCGCCCTCTCCGCTGGTTGAGCAAATTCGCCGGCGGGATGACGCGTCAGCCAGCGCCGCTGCCCACCGGGAGGGCGGGCCTCCGAGAGCGACCGGAGGGTCGCCAAGAAACCCGAGGCCAGGATGGCGAGGGTTTCG
>CAZODJ010000046.1:0-3188 GCA_964578555.1 uncultured Candidatus Kuenenia sp.
CGATCTGGCCGGCATCCTTCGTGGCCTGCCGTTGGGCGTCGTTGAAGTAGGCCGGAACGGTGATCACCGCCTTGTTGACCTTGTGGCCGAGATAGCTCTCCGCGGCCTCCTTGAGGGCCCGCAGCACCTTGGCCGAGACCTCCGGCGGGGTGAACTCCTTGTCGCCCGCCCGTACCTTCACATAGTCCTCAGGACCACCGACCACCTCGTACGGGACGATCTTCTCTTCGCTCGCGACCTCGTTGTGCCGCCGGCCCATGAATCGCTTGATCGAATACATCGTCCGCTTGGGGTTGGTGACGGCCTGCCGCCGGGCGATGTCGCCGACGAGCGTCTCTCCCTTGTCGTTGAAGGCGACCACGCTCGGCGTGAGACGGTTGCCCTCCTTGTTCGCGATCACCTTGGGCTCCTTGCCCTCCATCACCGCGACCACGGAGTTCGTGGTGCCGAGGTCGATGCCGATGATCTTTTCGCCTTGCTTGGTTGCCATGATGTGTTCCTCTCTCTGCCAGATGCTTCGCCAGACGGTGACTCGTGATCTGGACGGCCATGAGGAAACGCAAAGGCCGTGCCAGCGGGCACTCAGATCCTAGGGAAATGGCCACGGGCCGCGTTTGAGCCGCCGATCGGCCGTATTTACGCCGCAATTCTTCCGTGTACAGTTGGCTTTCTCGGCCAGTCGATGTGCCAGGACCTTGTCGGGGCCTGCCATTTTGGCCGTTCCTGGGAATCTCCATGGCCAAATCCTCGCCTCAGACTGCCGCGGGCGACGGTGGCAAGTCGTCGAGCCTTGCGTCACTTCGCACCAAGATTGACACGATCGATCGCGATCTTGTCGCGTTGATGAACAAGCGGGCCGAAGTGGCCCGACAGATCGGCCACATCAAAAGTACCGATGGGCAGGCCACCTACGACCCGGCCCGCGAGGAGATGGTGCTCGAGCGGGTAGCGGCGTCGAATGCCGGTCCCTTGTCAGACGACAGCCTCAAGGCGATCTACCGCGAATTGATCTCGGGGTCGCGGGCGATCGAGCAACACATCCGCGTGGCCCACCTCGGCCCGGCGTGGACGTACAGCCACCTGGCAGCCCTGCACCGCTTCGGCAGTTCGGTCGAGTTCGTGCCGGTGGCAAGCATCTCGGCAGCCTTCGAGGAGGTGCAGGCCGGCCACTCGCACTACGGCGTCGTGCCGCTGGAAAACTCGACCGACGGCCGGATCGCCGACACGCTCGACAACTTCTCGCGACTGCCGGTCAAAATCTGTGCCGAAGTTCCCCTGCGAATCCACCATACGCTTCTGGCAGCATGCGACCGGACGAGTGTGACGGAGGTTTACAGCCGGCCGCAGGCCCTTTCGCAGTGCCGCAACTGGCTGGCCCGTCACCTCCCCAATGCCCGGCTCATCGAGGTGACGAGCACGAGTGCCGCAGCCGAGACGGCCGCCAAAACGCCGCATGCCGCCGCGATCGCCAGCCGGCAGGCGGGGGTCCATCACGGCCTGGACGTGCTGGCTGAGAACATCGAAGACGTCGCCGACAACACCACCCGCTTTGCCGTCATCGGCCATGACGATGCAAAACGCACTGGCAAGGACAAGACGGCGCTCATGTTCGAGATCGAGCACAAGCCGGGCGGCCTGGCCGATGCCCTCTCGGTCCCCAAGAAGCAGAAGCTGAACCTCACCTGGATCGAATCGTTTCCGATGCCCGGCAAGGATCGCGGCTACATCTTCTTCGTGGAGCTCGAGGGACACCGGAGCGACCTGCGGGTCCGCCGGGCCATCAGCTCGCTCGAAAAACGATGCAAGCGGGTCGTGATCCTCGGCTCCTACGCCTCCGCCGCCGCGGTAGGATGACAACGCTTTCGTACAAACAGTCTTCCCCTGAAAGGAATCCCATGGCTCGAAAGAAAATCGTCGCTGGCAACTGGAAGATGAACCTGGATCGCGCTGCCGCCATCGCGCTCACGGCAGGCGTGGCCGCCCGCCGCAGTGAGGTTCCCGCCGTGCACCTCGTCCTCTGCCCGCCGAGCCTCTACGTCGGCACCGTCGGCACTGGCCTGAACCTGTCCGGCGACACGAGCCCCTCGGGCGTCTGGCTCGGCGCTCAAAACATGCACGACAAGGCGAGCGGTGCCTTCACCGGCGAAGTGGCCCCGGGGATGCTCGTCGACATGGGCTGCCGCTACGTGATCCTGGGCCACTCCGAGCGACGGACCCTCTTCGGAGAAACCGATGCCACGGTGAACGCCAAGACAAAAGCAGCCCTCGCCGCGGGCCTCGTGCCGATCGTGTGCGTCGGCGAGACACTCGAGGAGCGGGAGGCGGGGAACACGCAGGCGGTTGTCACCGAGCAGGTGCGGGGGTCGCTCGCCGGGCTCTCCCCTGGAGAACTCGCCAAGGTGGTCATCGCCTACGAGCCGGTCTGGGCGATCGGCACCGGCAGAGTGGCCACGCCGGAGCAGGCGCAGGAGGTGCACGCCCTCATCCGTTCACTCCTCGGAAGCTTGGCCTCGCCCGCAGTCGCCGCCGAGGTGACGATCCAATATGGCGGCAGCGTGAAGCCCGACAATGCCGCCTCACTGGCCGCCCAGCCCGATATTGACGGCGCCCTCGTCGGTGGAGCCAGTCTGAAGGCTGACGACTTCCTCGGGATCGCTGCCGCGTTCAATTCGTGATCCGGGTAGGCTCCCTGCCCCGTTTTCGGTAGTCTACTGCCGCCGTCGCATCGGGCGTCGGCCGTCCCCTTTTTGGAGTTGCTCGGCTTCCATGGAATTCTTCGTCCGCTTCCTGCTCGGCCTCGGCCTCTCGCTCGCGGCCCTGTTCCTCATCCTGCTTGTGCTCATTCAGCGCGGCCGTGGCGGCGGCTTGGCCGGTGCCTTCGGCGGCATGGGAGGTCAGAGTGCCTTCGGTACCAAGGCGGGCGACGTGTTCACGAAGATCACCGTGGGAGTGGCGGCCTTCTGGATCGTGCTCTGCATCCTGGCCACCAATGTGCTTGGCCGGCAACGAACGCTCTTCAGCAGCAACCTCGGCAGCGCGGCCCCGCAGTCCGTGGCCCCGATGACGCCCGCCGAGAGCACCGTGCCTCCGGCCGCAGAAACGGAATCCAAGTCGGAGCCTGAGCCATCGGCACCGAAGGCCGATCCCGAGTCGCAACCCGCCGCAGCGACTGAGCCCGCCGCAGCGAC
>CAZODJ010000046.1:3288-7811 GCA_964578555.1 uncultured Candidatus Kuenenia sp.
CGAAGGCCGATCCCGAGTCGCAACCCGCCGCAGCGACTGAGCCCGCCGCAGCGACCGACGAGAAACCGGCGGCCCCACCGTCCGAACCGGCTCCGGCCAAGTAGTATCGGGGCGCGATCATGGCCCTGAGCATGACCGGGTGCGGCGAGGGAGTGGCGACCGACGGCCCCAACTCCTGCCGGATCGAGTTGCGAACGGTCAACAACCGGTTTTTCAAACTCGCGCTGCGTGCGCGTGAAGGACTGAGCGCCATCGAGCCTCGAATCGAGGCCGCGATCCGCAAGCAGGTGCGACGCGGCACCGTCCAGATGGCGCTCGACATCGCGGGCCCGCTCGCCCCCGGCCTCCGCCGGCTTGATCAGCGTCAACTCACAGCCTATCTCGACGACCTCGAAAACTTCTGCGCAACGCACGACATCCCCGAGCCACGATCGATCGATGGCCTGCTCGGCCTTCCGGGCGTCTGCCTCGAGGCGTCGGCCGCGGCCGACACAACCTCGCAGGTCTGGCCGCTGGTTGAGCGCGCTCTTCAGGATGCTCTTCGCCGACTCGACGCCATGCGGCTGGCGGAGGGCCAGTCGCTCGCCACCGATATGCGGGCCATCTGTGTGGTGATACGGTCGCTGGCGGCAACCATTCGCGACCGGGTGCCGGCGGCGGTCGAGGAGCATCGTGGTCGTTTGCAGGAGCGGGTGCGTCGACTGATGGAGCTGCAGGCCGCCACGCTTGCGCCGGCCGATCTCGCCCGGGAAATGGCGGTGCTGGCCGACCGGTCCGACGTCGCCGAGGAGCTCGTCCGGCTCGAGAGCCATCTCGACCAGTTCGACCGCTTGCTCGGCGAGGACGCACCGGGCCGGTCGCTCGATTTCCTGACCCAGGAACTGGCCAGGGAGGCCAACACGATCGCCTCCAAGTCGTCGGATGTGGCGATTGCCCACACGATCGTCGACATGAAGACGCAGATCGAGCGGCTCCGCGAGCAGGTCCAAAATATCGAGTAGCCCGCACACCGCTTCCCAGGGGGCTTTCCGGGAGGCTACAACATCGGGATGGCAGTGCAGCCGGGCCAACTCGTCGTCATTTCCGGACCCTCTGGGGTCGGCAAAACCACCGTTCTGCGCCGCCTGTTGGCCGACCTGCCCCAGCTCATTCCGAGCGTGTCGGCGACGACGCGGCCGCCCCGGAAGGGGGAACAGGACGGGGTGGACTACCACTTCCTCTCGGCCGAAGAGTTTGATCAGCGCAAGGCTGCGGGCGATTTCCTCGAATCCTGCCAGGTATACGGCCGGCAGCACTGGTACGGCACGCTGGTCGACGAGGTGGCCCCCCGGCTGGTCACCGGGTCGTGGGTCGTGCTGGAGATCGACGTGGAGGGTACACTCTCGATTCTCGCCCGCTACCCGGAGGCCGTGACCATCTTCGTAGAACCCTCCCACCCCGACCAACTGCTCCAGCGGCTGCAGGGCCGGGGCACGGAGTCGCCGGAGGCGATGGCACGGCGGCTCGAGGTGGCTCGGCGAGAACTCCTCCAGGCTCACCACTACAAACACCGCGTCGTCAATGAAAACGTCGACGATGCGGTCGATCTCATCAAACGCATTCTGGTCGACGCGGGGCTGCCCCCCGCACCAGCCACCACCTCCCCGTCCACGCCAACCCCTTCAGGAGCCCACGCATGATCGATGACCTGCGCGAAGAAGAGATCGTCAACAAGGTCGGTGGCCGATTCAAGCTGTCGACGCTGATTCAAAAGCGGCTCGTCGCCTTGAACGCCGGCGGCCGTCCCCTCGTGGACATCGACAGCGACGACAAGATGCAGATCGTCATTGAGGAGATCAAGCAAGACAAGATCTTCCTCGATACCTCGATGAACCTGCAGATCACCGGCGAGTCCCCCGAAGCCGGTAGCCCACTCGACTTCGACCCCTCGATCCTCTAGCTCTACGCCGGCAGGGCCATCCATGGCCCCCGCCGGCTGAGGCAGTTGAGGCGAAGCCAAGGTTCGCCTCCGCTGCCGCGGCCGCGCCTCCGGGCGTCCGTGTGCAAAAGAGGAACCTTCTCCGCGCAATGCTGCAAGACCGTGAAATCGTGATCGGCGTCTCAGGCGGCATCGCCGCCTATAAGGCTGCCGCGCTCACCAGCCATCTCGTGCAAGAGGGCGCCCGTGTCACGGCTGTGCTCACCAGCAACGCGCGAAAGTTCATCGGCGCTGCCACGTTTGCGGCGCTCACCGGTCGCCCGGTCGCGAGCCGCAGCTTCGACCCGGCCTATCCGCTGGGAGCCCACATCGAATTGGCCGCGAAGGCCGATCTGGTCGTCGTCGCCCCAGCGACGGCCGACCTCCTCGCCAAGGCGGCCCACGGCATGGCTGATGACCTGCTCACCACGCTGTTGTTGTGCGTCGAATGCCCGGTGCTCTACGCCCCGGCGATGAACGCCGCCATGTGGTCCAAGCCCGCGGTGCAGCGGAATGTCGAGCGTCTCAATGCCGACAACGCGACGATCGTTCCTCCCGGCACCGGCTGGCTCTCGTGCCGGCAGTCGGGAGCCGGCCGGATGGCGGAGCCCGTCGACATCGCCGCGGCGATCACCGCCGCGCTCTCGTCACCCCGGCAGTAGCAAGGCGGTCGGCACGTCATGGCCCATATCCTGCTGACGGCCGGCCCGACCCGGGCGTTCATCGACGACGTCCGCTATCTCACCAATGCCTCCAGCGGCCGCATGGCCCGGGCGCTGGCGGCAGCCGCCCTCGCCCGCGGCCACCGGGTGACGATCGTGAGCGGTCCGGTGGCGGTCGTGTATCCGGCGAAGGCACGGGTCATCCCCGTGGTGACGACGGCCGAGATGCTCACCGAGTCGCTGGCGGTGTTGCCGGAGTGTGACGGCGTGATCGCGGCGGCAGCCCCGTGCGACTTCGAGCCGGTCAAGAAGACAACCGGCAAAATTCCCCGCCAAGGCAGCGGCCTTTCGATCACCCTCAGGCCCACTCCCGATGTCATCGCGACGTTGGCCGCCCAGTCGAAGCAGGCTGGCCGAAAAGACGGGCCCCTGAAGTGGTTCGTGGCCTTCGCGCTCGAACCGGGCGCCGACAGGAAGCGGGCCTGCGAGAAGGTGACGGCCAAGCAGTGTGACCTGATCGTGGTCAACGATCTGGCCGCCCTCGAATCCAATTCCAACGCGGTCGAGGTCTATGACGCCCGGCACAACCATGTGGGAACCAAAAAAGGCACGAAGAAGGCGGTGGCCACTTGGCTGATCCGACTCATCGAGGCCACACTTTCTTGACGGGCTTGGATAAGCCTGGCGCATCTGGAGCTGAATGACCATGATTAAAGTTGCCGTCCTCGGCGCCACCGGCTATACGGCCCTGGAGGCAATGAAGATCCTGCTGCGCCATCCGGAGGCGACGATCGTTGCCGCCACGAGCCGGCAGGAGGGGAGCACGCCGGTTTCGAGCGTGCACCCGAGCCTGGTGGGACGGATCGATCTCGTGCTCGAAGACCTGTCGCCCGAGGAAGTGGGCGCACGAGCCGACTGCGTCTTCGGCTGCCTGCCGCACTGTGCCAGCGCGGAGATCCTGCCGAAGGTGCTCGCGGCGGGGGCGAAGGTGGTCGATTTCAGTGCCGACTACCGTCTCGATGATGCGGCCTCGTACCTCGAGTGGTACGGTCACGAGCATCCTGATCAGTCGCGACTTGGGGCAACGGTGTACGGCCTGCCAGAACTGTTTCGCGAGCAGATCCGGAAGGCGAGTCTCGTGGCCAATCCGGGCTGCTACGCCACCTCCGCCATCCTGCCGCTGGCGCCGCTGGTGAAGAGCGGCCTCGTGGAAACCGACGACATCATCATCGACTCCAAGAGTGGTGTGAGCGGCGCAGGCCGGCAGCCGAAGCTCATGACCCATTTCCCGGAGTGCAACGAGAGCATGTCGGCCTACAACGTGGGCCGCCACCGGCATACTCCCGAGATCGAGCAGATCGTGAATCGTCACTCGGGCGCGCGACCAAACGTGATCTTCACGCCGCAACTCGCCCCGATGGATCGAGGCATCCTCTCGACAATCTACGTGAAGCCGAAGAGAACGATCGGAGAGGCCGACGTGATGAACCTCCTTCGAGAGGCCTACGCCGGCGAGCGGTTTGTCCGCATCGTCGACCATCTGCCGGGCACGAAGGACACGGTCGACACCAACTTCTGCGACATCACGGCCCGCGTCGTCCGCGGCCGCGTGCTCCTGATCAGCTGCCTCGACAACCTCGTCAAGGGAGCCGCCGGCGCCGCCGTCCAAAATTTCAACGTTCTCTACGGGCTCCCCGAAACCACCGGCTTGCTGTAAGTTTTTGGCCCGGAGGCACGGCACTCCTCAGATGCTGAACGCCTTGGTCGGCGGAAACTCGAGGAGCGTTTGAAACGTATCACCATGCCCAATGAAGGCCGCAGTCACACCCCCGCTCTTCCTCGGGGCTTCCGCTTCGCCGGTGTCCGCGCCGGCATCAAGCGCGACAAGACCCGTGAAGATGTAT
>CAZODJ010000046.1:7911-17320 GCA_964578555.1 uncultured Candidatus Kuenenia sp.
CGCTTCGCCGGTGTCCGCGCCGGCATCAAGCGCGACAAGACCCGTGAAGATGTATCCCTCATCGTGTCGGACGTGCCCGCCACGGCCGCCGGTGTCTACACGACCAATCTCGTCTACGCCGCCCCGGTGGCATGGGATCGCTCGCTGACGCCGGGCCGCGGCTTCCGCGCGGTCGCGATCAACTCTGGCAACGCGAATGCCTGCACCGGCCAGCGGGGCCTCGACGACGCGCGGGCGATGGCCGCCACGGCCGCGGCGGAGATCGGGGCCGACGAGCGAAGCGTGCTTGTTCTCTCCACCGGGATCATCGGTGAGTTCCTCCCGAGGGAAACCGTCGCTGCCGGCCTGCGACAGGCGGCTGCCGCGCTCGGCTCTGACGAAGCATCGGTCGTAAACGCTGCCCGCGGCATGATGACCACCGACACACGACCGAAACTCTCCGGCTCGACATTCACTTCCGACGGCACGACCGCCACGCTGCTTGGCCTGGCCAAAGGGGCTGCGATGATTGGCCCTCGGCTCGCGACCATGCTCGGCGTCGTGCTCACCGACGCAGCCGTCGATCCTGCCGACGCCCAGCGACTGCTGCGGGAAGCGGCCGAGGAGACATTCAACTGCGTGAGCGTTGACGGCCACACGAGCACCAACGACACGGTGCTCCTGCTGGCCAACGGCGCGGCCGGCGGCAAGACCCTCGCGGGAGCGGGGCTCGACGCCTTCGCGGAGGCCCTCCATGCGGTCTGCGAGGCCTTGGCCCGCGGCATCGCCGACGATGGCGAAGGGGCGACGCACGTGCTGCGAATCGAGGTGACCGGCTGCGGAAGCCGCGACGCCGCCCGCCAGATTGCCCGCACGATCGGCGACAGCCCGCTCGTCAAGACGGCCGTGCATGGGGCCGACCCCAACTGGGGCCGGATCGTGTCGGCAGCCGGCTACTCCGGCATCGCGTTCGATCCGCAGCGGCTGGTACTCCACGTCAACGGCACCCTGCTCTTCCGCGACGGAGCCCCGGTGGCCTTCGACGCCGACGCCGTGTCGGCATCGATCAAGGCTTCCCGCGAGACGCTCATCGAGGTCGACATCCAGTCCGGCCCGGGCCGCATCCGCTTCTACTCCAGCGACCTCACCGCGGAATACGTCCACTTAAACGCCGACTACCATACGTGAGCACCCGCGGTTCGGGCGTGGCCTTGCCCTCCTCCGTAGAGTTGATCTGCCCAGCCCGGCCGGCCTGCCTTGACGCCGACCCCGGAAAAATGTTTGCTCTGGGCAGAGTTTTCCGCGTCCTTCTGCCGGCCCGCCCCATGCTGATCGCCACACCCGCCCTTGATCCATTCGCCATGCCGTCGTTCGCTCCACCCCTTTCGTGGGAGCCAATTGCGGCCATGCCTGCTGTCGCGTCGCTCGGCAGTGGCATTGCGGCTGAGGTGAGGTGCGTGGGCGATACCGATGACGACGACGAGGACCTCGGTGACGAGGAAGACTTGTCGACCCCCGAACCTGATGTCGATGAGGAATCGTCGTTCGACGATTTCGACGACGAGTTCGATGATGACTTCGAGGAGGAGGAAAACGACCCCGACTGGGATCATCCTGAGGATACCGAGTCGGACGAGCCTCCTCCGGCGAAAGGACCGGGCAAGAAGAAGTAGCCGCTCTGGAGGCCGCACATGTCCGGCATCGACACTCCCCAGCCTGCAAAGCCCTCGAAGTGGTTCGGGCGGCTGAACCAGCTCGACTTCGACATCGACTTCTTCGAGCGACTTCTGGTCCGGAATGGCGACTCGCTGGAGGTGCTGCGGCTCCTGGCGGAACTGGTCTCCAAGAAGGGGCTCGTCGGTCGGGCTGTTGAACTCGACGCGAAGGTGGTCGAGCTTTTGCCGGATGACTACCTCGCCCGCTACAATCTCGCCTGCTCGCTGGCCAGGGCCGGCCGACCGGACGAGGCGATCGACTCGCTCTCCAAGGCGATTCTGCTCGGATACGACGACCTCGCTCATGTGGACGTCGACCCCGATCTCGATTCGCTGCGTGACCTTCCGGAGTTTCGTGCCCTCCTCGGCCGCGATTGAATCCGAGGAAGGACCAGCACGATGCTCGATCAGTTCGACAAGATCCAAGAAGCCTGCGCCGTCATCTCCGCGCGATGGCCGCACACGCCGGCCGCCGGCATCATTCTGGGGAGCGGCCTCGGCGGCGCGACGGCGGCGATCACCAACGCGGTGACGATCCCCTACGAGGAAATTCCCCACTTCGCGAGGTCGACGGCGCATGGCCACACCGGCCAGCTCGTCTGCGGAGTCCTCGAGGGGGTGCCGGTGGTCGTGCTCGAAGGGCGGATGCACGCCTACGAGGGCTACCCGCTCGCCCAGATCGCGTTTCCGGTGCGGGTCATCAGGCAACTTGGCGCGAAGTTGCTGATCGTCACCAACGCCTGCGGCGGCATGAACCCGCAATACCGGACCGGCGACATCATGGTGATCGACGATCACATCAACCTGCTCAACGACAATCCTCTGATCGGCATCAATGATGAGCGGCTCGGGCCGAGGTTTCCCGACATGTCGGCTCCGTACACGCCGGCCCTGATCGAGATGGCGCTCGAGGTGGCCCGTCGGCAGAATTTTCCGGCCCATCGCGGTGTCTATGTGGCGGTCACAGGGCCAAACCTGGAAACCCGGGCGGAGTACCGATTCCTCCGGGGCATCGGGGCCGACGTGGTGGGCATGTCGACCGTGCCCGAGGTGATCGTTGCCGTGCATGCCGGCCTTGAGGTGCTCGGGCTCTCGGTCATCACCGACATGTGCCTCCCCGACGCTCTCGAGGTGGCCTCCGTGGAAAATATCCTTGCCGTGGCCCGGTCGGCCGAGCCTAAATTGCGAGCCATCATCGCCGCAGCCGTGCGGCGTTTGGCATGATCGATTCGTCGGGTATATTCCCGTCATTCTCCTGAAAGGAAACCGCCATGACCAAGGCCACCCGACGATCTTTCCTCCGCACCAGCTCCGTCATCGGAGCTGGGTACTTTGTGGCCGCCGGCAATCGTGCTGCCTGGAGCACCTCGGCCAACGAGCAATTGAACGTCGCCTGCATCGGCGTCGGCGGCAAGGGGGGCAGCGATTCCAACAACGCCTCGCTCTTCGGCAACGTGATCGCGATCTGCGACGTCGATCGCAAGACGCTCGAGAGCAAGGGGCAGGCCGAGCGATTCACCGAGGCGGAGCAGTTCACCGACTACCGTGAGCTCTTCGCCAAGCACGGCAAGAACATCGACATCTGCGTGATCAGCACGCCCGATCACATGCACGCCCCGGCCACGCTCGATGCGATGCGGCTGGGCATCAGCTGCTACACGCAGAAGCCGCTCACAAGGACGATCTACGAGGCGCGGCTGCTGGCCAACGTGGCGAAGGAGACGGGTGTCTCCACGCAGATGGGCAATCAGGGCACAGCTCTTGATTCCTCCCGCGAAGCCATCGCGCAGCTCAAGTCTGGTGTGCTCGGTACCCTCAAGGAGGTCTATGCCTGGTCGAACCGGCCGGTCTGGGCCCAGGGTCCGGGGCGGCGAATGAACATCCGCAAGTATCAGACGCAGGCCATGGCGGAGGTCGACAGCCAGGAGGATACCGCGACGACAGCCGGGGAGATCGCCGAGATCGTGGCCGACCTCGTGAAGGCGAAGGAGAAGGAGATCGCGAAGGCCCTGGAGCGGGTCGACTGGAAGGCCTGGCTCGGCGTGGCCCCGGCTCGTGAGTTTTGGCCCGGCCTCTACCACGCGTTCCAGCATCGCGGCTGGTGGGACTTTGGCACCGGAGCCTTGGGCGACATGGCCTGCCACATGCTGACGGTGCCGTTCGCCGCCTGCGGCCTCCGCGATCCGATCTCCGTGGTCGCCCGTACGACAGGCCACGACTTCGACAGTTTCCCGGCCAGTTCGGTCATCAAGTTCGAGTTTCCGGAAACGTCGGAGCGACCGGCGATCCCGTTCTGGTGGTATGACCGCAAGGGCAACAAGCCGCCGGCGGAGGTCTTCTCGAAGTGGGGCCTCGACAAGGTGGCCGACAGTGGCGTGCTCATCGTGGGCGAGAAGGGGGCTTTCTATAGTTCCGACGACTATTGCGGAAAGTACGAACTCCGCGGCGTCGAGAAGGTGTCGGTCGACTACGAGAAGGCCGAGGATCAGGGCAAGGGCAACGACGTCAACAACATGTTCGAACTGTTCCGCGCCAAGCGGGCGGGCGACCCGATGATTGCCCATTCAAACTTCATCAATCGGGCCGGTCCCCTCACCGAGACGATCCTGCTCGGCAATCTGGCCGTGTGGGCCGCGTCGCAGGGTGGGCCCGATGGCACAATGGGCGACTGGGGCGAAAAGGTCGAGTGGGACGCCGTCAACCTGAAGGTGACCAATCTCGACCAGCTCAAGACGCCCCGCGTCGCCGACCTCATCAAGCCGACCTACCCGGAAGGCTACCGCCTCGACTAAACACCATGCCTCTGTCGTTCACCCGCGTTGCGGCAGCGCTCGTTGCCGCCATGATGTTTATCGTCTGCCCGATCGCCGCCCCGGCGGCTGATCCGGCCGACGTTGCCGCCGCGAAGTCGCGGATCGACTCCATCAAGGGTGGAGCGACGTGCGTGACCGATGCCGGCGGCATGGTGACGGCGATCACGATCCCCGACGGCTCGAGCATCACCGCAGAGGACGTGGCCCTCTTCGGCCGGCTTGGCGAACTGCAAAAGCTCCATATCCTCAACTGCCGCAGCCTTGACGACGGCATGGTCGCATCGCTGGCCGGCCTGTCGAGCCTGCGTTCCTTGGCCCTCACCAACACGGCAATCACCGACGATGCCGTGAAGACGATCGTGGAGTCGTTTCCTGGGCTCGTCGAGCTCGACCTCTCGTCCAACACGGGCCTCACCGGCACGGCGATGAAGTCACTCTCGTCGCTGGCTTATCTCGAGCGGCTCGATCTGGTGCAGACGCGGTTTAATGACCTCCACACACGGCGGCTCAAGAATCTCGTGAAGCTCCGCGTGCTCGACCTGCGCGGCAACATGGAGGCCGGAGATATGACGCTGCGGATTGTCGGCGGGATGCCAGCGATCGAGGCGTTCAAGCACCGCAGTACGATCGTGTCGGACGACGGCCTCGAAAACCTCGCGGAGAGCAAGACCCTTCGCAGCCTGCTCGCCCAGGACTTCGCGATCTCGAGTGCGTCGGGGCGGCATCTGGCGGCGATTCCCACGCTCGAGTCGCTGGAAATCTTCCGCTGCCAGGGTTTCGGGTCGGAGGGTGTGCTCGCCCTCGCTCCCCTCGCCAAGCTCGAGCGACTCACGCTCCGTGATTTGCCCGAAGTCGACGACGCAGCCCTCGCCGTGCTGGCCCAGTTGCCAAACCTGAAGCGATTGTATCTGCACGAGCTGCCGTCGGTCGGCGATGAAGGGCTCGCCCACCTTGCCGCCGCCAAGAATCTGCAGGTCCTCGACATCTGGGCCGTGCCACGCATGACCGATGCCGCGGTCGCGGCAATTACCTCGCTGCCAGACCTCAAGGAGCTCTCGATCCGCGAAACGGGAGTCAGCCAGGCTAGCCTGGAGAAGATCGCATCGATGCCGAGCCTCGTGTCGCTCACGTTCAAAAATGGCGACGTCTCGCCTGCGGTCGCAGAAAAGCTCTCAACGAAGACGTGGAAGAAGCTCGACCTGGGCCGGTAGGAGGCTTCCTGTTTTCACTCCCTGCCGAGCAGGGCGCCAGTGGTTGTCGGCAGGTGGCCGATGCGGTGGGTCTGCACCTCGATGAAGCGTTGATTGGCCGGCACCTCGAAGGGCCCCGTATAGACACGCCATGGGCCGGAGTATTTCTTCTCCGTTCCGAGCCGATAGCCGATCGATGCTCCAGGATCGCTGCATGAGAGCCTGACCACATACGCCATTGAGTCACCTCGTACCGCGGCCTTCTCGTCAATCTCGGCAGGTGGCGTGACTGGCTGGCGGCCATCGGGTGGCCAGATTGTTTCCTTCACGAGCCTCGTCTCGGGCAGCACGAATCCAAGGTCGCCGGTGTCTTTGATCCAGGCATCCAGATGGTCGCGGAGGGCGGTGATCCGTTCGCGGTGTTCAGGAGACTCGATGAGGTTTGTCACTTCCCACGGATCGGCTTCCGAATCATACAACTCCTCGGCAGGCCGCTGCTTCGCGGCGAGTTGCCACTGTTCCGGTCGCTGGGGGCCGGTCGCCTCGAGCGCATAGAGCTCGGCCGTCATCGGCAATTGCTCGCGGTAGGCAGTGCGGATCAGGTAGGGAAGATCGGTGACGAAATGACGGGTGTACCGGTAGTGGCCATCGGACACGCTCCGGGCGCGATCGTACGTCTCATCAAACCGATCGGCGTTGGCATAGGCGTGGCCGCGGCGATAGTCGTCGCGCTCGCGGGCGAACCTGCCGAGAAATGGAGTGCCGTCGAGCCGCGGATCGGGGTCTTTGCCGGACAGCGACAACACCGTCGGACCAAAGTCGACGAAGCTCACCACGCGGCCGTCGCGACTGCCGGCGCCCCGGCCATCGGGAAAACGCACGATGAGCGGTACCCGCAGGCCGGTGTCGAAGCATGACCGCTTGCCCCGCGGCAGGCCGACGCCGTGGTCGCTGAAGAACATCACGATCGTGCTCTCGAGCAGATCGGCGTCTTTCAATTCCTGGATTCGTTCGCCGACCCAGCGATCCATGGCAGCGATGTTGTTGTAGGTGCGGGCCACCGCATCGCGGACATGCGGCGTGTCGGGATAGAACGGTGGCAGGGGCACATTCTGAGGAGAAACCACTTCGGGGCGTCGCTCCGCCTTGGGAAAGCCTTGGCTCTCATGGGTGCCCATGAAGTTGAAGACGGCGAAGAAGGGCTGCCCCTGTGCTCGGTTTCGCCAGTGCGCCTTGTTGCTCGATTCATCCCAGACGGTCACCGGATCCTGAAACTGGTAGTCCTTCTTCTCGTTGTTGGTGCAGTAGTAGCCAGCCGCCCGCAGGTGCTCAGGAAAGCAACGTACGAACGGCGGCGGCAGCCCCTCGTAGCCGGGGATATCGCGGTAGGCCTCCGGATTCTTCTTCACGGCCGCGGGGCTGGGGTTTCCGTTTCGCATCTGCATCGTGCCGATGCGGGTGCAAAACATGCCCGTGATCAGCGACGAGCGGGCTGGTGCACAGACCGGCGAGGTGGCAAAGGCGTTGTCGTAGACCACGCTCTCGCGGGCGAGCCGATCGAGATTCGGCGTCGGCACGGTGCGATCGCCATAGGGCCCGATCCACGGGCTCATGTCCTCCACGGTCAGCCAGACGATGTTGGGCGGCGGACCTCCCGCTGCCTCGGAGCACGCGACCCAATCAGCCATGAACCCAAAAACGATCAAGACGACCGCGACCACGATCCGGTCCCCAAGCCCGCAACCCCTGCCCCTCATTGAAACCCTCGCTTTTCCGAAGACGGATGAAATCTCCCCGGCTCTGCCACTCAAGGCCGGCTGAGCCGGGCAGCGATGCGGGACTCATCATACACACAGCCAGCCCAGACACCGCCGCTCGCCTCTTGCAAGAGCGACCAGATCCGCGTGTCGGCCGGCAGCCGTGGATCAGGGGCAAGGTCGGGACGTGATGGCCGATGCGCCAATTCCGTCGTGGCCTCGGCTGGGGTGAACGTGCGGGCATTGTGCGCGACGAGCTCCACGCTGCCGATGGCGGCTCGCGTATCGATTTCGATTCCGATCACATCGCCCTCCACGAGTTTGCCGAGCGGTCCACCGGCCAGTGCTTCCGGGCTGACGTGGCCGATGCAGGCGCCCGTCGAGACGCCGGAGAATCGCGCGTCGGTGATCACGGCCACGCGGCTGGCGATCGGCAGCTGCTTGAGGGCGCCCGTCACTTGATACGTCTCCTCCATGCCCGTGCCCATTGGCCCGACACCGGCGAGCACGAGCACGTCGCCCTCGCGAATCGCTCCCTGCTTGATCGCCCCCATCGCGGCCCGCTCGCTCGTGAACACGCGGGCCGGCCCGGTATGGCGGTACACGCCGTCGGAGTCAATGGCCCGTGGGTCGATCGCCGTTGCCTTCACGATCGCCCCATGAGGCGCGAGCGACCCCTGCAGAAACGCCATCGTTCCGCGGAGACCGCGGGCCGCGGCGTGCGCGGGGGCCAGGATCACGTCGTCGGGATCGACGCCGTCGGCGGTCCGCAGGGTCGCGCGGAATCGCTCTCGCCGCTCACTCTTTTCCCACCAGGCGAGTTGCTCTGCGAGCGTGCCGCCGGAGACCGTCCGCACGCTCGTGTCGAGCAGGCCGAGCCGATCGAGATGGAGCATCACCTCGGGCACCCCCCCAGCGAGAAACACGCGGACGGTCGGATGGTGCACCGGCCCGTTAGGCAGCACGCTCACGAGCCGTGGCGTGCGGCGGTTGATCGCGATCCAATCGCCCACCGTGGGCTGCGGCAGGCCTGCGGCATGCGCGATCGCGGGGATGTGTAACAGGAGATTCGTCGAGCCACCAAACGCCGCATGCACGGTCATCGCATTGGTGACACTCGCGGGCGTAAGGATGTCGCGGGTGTTCGTTCCGGTGGAGGCGAGCGCCACAACGGCCCGCGCCGACCGCACCGCGAGATCCCGCCAGACGGGCTGGCCGCTCGGGGCGAGCGCCGCATGGGGGAGTGTGAGGCCGATCGCCTCGGCCACCACCTGCGCCGTCGCCGCCGTGCCGAGAAACTGGCAGCCGCCGCCCGGCGACGCGCAGGCGCGGCAGCCGAGATCGGCCGCCTCTTCGAGCGTAATCAGCCCGTGGGAATACCGCGTGCCGATCGTCTGGATCGTGCCGGCGTCCTCACCCTGCTTTGGCGGGAGCGTGACGCCCCCCGGCACGATGATCCCGGGCAGGTCAGTGAGCCCCGCCACCGCCATCATCATCGCGGGGAGGCCCTTGTCGCAGGTGGCGATGCCGACGACGCCCACCCGCAGCGGCAGCGACCGGGCGAGCCTGCGGAGCACGACTGCAGCGTCGTTGCGATAGGGCAAACTGTCGAACATGCCCGCGGTGCCCTGCGTGCGGCCGTCACAGGGATCGGAGCAGAAGCCCGCGAAGGGAATCGTGCCGAGCCGTCGTAGTTCCTCCGCAGCCGCCTGCACGAGCAGGCCGATCTCCCAGTGGCCAGTGTGATAGCCGAGGGCGACGGGTGAGCCATCCGGCGCCCGCACGCCCCCTTGCGTCGAGAGGATGAGCACCTGCCGGTCGGCGGCCCCGTCGGCACTCCAGCCCATGCCGACGTTTTGCGAGAGGCCGAAGAGATCACCGCTGGGGCTGTCCCGCAACATTTGATCGGTGAGCGGCAGGCTGCCTGCGGGACCATCCGCCGCGGTGCGGATGTC
>CAZODJ010000047.1:0-10295 GCA_964578555.1 uncultured Candidatus Kuenenia sp.
CCCGGGGCAGCCGACCGAAGAGTGGAGAGAGTCCGTCCGCCATCTGCAGCACCGTGAGCGCTGCAGCGGTACCGTATTCGGCGCATGACGGATCCCGCCATGAGCCGTCAGCCTGCTGGGCATCGAGGAGCGTCTCTTCGATCGATGCATACCATGAAGACCATGAGTCGGTCCCTCGCACCCAATGCGCCGCTGCCCCATGGGCCAGCCCGTACATCGCATAGCCATCGGCACTGCCGAGGGTCACCGGATGGTCGGCCAACCAGGCAAACCCACGATCGGTGACCAGGCCGGCCTTGTCGGCTGCCAGCAGCGCAAACAGGACAGCGGCTGTCCGCGGTGAGCCGCTCGCCCCGCCTTCCGTGAGATACCGAAAGCCGCCGTCATCGTTCTGCAGGCTCTCGAGATAGCCCACGGCCCGCTCAACACAGTCGGCCGACACCGCGAAGCCACAGTTATGCAGGCCACGGAGGGCCACCAGCATCGCCGCCGTCACGGAGGCATCGGCATCGGCCCGTCGCGGCTGATACCGCCAGCCCCCTTCGTCGTTTTGCGTGCGTTCGATGAGATCCCGCGACCGCACAAGCACCGCCGCAATCTCCTCGTTGCGGGCCGTTTCTCCGTACACCTCCGCCAAGGCCAGCGTGGCGTAGGCATGACCGTACATCGGCCCATGAGCAGCCTGCTCGCGGCCGGCGATGAGCCCATCGGCAGAGGCGCAACTGAGACAGAAGTCGACGCCGCGGGCGACCGCCTCAGCATGCTCGCCACTGGCGGGCGTGCTGCCTCCAGCCACGAGCGCCATCACGCCCTGCGCCGTGACGGCCACACTTTCTCGAAACAAGCCCGATCCCCACGAGCCATCGGCCGCCTGAGCTGCCACCAGCCACGCCCGGCCCCGTGCGGCGGCCTCCCGCGCTCGCGATGCCGACGCCGGCTCTTCACCCCGACCGACCAGCGTCACCAGGGCAGCGCACGCCACGATACAACCACGCAGACCGCACACGCCGCCTTCCGCGAACATCGCCTTCCGCATCATGGTGCCCGCCTTCCCGCCGGCTCGCTCGGGAGTGACTCGAGCACCACCTGATAATAGAGATCGACCGCAGCCCGATAGTCGGCAGGCACATCTGGCTCAGCCCCACTCCTTGCAAAGGGACGTGAGGCCGCGGGCAAGAGACTCCAGACGCGGGCCTGTGGCGAAGCGACCTCGTCGAGCGGGCGGCTGATGTCGGCAGCGCCGGCGGCAAACCGCGGCTCGGAGGTTGGCGACTCCGTCACGTCACCGGCCTGCTCCGCACCGGCTGGTCCCGCCGATCGACCCGCCTCGATGGGTCGTGAATCGTGATCTGCCTCCCGACGGGCCGTTGCCACCGCTGTTCGACGCTCAGCCGCAGCCTGCCGGCCAGCGAGCGGCCGCTGCTCGATATCCGCAAGCGCTGCCTCCGCGCGACGGACGCGGACGACTTCTCGAGGCGTAAGGTGTGGCATCGCGACATCGCCGCGGGTTTCTTCCCCACCAAGCAACCGGACAACCGCGGTCAGCGTGTCGGCACACTGCTTGGCACCGGCCGCCGCGCTGGCAAGACGATTGGCGGTGATGAAGCGTCCGATGGTGTCTCCGGAAGCATCATCGAACGGCCCCAGTTGCTGCACCGCTGCCTGCGCCGCAGCAGTATCCTTCGTGGCCAACTCCGAGCGGATGCGGTGGACTGCACGCAAAGACTCGTCGTGGATCTCGGCAAGTCTCAGCAGATCCCGCTGCTGCTCGCCGGGCAGCGAGTCCACCGTCTGCCCCGGTGCCGCAGCGAACCGCAGGGCAAGGATCTCCGCCAGCCGCGACTCGACCGCCGCCACGGCTGCGAGCCGCGCTGCCGCGTGCGCATGATCGACCTCCGGTGCGACAGCCGGCGCGTCGAGTGATGGCACCTCCCCGAGCCGCCCAGCCAACGAATCGTGCGGCATCATCCGCGTGAATGTCAGCCAGCCGATGAGTGCGACACTCCCAGCCGCCGCCCACGCCGCGTGGAGCCGGAACCCCGGCACAGGAAGGCGACGGATCGCCTCCCCTGCTCGAGCCGCATCCTCGATGGCAAGCTCACGGAGGCCGTGGGTGAGCGGAGGCTCCTGCGTCACATCCGTCGGCACATCGAGAAAGGCCACCGCCCGGGAGATTCGTTCGCCCAGTTCCGCATGCGACGCCTCGCTGGCCCGGGCCACGTCGAGCCGCGTGGGGGCCTGCCCCGCCCACCGCCACCAGGCCGCGACCGCCCCCATGACCACACAGGCGACCACCGGCCAGCGGCCGCTCGGCATTCCCGCCGGCGCGATGAGAGTGCCGACTGCTGCCGCGCCGAGCAGAGCCGCGACGGCGACAACTGCCACCCGCCCCAGCCAGCCCAGCAGCCGCGCGGCCTTGGCAACCACCACGGCGCGATCAAGCCTGTGTCGCAGCGTCGCGCTGGCGGAAGCAACGTCGTCCTGGTGATCGTGCCTGCCCATTACCGTGCCATCTCCACCAGAGTGGAACTCCGCCGTGGCCACCAGGCGACCGCACAGGCGGCGACGAAGGCGACCAGGAAGAGGTGGGCCGCAGACTGGGACTTCAGCCAATGAGGACCGCCGTCTCCCCGTTCCCGCCGCCCACCGATCATTGCCGAAATCGTATCTGGAAGCATCTCGATCCGATCCAACGGTACCACGGCGCCACCTCCGGCCTCGAGCGCCGCTTGCAGCGGACCGGTGCCAGCCGGCCCGGCGGCAGGCTCCACGTGCCGCTCGTTGACCACGATCTCGCGTTCGGTCACCGTCATCGGCAGATCGACAGTCTGTGCTGGCGGCACGAGCCTCAGCCGATGGCGGCCGGCAGCAAGCCCCTCGAGCCGCAGCGTGTCGACCGCGCCGGGCAACGCTCCCACGAGCCCAAGCCGATGTGGAGGTTGATCAGGAGATTCGACCTCGAGCGTCCAGCCGGCGAGATCGGCGGTCGGCCGTGTCGGCATGACATCGACATGAACCGGTTCGCCCACGAGTGGATCAAGGGGTCGCACGGCGACCGTCGCCGCCACGAGCCGGGCCAGCCGACGCCGCTCCGCCAGACGGGGAAGCAGGTGCAGCCAATACCGGGCATGGGCAGGATGCGTCGAAACGTCGCCGCCACCCTGCCACCGCCATGTCTCACACAGATGCCCGACGACCGTCCCCTGGCCCAGCTGGCTCGCGATGATCGCCGGCTGCGGGTCATCGCCGGTGTCTGTCTCGCTCACGGCGACGACCCGTGCCAACGGCGAGATCGTGACTGGTGGCAGCGTGGAGAATGTTTGCAGGAAAAGTGCCCCAGTCGAATCACCAGCCGCATCGGCAAACGACAGCCAGCCCGTCGCCCGCCCCGACGGCAGCAGCCGCACCCGTCGTGGCGGCGACGCGGCTGTCCTGTCCATGAACACTGCCTCGGGCACTGCCGGAAGCCAGCCGACCATCCCGGCGTCGGCCTCCGCCCACCGGCGACCCGGCAGCCAGGCAATGCCGACGCCCTCGCGAATCACGGCCTCGTGCAACGCCTCCCACGCCGCTGCATCTGCCTCAGCAGTCTCGATCGGCAGATCACCCAGGACGACGACATCAAAGGCATCCCAGGCCTCGGCCGACTGCGGCAGGGTGGCTTCGGCACGCAGGGCCTCGATATCGCGGGCTGCCAGCAGCCTCGTGGTCACGGTATATCGGGAATCGTCGGCAAGCAGCCGCCCAAGAAAGCGAATCTCGTAGCTCGGCCCATGATCGACGAGCAAGACACGAATCGGGTCATCAGCCACCACGATGGGGAAGGTGGCGACGTGACGATCGTTGTCATCACCCCCGGTGAGCGTGAGCGTGCGGGTGGTGGCAGGCAGAGCAGGACCGCGTGGGTGAGCCGACTCGGTCGGAACAGAAGCGGGGATTGGCAGGACGACGCCTGCGCCACAGTCGTACTCGTAGCCGGATGCTCTTGGTGATGGATCGGCGACGAGGCTTGCTTCCCCTCCTTCCCCGCGGAGCATCAACAGCCCGGAACGTTTCGTTGACGCCACCCCCCGCACGCGAATCGTGATCGTCTCGCCGGGCTGGCAGATCGTCGGGGCGGCGGCCGCCGTGAACCGGAAGCCGGTCGGCAGATCGGCAGACGGGATCGCATCATTTCCGCTCGGCACGGCAACCAGCGGCACACCCCGCCGGGCGGCGCTATCTGCCACGGCCTCCCATGAGGCTCCTCCCGTAATCGCGCCGTCACTCATCACGACCACCGCCGCAGGACGGTCGGATTCCGGCTTCTCGAGCATCGCAAGCACGGCATCTCCCAAGCGGCTGGCATCGGCCGCCGGCAGCGCGGGAGCGAGTCTCCGCAGATCGGCTCGCGTGACGTCGTCTGGATAGCGGCCGAGCACACGCATCTCCTCCGCAGCCGCATGGATGACGACAGGACGATCACGGGCCAGGCGGTCGAAGACAGACGTGCCTGTGTCGCCTCCGGCCGCAGCCTCGATGAGCCGGCCGAGACGCGAAGCAGGCGGCAAATCCACGCTGCCCATGCTCGGGGACACATCGATCACCACGGCGACAGGCGCTGCGCCTGGCGATGGTGCAGGCCAGTCTGTCGGATGCCCGCCCCACAGCGCGACCATGCCTCCCAGCGCCGCGACGATCAGGCACCGACCACCGAGCGACGCGGCGTCGAAGGCACGACCAGCCGTCCGGCCACGACGCCAAACGAGAGCCACTTCGAGCACTGCCAACAGCAGGCTGCAGGCCAAGAGTGGCCGCGTTAACGGCAGGCCGGCAAACCGGTCGATCGTTCGCGAAGTCGGGCCGGCTGTCTGTTCCGTCGTCTCGAGCAACCCCGTCACGAGCCGATCGACGAACGGCACGAAAACGGGCCACGCCGCCAGGTCGCTCCACGGTGCCTGAGTGGCGCCGCTCGCTGGCAACGCCAGCGGCAACGCCGACACCGCCACGCGGCCCCGGCCCACAGTCGACTCGACGAGTAGTGGCCGCCCTGTCGTCGCGGAG
Source organism: uncultured Candidatus Kuenenia sp. (assembly GCA_964578555.1). Taxonomy (GTDB): domain Bacteria; phylum Planctomycetota; class Planctomycetia; order Pirellulales; family UBA1268; genus CACORA01. Next base: position 5,044 of record CAZODJ010000047.1, read on the forward strand.
CGGGCCACCACTCTCGGCACGAACTGAGCGCCTTCCGGCAAGACGATCTCGGCGACGCGGCTCACACGCGGGCCGGCCAACTCGGCCGCGGTCTCGAGCGGGGCAGCCCCATCAGGAGCGTTCATTCTGATCGCTTCGTCGTCCAGCGGCACGCTCCCCGCCAACGATACGCCAGCGAGCGTCTCGAGCCAGGCCGAACTTCGCGGCGCGCGCGGCGATCCAACGGAATCGGGCCCCAGGCAGACGAGAACCGCCGTGCCCCTGCGAACCACGTTGGCAAGCTGCGCCGCATGGTCGGCATCGGGCATCACGCCATCGCAGAGAATGATGAGCCGCGCTGGATCTGCCGCCCGCCCCGCGTCGTCCATCGACACGAGATCGACCGCAGGAAACGATCCGGGCCGCGTTCGCGCCAACGCCTCGAGCGCACTCCGCATCGCCAGCGATGAACCGGCTTCGCCCGATGCGGCCGTCACCAGTTCAATCCGCCGCATGGCATCACCAGCGATGATCCGTGTGCCCTGCAGCGCGGCACCATCTCCCAGAAACGGGCGTGTTGCCGCCACTGCCGTTATGGCAACAAGCAGTGTGCGAACGACCGTGAGCAGCACTGGCAAACCGGTCCGCGTGATCCGGGCCGCACGGGCGGCCCGCTCAACCAGATCGATCGCCCCCCAGGCCACGCGGCGGGCATGCCGGACGGTCCACCAGGCCAGCACGACCGGCAGCACCGTGGCCACCAGCCACGGCAACAACGCCGGCCAGAGCAAAGCGACCGCAACCAGCGGCGGGGCGGCCATGCTCACCCCTTCCGTGGCGCGTGGTCTGCCAGCAGCCGCGTGATGATGTGGTCGGGGTCGATGCCATCCGTCTCGGCGGCAAAGGATCGCACCAGCCGATGCCGCAAGACGGCCGGCGCCGCCCGCATGATGTCATGCACCTCCACGCAGGGCCGGCCAGCAAGCGCTGCATGGGCCTTGGCGGAGAGCACCAGGAACTGGCTGGCGCGTGGGCCGCAGCCATACCGCACCCACTCGCGAATCCACGGGACCGCCTCCGGGGATTCGGGGCGGGTCGCCCGCACGAGGTCGATCGCGGTGGCGAGCACGTGCTCAGCCACCGGCAGCGCCCGCACCACAGCCGCGGCCCGCGCCAGGCTCGCGCCGTCGATCGCTCGCTCGACGACAGCCGGCGAGCCGGTGGTCATCCGCCGCACGATCTCCAGCTCATCGTCGCGGCTCGGATAGGCAACCCTGATCATCATCATGAAGCGGTCGAGCTGGCCCTCGGGCAGTGAATAGGTGCCCTCCTGCTCGATCGGGTTGCGGGTCGCCAGCACGAAGAATGGCTGCGGCAACGGATGACGGACGCCACCGATCGTCACCTGCGCTTCCTGCATCGCCTCGAGCAGCGCCGACTGGGTCTTCGGCGGCGCACGATTGATCTCGTCGGCCAGCACGACGTTGTGAAACAGCGGCCCGGGCAGAAATCGCAGGTGCCGCCGTTCGCCGCCGGCCTCGGGACCAGGAGGAACGATGTCGAGCACCTCCGTCCCGGTGATGTCCGCCGGCATCAGGTCGGGCGTGAACTGGATTCGTCCGAAGCGCAGGTCGAGTGCAGCAGCGAGTGATCTCACCAGGAGTGTCTTGGCCAGCCCCGGCACGCCCTCGAGCAGGCAATGACCGCCGCAGAGCATGACGGCGAGCATGTCATCGATCACCTGCCCCTGGCCGACGATGACAGGCGCGAGTGCGGCCACGAGCCGCTCCCGCAGGCTGGCCACGTCAGCCAGCGCGGCGCGGGCCTCGGCCGCGGCACGGGTCACAGCACCGGAATCATGGCTCATGGGGATGGTCCGATGGAAAAAAGCTGACTCGAAGTGGCGACCACGATGGCGGCAGGCATGGTCGCAAGGTACACCGCATCCGTTCCCGCAGGCTCAACGAGCTGTGCTCCGCTGCCCGGTCCCGGGAGCGGAAACGGTGGCCCCAGAGCCCGCAACGAGGACGGATCGAGGGCCGCGATGGCAGGTCGCTGCCCGCCGCTCTGTTTTCCCACAACTGGCTGCAGGATCACTCCGCCTGCGAGCACTGCCGGACCGGCCGGCAACGGCTCTTCAAGACTGGAGGCCACGGCGTGTCCAGAGACAACTTCACGCGTGACAAGAGATCCCTCTCGCCCGGCGTCGCCGCTTTCGACGACGATCCATTCGTCTGCGATTCCGATGATTCGCACGCATTCACCAACGGCGGCCTCCCAGCGGAGGTGCGCTGACCGAGCCGCTGGATCGATCGCCATCACGCCCCCACGATCCTGGGCGGCAATCATGAGGCATTCCGTCCCTGCCACCACTGGCTCGGCCAACGCCGGCCAGCCGTCGTCGTCACGCGGTCGATCATCGGCGCGGGAGGCGACATCATATTCATACCGCCACGTGGGCCGACCGTCGCGGTCAAAAGCCCACACGCTCCCCGCGTGATCGGCAATGACAACAAGGCCCTCCACCAGCGACGCCTGCCGCCGGCCGGGAGCATGGTTGATGCCGTCGCGGGCCACGCCTGTCGACAGCGGACGCCGCCAGATGATCACGCCATCACGCGCGTCATGCGCCACGATCTCGAGCGGACTGCGACCGTCGCTGCCGCGCACGACGACGACACACAAGCGGTCATCGGCGACGGGCGGCCCATCGAACCCAACGAATCCGGCCGGAGGCGACGCCGACCAGAGCAGCCGCCCCTCGGCCGTGTCGGAGCAGTCGAGGCAAATCATCAGCGGCCCCAGCCGCCCCGCATCAATCACCCCGTAGAGCAGGTGGCCGACAACGCTGATTCCGGACAGCCCGGGATCAACACGCCGAGCGGCTTCGCGACGCGGAAGGACCGACCGGGGGAAAAGCAACGTGTCACCGGGCGGGACACTCCGCCAGGCCGGCAGACCGTCGATGGCTCGCACGCCGCGTACGGCACCGGCGTCGATCCAGGCAACGACACCTGCCGCCACTGCCGGTTCGGTGCCCCCGATCGGCTGCGACCAGCGGAGCTGCCACGCCTCCGGCCGTTGCAGCCACTCCAGTCGTTTCTGGACGACATTCTCCACCGCCGCCACGTCCTTGTGCCGTGGCGCATCGTCGGCAGCCGGCACCGACGGCCATCCAGAGACGAGGCCGACGAGGACCACGAGTCCGATGGCACCGATTCTGCGGGATCGAGGGACCGCCGGAAGCATGCGTGTCGCCCGGGAAAGAGGGGGTGACTCCGGCATGGCCGGACTGATTGAAGTATAAGTCGGTGAGGAAACACGCGGAACCCGGCTCCACACCCATCCATGCCCCGTATCGACGACGAAGACCTGTTCGAAGGTTCGACGATGACCTTCGGCGAGCACCTGGAAGAGCTGCGGATCTGCCTGATTCGGGCTGCCATGGGGCTCGCCGTGGGGGTCGTGATCGGCTTCTTTCTCGGCCGTCCGGTCGTGCACCTCATCGAGCAGCCACTGAAAAAGGCCCTCGGCACCTACTACACAGAACGGGCGGTCGAGACGTTCGATGGCTGGCAACCGCGGGTCGACGGTGGCCCCGCCCTGCCCTACTCGCGGTCGGAAGTCGTCGATGCCGTGGAACAGCGCGGGCTGTCGTTTGAACTCCGCGAGGTGCACCCGCAGCAACTGGCCCGTGTGCTTGCCGCGGCGCAACCGCCTTCGGGCGATTCGACCGCTGATAAGACCGCCTCCGCTGATAAGACCGCCTCGCCGACCACGTTCGATACCGAATCGCTCGTGCCGATCTTGCTGTGGCAGCCGCTCGAGAAGGACTCGCGGGTGAGCATCACCACCCTGTCGGCCCAAGAGGCCTTCGGCATCTACATGAAGGCGGCATTGCTCGTGGGCATCGTGGTCTCGAGTCCCTGGATCTTCTACCAGCTCTGGACATTCGTGGCGGCGGGCCTCTATCCGCACGAAAAGCGGCTGGTCTGGACGTTCCTGCCGATCAGCATCGGGCTCTTCCTGGCCGGCGTTTGCCTGGCCTTCTTCTTCGTCTTCGACTTCGTGCTCGACTATCTCCTCGACTTCAACCGCTGGCTGGGGCTCGACCCCGACCCGCGCATCAGCGAATGGCTGTCATTCGTGCTCATTCTTCCGATCGGCTTCGGCATCGGCTTCCAGCTCCCGCTGGTGATGCTGTTCCTGGAGCGGATCGGCGTGTTCGACGCCTCCGCCTACGCTTCCCAGTGGCGGACCGCCATCGTCGCCATCTTCATCGTGTCGGCCATCCTCACGCCCGCCGATCCCTACAGCATGCTCTTCCTCGCCCTGCCGTTGTGCCTGCTCTACTTCGGCGGCCTCGCCATCTGCCGCTGGACAAGCAGCACAAGCCCTGCATGACGTGGGCCCTTAGGAACAAAGCCGGGGATCGGGCGAGGTCGAGGCAAGTTGGCGTATCCTCGCCCCGAAGCCGAGACCTCGCCCGTCCCCGGCGGTTTTCTTAGGCAATAAACGCCAGCCAGTAGAAGAGCAGCCCGGTGATCGTGGTGACCACGAGGTCGATGGCGGCCAGCCTCCCCATCACTCGATGCCGCCCCCCATGGCTGCCGGGAACGGGGGGCGAGGGAAATCGCACGAGTCCCTCCCAGATCGTCCACACCCACAGCACGAGCGTCGAGACGGCGAAGATCAGGTGGATGCCCAGCATTGTGAGCACGCCCCCCGGCCACCATGGGCTTGGTCGGGCCCGCTCCTTCCAGTCGCTCACGAGACGGACGTCGATCTCGAAGATCACGATGCAGACGAGCAAGGCCGCGGCGATCGCCAACTGGAGTCGCTTGTGAGTCACATAATCGCGCCTTGTGCGAACGACATGAATGCTCCACGCCAAGACCGGCAGCACGGCAAGCAGCCCCACCACCAGCACGTCCATGCCGAGCGAGCCGCGGGTGCCGAGAAAGCCGTCGATACCTGTCATGCCCATTATTTGTGAGTGCCGCTGGAAAGAGCCGGGAACGATGGAGAGGTGTGAAACAGAGCGGATTGTAGCCCACGTTTTGCAGCCGGCAGGATGACGGGTATACGATCCGGCCTGCGGCCGAGTGGCGAAACTGGCAGACGCACGGGACTTAAAATCCCGTGGAGCGAAAGCTCCGTGCGGGTTCGATCCCCGCCTCGGCCATTCCCCGTGAATTCCTTGCCCAGTTTGATGCGTGCCTGCGTCGGGGGGCCGCTGCAGCCCCGGGCTCGCGCCCGGGGCTGACTGGTGG
>CAZODJ010000047.1:10395-16504 GCA_964578555.1 uncultured Candidatus Kuenenia sp.
CGCCAGCCGACACCGCTGCAGGCAGGCACCTTTTCTCTCTTGTCCCTGCCTGGGTCGGCCTGTAGTTCTTTTGGCCAAGAACCTCCCGGAGACCGACATGGCTGATTCCACGGCCGAAATGCCCGAGCGGCGGCCATCAACGCTGACCCTCATGCTCCCCTGGCTGGCAGCCCCGCTCTTCTGCCTCCTGCCGATCGGCGGCTGTGCCGTCGCGACATCGATGCGCCATGGGGCTGATCATGTGGCACGAGCGGTGACCGCCGATCCGCCGATCGTGGCGATCAGCCTACCGCCGTGAATGTCACCGTCGGGTGGCGCTGTTTTCCCGGGTGGCCTGGCGGGCAGCGAGAAACCGCCGCAAGCCACCGACAACCCGCGCTGGCGTCTGCGCACCCGACTGGCTGAAGAGGGGCGTCTGCCCATCCTCGGTCACGATGATCTCGACAGCCTCCGGGGCCAGCGGGGCCCCGCCGAGCAGCCGTTGCATCGGCTCATCCGTCTCGCCCTCCCCGGGATCACCTGCCGGCACCTCGGCCACGACGAAGTTTTCCCGGGTAAATGCGTCAAACTCGGGATCGTTGACGAGTTCAGCCGAGCGGGTCTTCGCACCTGAATCGCTCTTTCGCGACACGACCAGCAGGATCGGTCGCTGCTTCCCTTGGGCCGTTGCGACCGCCTCTTCGAGGGAGGTGAGAACACCGCCCTTGGCAGGATCGGTCGCCGCGGTCGCCCGGTCCGCCGGGCGGGCCGGCACATGAGCCGCCATCTCGGATACCCAGGTAGCCGCCGACTGGCCGTGATACCCCTTCTTGACGGTAATTTTCTGACCGTCAGGGCCGATCAGGAGGGCGCTGGGAAACGTCCGCACGCCGTATTTGATGCAGACCTGGGATCGCTCGCTCCGGACAGCCGGGGAGATACCCTGCTGCGGGAGATCGATCATCAGGAGAACCACGTTGTCGGAGGCCCATTCCAGGAATGTCTCGGTCGCCAGGACGTTGTCCTCGAGCGTCTTGCAGTGCGGGCACCAATCGCTTCCGGTGAAGATCGTGAGAACGGGCCGGCCAGACTCGGCTGCCGCCGTGAGGGCCGTGTCGTATTCCGTCAGCCAGCCTTCGCTGCCAGCTGCCGGCCGGATGGTCAGGCACAGGACAATTGCCACCCAGCTGAGTGAACGCCCCACACACTGGCTTACGCCAACAACCGTCATCCCACCCTTCGTTCGTGCCATCCGCATCGTATGTCGCCTCCTTGCAAGCTGTTCCCCAAACTTCTTATTCGGGAAACAGCGACGGGGTTCGCGAGCCTTCCAACGCCGAAACTGAAGCAAAAGGCTAGCGATGAGGCCCGATACTGTAAATCTTTGCAGATTGCGCCACTTATCTGGCTTCACCAAGTTGCCAGGGCGTCGGCGAAACGCTGGACTTACGGCCACCCGGCACCTCGAAAAAAGTTCCGCGACGGATGCCGAGAGCCGGACACTGCCCCTGGATCTGTGAGCGGCGGGCTGGCACGCACGGTCACCAAAAGGCCGCGGGGCTCGGAGGCCCTGCGACTGACCACGGCGGGGCTCGGAGGCCCCGCAAAAGCCGAGGGCCTGGCCGCACGCGTGCGACCAGGCCCTCCAAGCTGACGAACCGTAATTTGAGAGCCGGAGGCTCTCACCCCGACTGGGCTGGCACGGACACGTCCGTGCCAGCCCTGAGGCGGCGGGGGCCATGGATGGCCGACTGCAGACGGACGGCGGGGCTGGAGGCCCTGCAAAAGCCGAGGGCCTGGTCGCACACGTGCGACCAGGCCCTCCAAGCTGACGAAGGCCATGGATGGCTTCGACAGCGTGACTCTAGAACTGCACGATCGCGTCGCAGCCGCCGTAGAACTGGCCGTACTGGTCGAAGTTGCTGCCGTAGGGCAGGTTTCCACCAGTCTTGTCCGGCGAGTACCAGTCATACCGCAGTTCGGGGCGGATGACGACGTTCTTGCCCATCAGGTAGTTGAGGCCCCACGTCGCAGCCCAGAAGTTGCCCTGGAAGCCACCAGCGAACGGCGTTCCACCGGTCAACGCATTGCGAAGGCCGGAGATCACGCGGGTACCGTTGTTGTCGCGGAACCACTCAAACCGCATACCGCCAATCAACGTGTCGGAGAAGTTGTAGAACATGTACTGGTTGATGCCGTACCACTGGGCCAGCGGTGACGTCTGACCATTGGTCCAGAGGGCGCTATTCGTCTGGCCATTGAACTGCCAGCCGTTGTCGTTCTGGATCACATAGTTCAGCTTGTCGCTGAGCTCGTTGGTGTACACGAGGCTGATGATCGAACGATTGCCGACAAGATTGCCCGCAACCGAATCGAACGTGCCAACCTCGTTGCCGCTCGAGACGGCCGCAATGAGCGACTGCTTCTCGTCCGAACTGTTGAACGTGACCGCTCCGAGGAAGGCGGCATTGTTGTTGTAACCGGGGTAGGACGTGTTGGCGATCGGGCCGAGCATGCCGTCGTCCCAGTTATCCCAGCCGTTCGTGATGCCGGCCACGACCGTCATCTGGTCGTTCGGCACCCAGTTGCCGAGGATGCCGGTGTGCGTGAACGGCTCACCGTACTGCATCGTGTAGGCATGCGTGTAGAAGAAGTTGCCGATCGCTGGCACCACTTCGTAGCCGATCAGCGTGTAGAAGTGACCAAACTTCACACCCAGATCCTCACGGCCGAGTTCCCCGTACAGCTGCGGCATTGCCAGACCGTAGTAGCGTGACGAATACCACCGTGGGCCGGCGACCCCGCTCGGATCGACGTAGCCGCCACGGTAGGCGTCGAGGCCGCGAGCTGTCGTGAAGAGAAAGTCGGTACCGTAGAGCAGGTCGACTCGACCGGCCCAGCCGAAGTCTTCGCCCAGCGTCTTCTCGTTGACGAGATAGAGCTGGTTCATCTGGCCCTGCCAGTTACGGTCATTGAAGGTGATCGGGCCGTTCCAGGGAGCGCCCCAGTTGTTGGCACCGATCCCGGCATTGACCCAGCCGTAGGTGTTGATCCCGCGGCTCGTGAGAAATTCGGTCTCGAGATAGCGAGTCGCTCCTTCTTCCACGGCCGCCTGCTCAGGCGCTGCGGCGCGATACTGGTAGACGTCCTCCAGCGGCACGCCCGGCCGAGGCATCTCGGGCACAGGCGCCGCGCCGTCCGCCTGGGCGAACGAGTCGTAGAGGCTGGTATCGACACGTGACGGAACCTGCGGTTCCGTCGCCAACGCGGCGGAGGCCAATAGGCCGGCTGCCACCGAGAGCGGCAGTTTGAACTTGGTGAATCGCATGGTCTCAAAATCTCCAGTCAGAGGGCCGGTGCCCGGGCTACGACCGTCGCAACCCCGAGGCGTTTCGCACCATGGGATGCCGCACACGCACGGTCCGCCGATCCGTGGCACACTGTTCACCCCCCGCCCACTTCCCGGTATCGACGTGGGCTGGCCCAAAAAACCGACCTGCCCCGACCGTCCGCAAAGTCTCCACGACCGGGACAACACGGTGTGAAGATATGCCGGCTGGCGAGAAACTCAGGCCGGCTCGCTCTCGGCAAACAATCCGGCCAGCAGGGCGTTCACGAACTGCGGCGGGTCGAACGGCTGCATGTCGTCGGCGCCTTCACCAAGGCCGACAAGCTTGACGGGCAGATCAAACTGTTCGGTGACGGGCACGATCACCCCCCCGCGAGCCGAGCCATCGAGTTTCGCTAGCACGATGCCGGTGCAGCCGGCCGCCTCCTTGAAGCCCTTGGCCTGCGAGAGGGCGTTTTGGCCGGCCGTCGCATCGATCACCAGGAGCGTTTCGTGCGGCGCGTCGGGAATCTGCTTGGCGATCACGCGGCGGATCTTGCCGAGCTCCTGCATCAGGTTCGACTGCGTCTGGAGCCGGCCGGCGGTATCGACGATGCACACATCGAAGCCTCCCTCGACCGCCCGGGCCACGGCCCGGTGCGCCACGCTCGCCGGGTCGCTCCCCGGCTCGCCGCGGATGATCTCAGCGCCGATCCGTCCGGCCCACATCGCCAACTGCTCGACTGCCGCGGCGCGAAACGTGTCGCCCGCCCCGAGCACGACCCGTTTTCCGTCCTTCGTAAACCGCTGGGCGAGTTTCGCGATCGATGTCGTCTTGCCGGAGCCATTGACGCCCGTGACAAGGATCACCGTCGGCCCCTCGGCTGCCACAGCGACGGAAGCCGCCGTCGACTCGAGCCGACCGAGCAGTTCGCGGCGGATCGAGTCGACCACCACCTCCGGGTCGACCACCCGGGCCCGCAGCCGTTCCCGCACGTCCTTGACAATCGCCTCAGCCGCCGCCGGCCCCATGTCGGTGCGGACGAGCGCCCCGCGCAACTCCTCGAGAAACTCCTCGTCGACGAGCCGCCCCTCCCGCTTGAAGAGGTCACGAACGTCGGTCTGCAACACCTGGGCCGTCTTGGAGAGCCCCGCCTTGAGACGTTCAAAAAAGGTCGCCATGAATGGTTTGTTCCTCGCTCGCGCTAGCTGGCCGCCGCCCGGTCGGCCATCAGCCTCCCGAGGATGCCCGCCACGAACCGGCCCGATGATGAACTGCCATACCGCTTGGCCAGTTCGATCGCCTCGTCGACGGCCACGGCCGGCGGAGTATCGGTGTGCAGCATTTCGTACACGGCGATCCTGAGGATCGTTCGGTCCGTGGCCGCCATCCGTGCCACCCGCCAGTTCTCGGCGCGAGCATCGAGGGCCGCATCGAGTTCTTTGACGTGGCTCCGCACCCCGTCGACCAGCCCCTTCGCGAAGCGGACCAAGACCGGCTGTCTCAGCCGACCGACCAGAAACCGCTCGAGCCCCGCCGGATCCGCGGCGGGCTGGATCTCCACCTGATACAGGGCCTGCATGGCGATCTCACGGGCGCGGGAACGAAGGCTCATGGTGACTCGGTGAGAGGGGGCAGGCGACGCAGGAGCATGATCATCTCGATGGCGGCGGCGGCACACTCCGCCCCCTTGTTGCCCGCAAAACCATCCCCGGGTCCACCCGCCGCTCGCGCCATCGCCTGGGCGAGCGTATCACAGGTGAGCACGCCGAAGAGGACCGGCAGTCCGCGGGCCCGGCCGATCTGCTCGATGCCACCGGCCACTGCCGTGGCAATGTGGTGGTCGTGCGAGGTCTCTCCCTTGATGATGGCGCCGAGACAGAGCACCGCTGCGTACCGGCCACCGGCCGCCAGGCGGTCAGCAGCGAGCGTGAGTTCGAATGCGCCGGGCACCCAGGCCACGTCAATCGCCTCGGCAGGCAGTCCGGCAGCGGTGAGGGCATGCACCGCACCGTCATGAAGCCGACGGGTGATCGACTCGTTGTACCGGGAGACAACCAGTGCAACGCGGGCGCCGTCCGACAGGCGCGCCGAGCCTTTCGGAAACTCGTGGGGGGATGACAATGAAGGGTGTGCGGCGGGCATCATGTGGCCTTCAGGCTCATGAGGAATTCACGGTTCGATGCCGTCTTCGCCAGCCGGTTGATCAGCAGTTCCATGGCGTCGACGGGGTTCTTGTCGCTCAAGGCCCGCCGCAGCACGGTCACCCGCTTGTATTCATCGGGCTCGAGCAGCATCTCCTCTCGGCGGGTGCCTGAACGATTGATATCGATGGCCGGATAGACGCGTTTGTCGACCAGTCGACGGTCGAGCATGATTTCGTTGTTACCCGTCCCCTTGAACTCCTCGAAGATCACGTCGTCCATCTTGCTGCCCGTATCGACCAGCGCCGTGGCGATGATCGTGAGCGACCCGCCCTCCTCAACCTTGCGGGCACTGCCGAAAAACCGCTTCGGCCGCTGCAGGGCGTTGGAGTCGACGCCGCCGGAAAGGATCTTGCCGGAGTTGGGCACCTCCGAATTCCAGGCCCGCGCCAGCCGCGTGATCGAGTCGAGAAAAATCACCACATCGCGGCCATACTCGACGAGCCGCTTCGCCTTCTCCTGCACCATGTCGGCGACCTGCACGTGCCGGCTGGCGTTTTCGTCGAAGGTCGAGCTGATGACCTCGCAGGAGGGCCCCTTGACCTGCCGTTCCATGTCGGTCACCTCCTCGGGACGCTCGTCGATGAGGAGCATGAA
>CAZODJ010000048.1:0-3406 GCA_964578555.1 uncultured Candidatus Kuenenia sp.
CCCGCAGCGAGGTCGTTGGTCGTCATAGCTCGACCACCTCACCCGGCCGGAAGTCAGGCTTGTAGTCCCAGAACGCGCCCCCTTTGAAGGGCACCCGCCGGGATCCGAGCGCCTGCATGCGGCTACGGAGTCCCTCGAGAAACCTCGCCAGCATGTCTCCACGATCGAACAGCACAACCCGCCACAGCGTCATGTCGAGATAGAGCGGGCTGCCGGCAGCAAGCTCGTCCGCGGTCTTGAACACCGGGGAAAGTTCAACCTCTGCAATCTGATCCGACCAGATACGAGACCTCACTGCCTGGGTGGCATTGGCCACTGGCCGAAACTCTCGGACCCGCTTCATTCGGCTCGGCGGCAGCGGCTCGGCGACCACGAGAAGATCAAGGTCAGATGCCGGCGTAGCCGTGCCCCGAGCCCACGACCCGAATACCGCAAGCGAGATCAGCCGCTCGCCGTAGGTGGCGATAGTCGCCTCACGGACCGCGGAAAACACGGCGTCACGAGTGTCGATATCCATATTGCGTTATTGTATCACCGTGCTTGCAGCCCAGGCGGGCGTTGTGCTCGAGCGAGCCTTCGCGAGGCGGACCACCCGCGGCTATCCTGGTGACTCTTCAGAAGGAGGGCATTCATGCAAGTGTTTTCACGGTTTGGCTGGGTGAGGGTGAGTACTCTGGGTTGCGCGGCCTGCCTGATCTGGTGCGGGGCGTGGCTAGGGGCGGCTGAGCCTGCCGCGGCCACGCTCCCGACCGTGGGCAGCATCGAGCGGCTCGACCCGCGGCTCGATGCCCTCGTGCCCCCTGATGCGCGGATCGAGGTGCTCGCGATGGGGTTCGCCTGGTCGGAAGGCCCGGTGTGGGTGGCTGATGACCGGGGCGGCCTGCCGGCTGGCGCACTGCTCTTCAGCGACATCCCTCACAACCGTGTCCACCGCTGGAAGGCAGGCGAGGAGGTGAGCATCTTCCTGGAGCCGGCCGGGTTTACTGGACCCGCTGCCTACGGCAAGGAGCGGGGGAGTAATGGCCTAGCCCTCGATCACAAGGGCCGGCTCGTGTCGTGCGAGCACGGCGACCGACGGGTGAGCGTGCTCGAGAAGGACGGCGGCAAGCGGACGCTCGCCGATGCCTGGGAAGGCAGGCGGTTCAACAGCCCGAATGACTTGGCGGTGCATTCGTCCGGGGCGATCTACTTCACCGATCCTCCGTACGGTCTGCCGCGGGGCTTCGATGACCCCCGCCGCGAGATCGACTTCTGCGGCGTCTACCGGATCGGCACGGATGGGAAGGTGACGCTTCTGTGCAACACGATGACCCGCCCTAACGGCATCGCCTTCTCACCCGACGAGACAAAGCTCTACGTCGCCCAGTCGGACCCGCAGGCGCCGATCTGGAAGGTGTTCAACGTGGCGGCGGACGGCACGCTCGACGAGGGCCGAACCTTCTTCGACGCCACCACGCTTGCCAAGACACGACGCGGCAATCCCGACGGCCTGAAGGTGGACGTGCATGGCAATCTCTTCGCCACCGGCCCCGGCGGCGTGCTCGTGATCGCCCCCGACGGCACCCATCTGGGCACGCTGCTCACCGGTCAGGCCACCGCCAACTGCTGCTTTGGCGAGGATGGCCGCACGCTCTTCATCACGGCCGATTCGCTCCTTTGCCGCGTGCGGCTCACGACGGGCACGACTCAGGTCTCGCGGATCCGCGGCGGGCAGGCCGATCGCATCGTCGCCGCGACACCCCTTTCGGAAGGTGAATGGGAATCGTTGCGCGGGCTGGCCGGGGTGCGGGAGCTCGTGCTCCAGGCCGGGCGAGCAGACGATGCCCGGGCGGAAATCCTGGCTTCGCTTCCGAATATCGAGCGACTGGTGCTCCGGGATTCACCGCTCACCGACGAGGGCTTTCGCACGCTCGCTGCCTCCACGACGCTCCGCGATCTCAACGTGCCGCAGGCAGCCTGCACGGCGGCGGGCGTGGAGTCGCTCGCCGGGTTGCCTCACCTCCGCAGCCTTCGGCTCGGCGGGCCACACCTGAGCGGCAGGGATGTGTGCGAGGCGATCGTGCGACTGCCACACCTGCGGACGCTCCATCTCATTGATATTCCGATCGGTGACGAGGGGCTCGCTGTCCTCGCGAGTCGGCCCGACCTCTGGAACCTGTATCTCGACGGATCAGGAGCGTCGGACGCCGCTTGGCAGCGTTATTTCGCGGCGTGCCCCAAGGTGCATGTGCATGTGGACCAGGCTCATCATGATCGCGACCCCGGTGGCGAACACGAGTGACGACCAGCGGGTACGATAGCCGGGTTGTTTTTTCCCAGATCGTGGAGGTTTTTATGCGAGGCACGGTGCGGAGATGGGCCGCGATGGTCGTTCGACTGATGGTCGGCGTAATGGTCGCCGCCGGACTGACCGCCACCGGCAGAACGCAGGATGTGCTGCGGGGCGTTTCGGCTGAGCCGCTGACCCGAGCCGCAAACCATTGGCTCGAGTCGCTCGATGCCGTGCAACGGGAGCGGGCGGTGCGGCCGTTCGCCGATGCCACGCGGGCAGCCTGGCATTTCGTGCCCAAGAACGATCGCAAGGGCGTGCAGTTGCGGGACATGACCGACCAGCAGCAGGAGGCGGCGCTGGCACTTCTGCGATCAGCGCTGTCGTCCGCCGGCTATGAAAAAGCCACGGGCATCATGCAGCTCGATGAACTCCTGCGGATCATCGAGGGGGAGAAGGCGAAAAACATTCGCGATGCGAAGCGGTATTACGTGACCATCTTCGGCCCCCCCGCCGACACCGGCTCATGGGGGCTGTCGATCGAGGGGCATCATCTGTCGCTCAATGTGACGGTTCGTGATGGCATGGTCGTCGATTCGACGCCACAGTTTCTTGGGGCCAATCCGGCGGAGGTGCGGACGACGTTTCCGGGGCTGCCACCGACAGGGCATCGCATCCTTCGTGACGAGGAGACGTTGGCGTTTGACTTTGTGAACTCACTTGATGACCAGCAGCGGCGCAAGGCCGTGATCGCGGCGGAGGCTCCCCGTGAGATTCGGGCTGCTGGAGAGCCGCAGGCCCCACGAGGACCGGTGGCCGGCATTGCCTTCGGAGCGCTGAGGCCGGATCAGCAGTCGCTGCTGCGGCGGCTGGTGGAGGTTTACTGTCGCGTGATGCCTGACGACGTGGCCGAGGACCGCCTGGGGCTCATCCATCACTGGGAGGATGTCCACTTCGCCTGGGCGGGCAGTCTCGAACCAGGCGTTGGTCACGCCTACCGGATCGAGGGGGCAACGTTTTCGATCGAGTTTGTGAATGTGCAGCCGGATGCCGAGGGCAATCCAGCCAATCACATCCACTGCGTCTGGCGAGACCGCACCGGCGATTTCGACCTGCCGGCGGAATGAGTCGTCTGGC
>CAZODJ010000048.1:3506-6784 GCA_964578555.1 uncultured Candidatus Kuenenia sp.
AACGAGGCTGCAGCCGCTTTGCTCACTTGTGAAGAATCAGCTTGCCGGCTCGCGTGAGACAAAGCCGGTAGAGCTCGCCGCGGTGCAGGATCTGAACCTCGCTGCGGCCTCGCAGCAGTGATTCTGAGAGGATCGGGCCCCCGCCTTGGGAATCAGGTTGGGTGCTTGCGAGGGTCCCACTCTCCTGCGTGGCAGCGAGAAGAGGGGTCGCCTCGGGGCTCTGGGAAGCTTCTTTTGGCGGATTCATCGGTCTTTTTCGATCATCTTCACCACCCGCCAACCACTTGACACATTCCGTCATGTGGATATCTTTTTGGTTGTCCGATAACGATTCTCAATATCGGTCCCGCGAAGGGTCTGTCAAGCCTTTTTCACGGAGCCAGCCAACCCGGGCCCTGCCTGTCGGTCAGCCAGCCACTCCGAACTTCCCACATGAACGCACCTTCAAGGAGATGGGCGATGAAAGCTGGTTTTTCGCGCGACTATTTTTCAAGACGTGGGTTTACGTTGGTTGAGTTGCTGGTGGTGATCGCCATCATCGGTGTGCTCGTCGGCCTCCTCCTGCCGGCCGTGCAGAGTGCCCGCGGTGCGGCTCGCCGGATGTCGAGTCTCAACAATCTCAAGCAGATGGGGCTCGCGTTGCACACGTATCACGACGGCAAGCGACGGCTGCCACCGGGGTTCACGTCGACGGTCACCAACGCATCGACGAATCCCGTGACGGAGACTGGCCCGGGCTGGAGCTTGTTCGCCGAAATCCTGCCCTACATGGAAGAGGCCAGCCTTCACCAGCAGATCAACTTTTCCAAGCGAATTTATGATCCGAGCAGTCCATCAGACAATCGATCCGTTCGGGAGACAATTGTGGCCGCCTATGTCGATCCTGGTGACACGTCTCCCAAGCTCATCGATGTCAAGGATGCAAGTCAGAATGTGATGTTCAAGGCAGCGGTAAGCAGTTACGTCGGCTGTCTTGGTACGGGGGCCTACGAGGATCAGCCATTTAATGGTGTGTTTCACCGTAATAGCAAGATCCGGCTCGACGATATCACCGACGGCACGAGCAAGACGATTGGGATCGGCGAGCGAATGAGCCGGCACACCCAAAGCAGCTGGGTGGGCGTGACGCCTGGGCAGACACTCTTTTATGCCCCGGAGTCTCCGAGATTTGATCCTGCGAATCCAACCTTTAATAACAGACCGGCGATCACGGCCACGCTGGTCCATGTGCGGTCGAGTGTGCCGAGCCTCCAGGGTAGCCCTGGTGGATTCATCGGTCCCCACACGGCCGGCACGCAATTTCTCAACATGGACGGCTCCTGCCGTCTGATCAATGCTGAAACGTCGACCGACGTATTCAAGGCGTTGTGCACCCGCGCGGGTGGAGAGCGCGTGACGGTTGAGTAACGGTTGTTTCTTGAGTTCTGGCCCGCAGGCGGTGACTGATTTTTTGGTCACCGCCTGCTTCACATTCGAAGATGGGGCGGGAGGAGTGTGAGTCTGGTGTCGTTGTTTCTGGCGATCCTGCTCGCTGCCGCAGTGGGCGAAGCTGCCCCTCTGTGGCCCGGCTTTCTCGGCGCGGGAGCATCTCCCGCCCCTGCCGATTCGGTGCCGCTCACCTGGAGCCCCACGGAGAACATCGCCTGGAAGGCGGCGCTGCCCGGCCATGGCCAGTCGAGCCCGGTGATCCACGGCGATCGCGTGTTCGTCACGGCCGTCGAAGGCCCGCTGAAAGACACCTACCATGTGCTCTGCCTGTCACTGGCCGATGGCACCGAGCGGTGGCGGCACAGCCTGCCCTCGACGGCGCCGGTGAAAAACAGCCTCTATGTGAGCCGCGCGGCGCCGACGCCCGCGGTCGACGCCGACCGGGTCTACGCCTTCTTCGAGAGCGGCGACGTCGTGGCGGTGAACCGTGATGGAAGCGTGGCCTGGAGCCGGTCGCTCTCGCAGGACTATGGGCCGTTCAAAAACGAGTTTGGACTGGCGGCATCGGTCGCCCAGACCGCCGATCGCGTGTTTCTGCTGATCGACCACGAGGGGCCGTCGTACGTGGTGGCAATCGCGAAGGTAGACGGCCGCACGCTCTGGAAGCAGGATCGCACGAGCCGCGTGAGCTGGAGTTCACCGGCCATTGTCACGATCGACGGTGTCGAGCAGCTCGTCTGTAGTTCCGCCGGCAGCGTCGACGGATATGACGTGACGACGGGGGAGCGGCTCTGGTCGCTCGGAGATCTTGGTGGCAATACGGCGGTGACGCCGATTCCCTTCGCTGGCGGAAGATTTTTGGTGGGTGCATCGCCGGGCCGCGAGGGACAGAATGCCCTCGGGGCCCGCCAGTCGAACCTGGCGATGACGGCCAAGCGAGTGGCTGGCCACTGGGAGCCGGAGGTGCTGTGGCGGGCCGAGAAGGCGATGCCGTCGTTTGGGTCGCCGATGGTGTACGGTGCGGAGGCCTACTGGGTGAACCGGGCGGGTGCCGTCACCTGCCTTGATGCCGCCAACGGCAAGGTTCACTACGAGCAGCGGTCACCGGAATCGGTGTGGGCAACGCCGCTGGGCGTGGGCGAGCGCATCTATTTGTTCGGCAAGAACGGTACGACGACCGTCATTGCCGTCGGCCCTGAATGGCGGGTGCTGGCGACGAATCGGCTCTGGGATCCGGACGAAGTGCAGGTCGATCCGGACATTGGTGCGACCGAAGACACCGAAGAGAAGCGGCGCGGGGCGGCAATGTTTGCCGGGCGGGTGCAGTACGGCGTGGCCATGGTGCCAGGAAGCTTGCTCGTGCGGACTGGCGACGTGCTCTACTGCGTCCGCGAGGCGGACTGAGGCAGCCGCAGGCCGACGTCGTCGTTGCCGGCTGCCGGCTCCGTGCCGGGGGCCACGGGGCCGCCGTCATCATCACCGTCGGGGCCGACGGAATAGATGACGAGGCCACTGTCGTTCTGCGTGAGGCGGAGCGGTGCGTTGTCCGCGAACGGGTCGGCCGGCGAGAACGGCAGAAACGCAGGCACGAGATCGTTGAGCGACTCGGGCAGGCTCCCGTTCTCGATTCGATGGCGGGTCGCCGCCACGGCGACAGCCGCCGCTCGATGAAGGGCCTGCGATCGTACGCCAGTGCGGATGCAGCTGGAGAGGGCTGGCGCAAGCAGGCTCGTCAGGATGCCACGGCGATCGTTGTTGAGCGAGTCTTCGATCACCTTTGCCTCGCGCGTTGAGTCGGAAAATGACTTCGGCACGGCGAGCAACTGCTGGTAGGCCCGCAGCGTGGAACG
>CAZODJ010000048.1:6884-16503 GCA_964578555.1 uncultured Candidatus Kuenenia sp.
AGCACCTGGGCGAGCGTGTCGAGGGCCATCGTGTCGATGGCAACACCGACGAGGCCGCTTATCAGAATCGGCTCGGCGGCCGCATGCTGACCGATCCGGTGCAGCACAGCGATGTCGGCCAGTGCTCCGGCTATGTCGCCTGTGGTCGCCTTCCGGCGGGCGGAGAGCTGCACGAGTCTGGCTGCCTGTCGCACCGACTGCATCTCGGGGATCAGCATGCCAAGCGACGGCCGTGTCCAATCGCGAGTGAACCGGCAAACGTCACGGCCGGCCGCTTCGCGCAGGAGCGAGAGCGTCTCGGAGTGGCGGGCCACGAGGTCGGCGACAGCTGCATCCTGCGCGTCGACGGTCGACGATGTGCCGAGCGGTGAATCCGGTGCACCGGCCACCGGATCCGCGTCGAGGGCCGCGAATGCCGCCTGATAGAGCGGTGCCGCGTTGGCTGTGTCGGACACGACAGGCGGTAGATTGGCCTGCAGAAGTTCCACAGCCTCGGCCTTCATGCCAGGAGCCCGGCCGGTGATTCCACTGTCCAGCGTCAGGAGTGTGCCGGCGGCGGCCCCCTTCGCCAGCAGGAATGCGGCCACAAGCCCAACAAGGGGCCACCGCGCGGCAGTCGGGATCGCCAGGCCATCGGCTGTCGGCCGCAGCCCAGCCCGCACGATCCACATGCCGCCAATCACGGCCGACAGGAGTGCAGTGAGCACGGGGCCGAACCAGTTGACTTGGAGCTTGACGGAGAAAGCCAGCATGAAACTCACGGCCAGCCAGGGCAGCAGGGCGAGGGCCGGAGCGATCACGGCCAGCGCGATCAGCAGCTGCTGCAGCCAGGGCCGTTGCACGCGGGTTGCAGCCGCGGTCATCGTGGCCGACCACAGGAGAGACGCGGCGACGACAGCGATGAAAAAGGCGAGGTGTGTCATAGGGGCTCCACGGATTCTTTCAGGACCTGGGCGAACGGTTCGAGACGAATTCCGGCAGCTGCCATTCGGTCGGTCAGAGAGACGAGTTGCGGGGGTGCTGCATCAGCAACCAACCGGCCAAGCCCAATGCTCCCGCCCCATGATGCAACCAGCAGAGCCGCCGCAGCGGCGACCGCGAGGAGCGACCATTGCACTTCATCGGTCGCCATATCCACTGTTGGCTCGGCCAGCACGGCATCGACGGCTGCCAACACGCGTTGTCTCAGAAAAGGGGACGCTTGCGTCGTCGCCATCGTGCCGAGTCGTGCCTCGATAGATGTCGGATCATGGTCGTCGGGGCAGTGCACATGCAGGCTACTCATTGGGAACCTTCCTTCTGCTGCATCAGGCTGCGAAGCTTCTCGATCGCGTAGCGATAGCGGCTGGCGGCTGTGTTGAGGCTCGTCCCCATGGCAGCGGCGATCTCAACGAAGGTCAGCCCGCCCTGCAACTTGAGGGCGACCACCTCCCGCTGCACGTCAGGAAGCGCTGCTACCGCAGCCTGCAGCTGGTCGTCTGGCATGGTGGCCGGCGTCGTGACGCCATGGCCATGGTATTCGCGCTGCTGGCCGATTGCTGCCACCGCTCTTCGATCGATCGCCGCCCGCCGCCGGCATCGGCTCACCGCATGCCGCAGCATCGTGAACACATAGGCCTCGAGGTCGGCGACGGCGGCCAGCCGGCTGCGATGGCGGGCCAACTCCACGAACAGGTCATGCACGATGTCTTCGGCGTCGGCAGGGGAGGCGGTCATGATGCGTGCGGTGCTCAGGAGGCGGCCGGCGAGCCGGTCGTAGAGGGCTGCAAACGCCGCCGGGTCGCCGGCAGCCAAGGACTCGTTCAGCGTGGGTGCCACCCGCAGGTCTCCATCGGCTTTCCTCCAAGGGGCTGCGACGAGTCGATTTTTGTCTGGCCGTATGCCGTATCGCCCCCGACGCTCGTATAGCCTATTCTTGAGGCAGTTGCATCATTGTGCCCTCCTGGAACCCACCTCGCGAATCATGCCTGACGACGCCCCCGCCACCGCCAAGCCGTCCGCCGTGGAATTGGCCAAGATCGCCAGCAACTACCTCGTGGGAGACATCCCGCAGGAACTGGCCGACGCGGCCCCCGGCTTTGGCAAGGCGTCGATCCAACTGCTGAAAAATCACGGCACCTATCAGCAGGATGATCGTGAGGCCCGTAAGTCGGTCGACGGCAAGAAGAGCGAGCGGCAGATCTCGTTCATGATCCGCACCTGCGTGCCCGGCGGAAAGTTGACCGCGGATCAACTGCTGTCGGCCATGGACATGGGCGACGAGCTGGGCAATGGCACGATCCGGCTCACGACGCGGCAGGCGATCCAGCACCACGGCGTGGTGAAGGGCGAGCTCAAATCGTTCATGCAACGGGTGCACACCAACCAGATGACGACGCTCGCCGCCTGCGGCGATGTCGAGCGAAACATTATGGGCTGCCCCGCGCCGATCCACGGCAACCGCGTGCGCGACGAGATGCAGGCCAAGCTCGATGAACTTTCGAGGCACCTCGCCCCCCGGACACGCGCCTACTACGAGATCTGGCTGACCGATCCCGACACCGGCGAAAAGACGCTCGCCGCCGGCGGGCCCAAGGGGGCCGAGGTCGAGCCGATCTACGGGCCGACCTACCTGCCGCGAAAGTTCAAGACCGCCTTCGCCCTTCCTGAAGACAACTGCACCGACGTCTATGCCAACGACCTCGGCTTCATCGTCGTTCACGAGGGGGGAAAAATCCTGGGCTACAACGTGCTGGCCGGCGGCGGGATGGGCGTGACGCCGAGCGCCGCGAAGACGTTTCCTGCCCTCGCCAAGCGGCTGGGCTTCGTGCCGCCGGAGGACGTGCTCGCGATCGCCGAGGCGATCGTGAAGGTGCAGCGGGACTTCGGCAATCGCTCCGATCGCAAGGTGGCTCGGCTCAAGTACACGATTCACACGATGGGCCTGGAGAACTTTCGGGCCAAGGTGGAGGAATACTTCGGCAAGCCGCTCGCTCCCTGCCATCCGGCCGACGTGCATGGCTTCGACGACCACATCGGCTGGTTCGCGCAGGGCGACGGAAAATTCTTCTATGGGCTCAACGTGGAAAACGGCCGGATCGTCGACCGCGACGGTTTTCGCCTCAAGTCGGCACTGCGGCAAATCCTCAACGAGATCAGGCCGGGCGTACGGATCACGGCCCACCAGAGCCTGCTCTTCACCGACCTGGCTGAGTCAGATCGCGGTCGGATCGCCGACATTCTTCACGCGCATGGCGTGAAGACCTCCGAGGAGATCTCGACGCTGCGGCGCTGGAGCATGGCCTGTGTGGCCCTGCCGACCTGCGGCCTGGCAGTCGCGGAGAGCGAGCGGGTGTTGCCCGGCCTCATCGACTCGCTCGAGCCGGAGGTGGCCAAGCTCGGCCTGTCGAACGACGCCTTCACGCTTCGCATGACTGGCTGCCCGAATGCCTGCGCCCGCCCCTACAACTCCGATATCGGCCTCGTGGGCCGAACTGCCGGCAAGTACACGCTGTTTCTTGGCGGCCGGCTACTGGGCGATCGGCTCAATGAACAGTACAAGGATGTCGTGCCCTTCGAGGATCTCACGAAGGAGATCACGGCCGTGCTCGCCTGCTACAAAGCCCAGCGTCAGGAGGGCGAGACACTCGGCGACTTCTGCCACCGGCTGGGTGTCGATGCGGTGCGCACCTGGGCCGATGCGTGGCTGGCGGGGTAGCTTTACGCAAGCCTCGCCATCCATGGCCTCGGTTTGCTTGCCGACCTCCGGTCGGAAGAAAACCGGGCCTCCAGCCCTTGCCGTTTCAGGCGGGAACGTCGTCCCACATCGGACACCAGAGGGGTATCCGCGGGAAGAGTTGACCGGCGAGCTTCTGGGCCATCTGCGTCGACGACTCCATGCGGCCCGCCATGACCGACTCTGTCGGATCGCATTGCGAGAGAACGAGACGGGCCAGTTCGTCGTCGCCAAGCCGTAGGTAGCTGCGGCCCACGCGGCCAGCATGCACCGTCGCGACGCCGTTGTTCACGATGATCGAGCCGCGGAACGACGGGGCATCAAGCCCCAGTTCGACCGTTTCTCGGATGCCGGCAGCCGTCACGCGGGCCGCCACGGCCGGAGCAACCGCGGTCAACACGTCCAGCGGCTTGAACAACTTGGCCACGATCATGCGGTCGCCTGAATGAACATCGCCCGACGCGGCTGCTACCGCTGCGTGGAGTGGATCAGCGGCGCTCGACTCATACACGATCTGCTGCCGATCGTTTTCGATCGCCTCGGCACAGATGCGGGCGAGGATTTCCCGATCGAGCCCGGGAAACTCCGGATCGGCCAACACTTCCAGCACGCGATTGCCTGACTGGATCGCGTAGCCCACGATCCGGGCCGTGGTCTCGTGCAGGTCGTAGCGATCCTGGCCGACGAGCGCCACGAGGATCGAATCGAAGGCGGCACGGCTCACGAGCCAGCGCGAATAGGCCTCGCTCCGATCCTGCGGCCCGACGAACCGCGAGGCATTCTGCTTGTAGATCCGCAGGATCGCCGGCAGCTCGACATGCCGCCACTGCCGCATCGTCACGGCTTCACCGCTTCGCTGCGGGCCTTCGAGCAACCGTGAAAGAATCTCGGTCGGCTTGCCGGGCGTCGCGCAGTCACGGCCGAGTACGCTCCAGCCGAGTTCGCGAAACGAGGCGGCGATCCGCGTGCGGGAAAAAGCGATGGCCGCACCGATCTCCTGCATGCGTTCCTCGGCCGCCCGCACCAGCTGCTGGCCGTGGCCGGCGCCACGGCATTCGGGCAGCACGGCCAGGCGGTCGATCATCGCGGCTGGTACGGAGGTTTCCCCGAGCAGCACGGCCCGCGGGACGACTTCCACATGGCCCACGATCCGGCCGGCGAGTCGGGCCACGAGACGGTTTGCGGAATCGTGTTCGGGATGGTCGACGGCGGCATGGAATTCCGCCCGGCCGGGGGGCTGCGGCAGCCCCGAGAGGAGCTGCAGCACTTCGCTCTGGTCCCCGGCCCGCGCCGGCGCCACGTGGCACTGCTCCATCATCCATGCCGGCGGCGTCCACGGGGCGGCCAACTGGTGGGGCACGTGCACCACCGCCTCCCGCTTCGGTTTGTTCAGTGGTCGACGCTTGACCACCACTCCGGCGGGCCGCACCTCCACCGCGTGAACCGCCTCGGTGGGCAACTTCTTGCGGGTGGTGGCCTTCTTGGCCTTGGCCGCCGACTTCTTGCGGACGGCCGTAGCCATCCGAGTTGCGACATGACCAGAGCTGGGGGTGCGAGAACGAGCAGCCCGGGACGAACGCATAGAGTCTCCTCTCCCTGGAGCACGGAAAATCATTCCATTGGCTGCCAAAGATATGCGTTGGCTCAGCCCGTTTCCAGTAGCAGGAAATTTTTCAGTGTCTTTTCCGGGAAAAAACACCAGGGATGGGCTCGCGATGCGAGTACTTTTTGGGCGCGTATCGCCTGTGCCAGGGGACCGACACGGCCGAGCAGTTCATCACGAATCGGCTGCGTGTACATGGCCAGCCGTGCGTTGGCGGCGCGGATCTCGCGGCAGCGCCGCTTGGCGAGCGTCACTGTGGGGTGGGTCTCGATCCACCGCCACTTGTCGCCGACCAGTTCGCGCACTGCCTCGGGCCGTGCGTCGAGCGGCGTGAGATGCCGCTCCGGATGAAACTCGAGGTCGCGCAGCGCCCGATGCACTTCGGCGAGCTCCGCTTCCGGGGCGAGAGATTCCCGCCCTGCGTAGTGGGCGGCGATCGGCAGCTGCAGCGTGCCCGACACGATCGCGAACCGCGGCGGATCGCAGCCGGTGAGGCGGCGCACGATCTCGTCGGTGAGCTGGTCGTAGGCCGCACCGCCGATGCCATGCACGAACACGTCGGCGACGAGCAGCCGCGCGAGCAGGGTCGTAATGATCGCCCGCGGCCGCAGACGGATGCCGTGCTCCTCCATCCGCGAGAGGGCGTCGACCCACTTGGAGGGCGACGTCTCCGGTGAGATCGGCAGCTCGACTCGCAGCGTCTCCATGTCGGAGATCGTCATGCCGCCGGGCGTCGACAGGTTCGCAAAGGCCCGCCGCCGCCGCGGATCTTCCCGCGACCAGATCCACCAGGGAATCTCCAGCCAGTCGCCCTCGGCCGGGTTGTCGGTGCGGGTGACGAGGTCGGGCATCGGTCGCGAGAGGCTCCGCTCCCGATGGGCGGCGCGGTAGGCGGCCAGTCCGCTGTTGTAGGCGTCGTGGAGCAGCCGCGTGTGGGCCAGGAGCCAGCCGATGAACACCATCACGGTCGGCAGCCGCACCATCTCGCTCATCGGCAGTTCGAGTGTCTCCAGACCGTATCGCTCCTCGAGCATGTGGCGGGCCTGGGCGATGGCGAGGCCGAGGCGATGGGATTCGCCGGCCCGTTCGATGGCCAGTGGCCACCAGCGTCGCAGCACCGGATCGGACTCGAGCGGCCGCAGGAGCTCGCTCGCCCGACGGCCAAAGGCGGCGAAGCACTCGGCATCGAGGATGCCTCGCTCCTCCCAGGCCATCTCCGGCGCCGGCAGATCGAAGAACACCTCCTCGAAGTGGGCCTGCTCGGGAGTGCCCACCGGCACGTCGACGCTCGTGCGGGCGCAGCGGTCGGTGTCGATGACGAGATTGATCGCCGTGCCGCCGAGTTGCCGCGCGTAGGCGTCGAGCACGAAGTTTTTGAGCCACACACCGGAATGAAAAAGCTCCGGCTGGTGTCCTCCCATCACGATCGGCTGGGCGATCCACTCGGCCATGTTTTTGGGCCGGTGCACGTCGCGATAGCTGCCCGAGTATTCGGCGGCGACGGTGAGCACCTCGCGGCGGGTGGCAGCGATGAGCTCCCAGAGCTTCATGTCGCCAATCCGGGTGCTGAAGGCGGCCCGGAGCAGGCGGTTGTTGTCGACGAGTGTCTCGATCGAGGCAGCGGGGGCGTCGGCGGACGCAACGATCGGCGGATCAATCAGACGACCGCCCGAGAAGGGAGGCGGCTTTTGAAGAGGGCGAAAAGCGGGCATATCCGACAGCTGGCCTCGTGCCTACGGGGCTGAACATCCTGCGGCTTTCGTCGCCGCAGCGCCGCTCCGCTAGGGCGCGGTGGCCGAGGCCTGCAGGGCCACCGCCGCCTCCGCGCGGTCGAGAACGGTCCGGTAGTAGGCCAGACGAGTCGCCGCATCGTCCAGTGCGCCTCCGAAACTCCGCGCCAGATCGAGATACAGGAGCGGCACCGGGAGCTCCGCGATCCGCAGGCCCGCCGCGGCCGCTTGTACCCACACTTCCAGCGGCATCGCGTAGCCGGTTTCTGTGGCGTGGAGGCGGCGAAGGGCGCGCCGCGAATAGGCCTTGAAACCACAGAAGGCGTCGGTGAGTGAGAGGCCGAGCCGGGCATTGATCTCGGCCGTGATCTCCTCATTGATTCGCCGCCGGGCGACAGGGGGAGCCGAGTCGCCGGGGAACCGCTTCAGGTAGCGGCTGCCGCTGACGATGTCGACCGACCCTGTTGAGAGAGCCGCGATGAAATCGGGAATCAGTCGCGGCTGGTGCTGGCCATCGCAATCGATCGTGACGAGGCCATCCCAGGGCCCGGCGAGCGTGGCGGCGTAGGCCGTGGCAAGCGCCGCGCCGTAGCCACGGTTGGCGTCGTGCCGCACGAGGCGGATATCGTCGCGACGGGCCAGAAGGTCGCCCGTGCCGTCGGTTGATCCGTCATCGACGACGAGCACGTCGGGTGTGACCTGCAGCACCTCGTCGAGCACGGCCTCCACGTGGGCCGCCTCGTTGTAGACGGGGAGGGCGGTGAGGAAGCGGTGCGACGCAGCGGCGTTGATCATCTCTACCAGTGTAGCGCCGGAAAAACGCCAAGCAACGCGCCGGTCAGGCAGGAAACCAGGCCAGCGGATCGACGTCGGCGCGGCTGGCGAAGCACGTCAGCCCGGGCACGCTTTCGGCGAGCCGCCGGGCCAATACGCCCATCGAGAACCGTTCGCTGGCATGGTGGCCGACCGCGATGACGGACACTTCCGCTGCCGTTGCGGCGAGGGCGTCGTGGAGCTTGATTTCACCGGTTACAACGGTCGTGCAGCCTGCCCCCCGCGCGGCCGCCACCATCTCGCCGCCACTGCCGCAGATGATTCCCACCCGGCCAGCCAGCCGCGTGGTGTCGCCGGCGATCTGGCAGCCTGCGATGCTGACGCTCGCATCGGCTGCGGCAAGCGACTTCATCAGGTTTCGCGCGACATCGGCAACGGTGCTACCCGCCGGTGCGGCACCGGCGCGGCCGACGCCCATGGTTGGTTCGACCGTGTCGGGCTCCAGCGGCATGACATGGTCGAGCAGCATCAATTCGGCCAGCTGATCATTGATGCCACCCGCAGCCGAGTCCCACGCCGTGTGGGAACTCCAGACGGCAATGCCGCTGCCGAGCAGATCGAGCAGCACGCGGCCGGTCGCCGAGTCGTCGGTGATCCGCCCCACCGGCCGAAAGGGGAGGGGATGATGGCTGACGATCATGTCAGCGCCGTCCTGCACTGCCTCGCGGGCCACGGCCGCCGTGAGCGTGAGGCAGGTCATCACGCGACCGATCGTCTCACGGCGGCTGCCGACGAGAAGGCCGACTACATCCCAGTCGGCGGCCAGACGCAACGGGGCGATCCGCTCGAGCGAAGCAACGATATCAGCAAGCGCGGCCATGAGGCGAGGATATACTCGGTCTGCCAATGGAACCATCCCGCCTGTCGGTGCCTGCGTTGTCGCTTTCCCGTGACCTGCGGCGGGCGCTCGCCCGCGCGCGGGCACTCGGCGTCCGCGGCATCGAAATCGATGGCCGCCGGGGCGTCGCCCCCGAGCAAATCACGCAGACCGGCCTGCGGCAGATTCGCAAGTGGCTCGACGACGAGGGGCTCGTCGTGTCGGCGGTGGCGTTTCCCACCCGTGGCGGCTATGCCGACGCCGATCGGCTCGAGGCCCGGATCGCCGCTACGAAGTCGGCGCTCGAACTGGCCCACGCGCTCGGCGCACAGGTCGTCACCAACCACATCGGCGACATTCCTCCGGCTCCAGCAACGGACACCGACGCTGCCGATCCCGGCTGGCAGTTGCTCATCGACGTGCTCGCCGACATCGGTGTTTGGGGCCATCGCGTGGGCGCGACGCTCTGTGCCGAGGCAGGCCGCGCCGCGCCGGCCGATCTGCTGCGGGTGATCGCCGCGCTCCCCACGGCGAGCCTGCTCTGCGACATCGTGACAGGTTCGCTTCTGGTGCATCGTCACGATCCGGTTGCTGCGGTGGAGATGCTTGGTTCCCACATCGGTTTTGTGCATGTGACCGATGCCGTCGCGGGATCCTACGCGGGCCGTGGCCGGCCGGCACCGTTGGGCGCGGGCGAGGTCGATGTGCCGGCGGTCCTGGGGGCGCTCGAGGAGCGGGCCTACAGTGGCTGGATCGGGCTCGAGGCTGCCGACGAATCGGCCAGCATGCCGGAATTGGCCGCGGCGATTGGTCTTCTTGGTGGTAGGGGCGGCGCGTAGTTCGCTCGGGCGTGCCGGCGAGGAGCGATCAGCGTTTGAGAAGCGAGCAAACAACGTCCTCAAGGGGATATTTTCTTGCGG
>CAZODJ010000049.1:0-16336 GCA_964578555.1 uncultured Candidatus Kuenenia sp.
TGTTGATCTGCGAATAGCTCGTCCGCATCAAGTAGGTGCCCTGCTCGTGGGCGCCCGTCTCGGTGGTCATGGCCCGGATCACCGCCAGCCGGTCAGACATGCCGGCAAGCTTCGGCAGGTGTTCGCCGAAGAAGATGCCCGGTGTCTTGGTCTGGATCGCCTTCGTCTCCCCCTGTTCCTCACGGCCGGGCTTGGGGTCAAACGTGTCGAGGTGGCTCATCGCCCCCCGCATCATGAGGAAGATCACGCTCACGTCGCCACCCGGCGAGGCCGTGGCCGCCCGGGCGACGGTAGGCTGGCCGGCAAGCGTGTTGAGCACGGTCACGCCGAGCGCCGTGCGGGCCATGTGCCCGACGACCGCCCGGCGGGAGAGCCGGTCGTCGAATGGTGTATTGCTTTCCATCGGGTTTCCTCCGGCCCCTTCCGGGAGCCTGTGCGTCACTGGATGAAGATGAACTCACGGGTGTTGAGCAACGCCCAGATCAGGTTGCCAAACCCGGCCGCCGGCGTATCGGCGGTCAAGACTTCCTCGCGGGCGAGCCGCCGATCCTCGGCCGACGGCGTGTGCGACAGCACCGACAGGAAGATCACGTCGATCGCCTCCTGCGGCGTGTGCTCGACGACGTTGTCGTAGATCACCGAGCCCTTCTCGAGCATGCTGTGGGTGATCTGCCCGTTGAACATGGTGAGGATCTGCGGCACCGTAGCCACCGTGCGGGATCCATCGATCGTCTCACGGTCGCTCTGGCCGAACTGCCGCAGAAAGTGCCCGAGCGGTAAGGGGGCCGGCATCTCGCTGGCCCGCACGAGCAGCTGGCCCCGATAGCCAACCGTCTGCTGCAGCTGCCGCATCCGCCGCGGCGGGGCATACTCCGCCAGGAAGGTCTCGAACGTGTCATAGGCCGCATCAAACGTCGTCTTCTCCACGTCGATGCTGGCGGCCCTGGCGACATCTTCAGCCGTCGGCCGCTGCACCGCCCACGGGTTGCGGGCCACGAGCGTGAGAATCGAGTCCCAGAGCTGCTCGGCCGTCATGCGACGCAGCGCCGGGCCGGTGAACCGGAAGGGCATGCCCGATGCCGGATCATGCACGACGGCCCGCCGCTGGTAGGCATCGGTGGAGACGAGGATCCGCACGAACTCCCGCAGATCGAACTCCAGCCGCACCATCTCGTCGGTGAGATGCTCGAGCAGTTCCGGGTTGCTTGGCGGGTTGCCCGGCTGAAAGTCATCGACCGGCTCGACGAGCCCCACGCCCATCACCTTCTTCCACATCCGGTTGGCGATCGTGCGGGCAAACTGCCGGTTGTCGTGGCCGGTCATCCACACCGCGAACTGCTCGCGGCCATCGGCGGCCTGGGCAGACGACGGCACCTCGCCCCACAGCACCTTCGGGCTCACCACGGAGAGCGGCTTGTCATCCTCATACTGATAGTCGTGCGGGAGTTTCAGCGGCTGGCTTCGAAAACTCACCGTCGTGGTGTTGGCCTTCACAAACTGCACGAACGCCGTCGGCTTGTCGAGCCGCTCCTTGGCCTCCTTGAGCAGGTTGCGGGCGCCGCTCCCGGGAATCGGCCGACTCCCCTTGTTCGCGCGGCCCATGGGTCGGGCCTGCATTTGCGTGCCCGACAGGAAGGCCGCCAGCTCGTAAAACTGATGCTGCGTCCAGTCATCGAACGGGTGGTCATGGCACTGGGCACAGCCGATCTGCGTGCCCAGGAAGACCCGCACCGTGTTATCGACGTAGGGCAGCGGCATCCCGGCGTCGCGGAGCTGGAAGCCGACGGCGGGGTTTTCCCAGAGCCGGCCATCGGCCGTGAGCATCTCATGCACCCAGCTGTCGTAGGGCTTATTGGTGCGGATCGAGTCCTTCACGTACCAGAGGTAGGGCTCGAAGACGAGCGACCGCTGCGGCCGCTCCAACAACCGAAGGATGTCAGCCCAGTAGTTGTAGAAGTGGCTGACGTAGTCGGGGCTTTCGAGCAGGTCATCGACGAGGTCGGCACGCTTGGCCTTCGCCTTTGAGGCGAGGAACCGCCGCGCCTCGTCGTAGCTCGGAATCCGGCCGCCGAGTTCGAGGGAGATTCGCCTTAGAAACTGGGCATCGTCGAGCGGCGGGGAGGGGCTCACGCCGTGCTCCAGCCAATGGGCGGCCAACAGCCTGTCGATCTCCGCCGCGGCCTGCTGCACGGCGGGCCGTCGGTCGCGATCGATCGGAGCGACCTCCATGATCGTGCTCGGCGGATCGGCCGTGACCGACTCCGGTAGACCGGGTCGCTGCCGTTGCTGTTGACGCTGCTGTTTTTTTGCCGCCTTGGTTTCGACCGCGAGACACGGCGCCAGCCATGACGCGAAAGCGGCGGCCGCCACGCCAAGCGTGAGGGCCACCTTGGCCCAGGCGAAACCGCGCTGAAAGAGCGTGTGCTTCACGGCAGACTCCCGGCGTCTCAGGCCTCTCACAATGCGGCTCCCACTACTTCTTCTTCGGCGGCACCATGCCCGCCTTGAACTCGTCGAGCGACAGCTTGCCGTCGCCGTTGGCGTCGATCTTGCCAAACCGCTTCTTCATCATGTCCTTTTGTTTGTCTTCCTTGGCTGCGGCGAGGAACTCATCTTCGGAGATGGAGCCGTCGCCATCGGCGTCCCGCCGCTTGAAGACCTTCTCGGGGTCCATCTTCGGCTTGATCTCCTGAGCCATCACGGCCGCGGGAGAGAGAACTGCAAACGCGAGTGCCGCTACGAGGCAGTGGGTCAGGAAATCGAAACGCATCGGAGTGGGTCCTTACAACGGGAGACGAGCCAAAACGGGAAGCCGGCGCCCCCACCGGGGAGCCTTTTCCTTGAACGCCCGTGCCCGCGAAGGGTTGCGGCGGAGGACCCCGTCCGAGCCCGGATCAGCCCACGAGCCCGTCGAGCGAGCCCGTGGCGTCCGCGAAATGCCCAGTTTCACACCCGACCCGCTGAGCGAGCGTCAGCAGCAGGTTTGCCATGGGTGGATGGGCATTTTCTTCAAACGCCAGGTGGCGGCCGAGTTGCATGCCCAGCTTGTGGCCGCCGGCCACGAGAAGCGGCAGGTTCTTCGGGGAGTGTTCGCCCCCCTTTCCGGAATTCATGCCGCTGCCGTAGAGCACGACGGTCCGGTCGAGCATCGAACCGTCCGCTTCAACCGTTTTTTCGAGCATGCTGAGGAAGCGGCCGAGTTTCGTCAGGTGGAACCGGTCGATCTCGCCGAGTTTCTTGAGCATGCCGGGATCGCCCCCGTGATGCGACAATTCGTGGTGGTTTTCGCCGCCGCCACCGAATCCGCCCGCCTCCCGCGACCATTCGAACGTGATCACGCGGGTGGTATCGGTCAGAAACGAGAGATACACGAGTTCGAGCATGACATCGAGCCACATCGGCCGGTCATGCGCATTGCTCGGCTTGCTCACCAACTGAAGTCCCTTGTCCGACACCTGTGGCTTCGGCCGGTCGATCCAATCTTCGAGCCGCTCCACGTGCCGCTCTGTCTCGCGAACGCTCGAGAGGTATTCGTCGAGTTTCCGTTGATCGGCCGTGCCCAGCCGTCGGTGGAGCGATTTCGCCTCCCCGTTGATGGCGTCGAGGATCGATCGTCGCTCCGCATACCGGGCCAGCATGGCATCGCGGTCGGCCGCCGACTCGGGCACGAAAAGTCGTTCAAAGAGTCGCTGCGGGCTGTCTTCGGCAGGCAGCGGCGTGCCGTTGACATCGAACGAGAGTGTGTGGCTGTGGCCAGCCGCACCCGTGCCCGATTGATCCGACAGCTGCAGCGACGGATACCGGGTATGCGGGCCATGAACGCTGGCCGCCAGCTGATCGATCGACACCGTGTTGGAATAGTCCGACCCGGGCTTGGCCTGGAGGTCGGCGCCGGTGAGCCAGGTATCGGCGCCACTATGGCCGCCCTTGGAGTGTGGGTGGCCGATCCCAGAAACCACCGTGAAGTTCTTCCGATGGTCCTTCAGGGCGTCGAGCGTCGGCGAGAGCGTGTAGTCCTTCCCGCTGTCCGCCGGCGTCCATTCCAGGATGTTGACCCCGTTGGGGACGTAGCAACACAGCAGCCGCGGCTGGACCGATTCCGACTTGGCCAACGGCTGAAACGTGGATGGCGCGCCGAGGCAGCGGGGCAGCATGGCGTCGAGGAACGGCAGCGAGATGGCCGCGCCCGCCGCTCGCAGGACATGTCGCCGAGGGATCCGTGTCGCGCCTTTGATCGCCATGAGAGTCTCCTTGCGGTGCTCGAAGCCCGACCTACTTGGTTGCAAACGCCTCGCTTGAAACGATCGCCTTGATCAACGCCCGCACCGTCGTGCTGTTCTGCTTCATCGCGGCCACCACGGCGTCGACCGTTGGCCGATCGGCCAACCCCAACTCCCGACCAAGCGCGTAGGTCGTGAGCCGTGAGGCGAGGGCGCCGAGAAACTTGTCTTCCTGTGCGGACATCGCCTCCTGGAGCCCAGCGACGCCAACGATCTCAGTGCCATCTGGCATCCGCGCCGAGGCATCGATGAGCGGATCGTTCTTTCCGATGCGGCCCTTGTAGCCAAAGCCCTCCTGCTCGCGCCATTCACCGGCTGCGTTGAAGTTCTCGAGCGCGAAACCGAGCGGATCGATCTTGTCATGGCAGCGGGCGCACTGCGGCAGTTCCCTGTGGATCTCCAGCCGCTGCCGCACGGTTGCCTTGTCGATCCCCGGCACCTTGGGGGCAATCTCGCCTGCATTCGCCACCGGCAGCCCGGGGTCGGTATTCAGCAGGGTCTTGAGCACCCAGGTGCCGCGCTTCACCGGTGACGTACGCGTGCCATTGGAGGTGATGGTGAGGATCGAGGCCTGCGTCACGATGCCCCCCCGGTGCACACCATCAGACACCGGCACCTTGCGGAACTCGTCGCCTCGGACACCAGGAATGCCGTAAAAGCGTCCCAGCCGCTCGTTGATCGTCACGAAATCACTCTTGATCATCTGCCGGGCATCAAGATCATTGCGAAGGAATTCGGCGAAGTACGCCTCCGATTCCTTCACGATCGATGTCTCGAGGTGACGGTCATACTGCGGGTAGAGATCGGGAGCGGGGGGATTGGCGCCAACCTCGCGAAGACCCAGCCATTGCCCCGCAAAGTTCGTGACGAACTGCTCCGCCTTGGGATCGGCGAGCATCCGGTCCACCTGCGCCTGCCGTGTCCGCGGATCCGCGAGCTTCCCCGCGTCGGCCAAGCTGCGGAGTTCGGAATCCGGCTGCGACGACCAGAGAAAATACGACAGGCGAGCCGCCAGTTCGTGGTCGGTAAGCGGCTGCGCGACATCACCCGGATGGGTCTCCGCGATGTAGAGGAAATTCGGGCTCGTCAGCACCGCCATCAGTGGCAGCTTGATGGCCTCCACGAAGGACTTGCCCCCCTGCCGCGCCTTGGTAAACAAGACAAGCTTCTCATCGACCTCGCCAGCCTCGACGGGTCGCCGGTAGGCCTCGCCCATGAATCGCTCCAAGACTGCCCGGGCATAGGCGGGCTCATCGGTGTTGGCGAGCGGCGACGTGAAGAGAATCCGCGAGTGGGACGTCGGGGGCCAGGCGTCGTAGATCGGACCCTCCACCTCCATCCAGTCGACCATGGCGTCCGGCCGTGCGAAATCGTCCCTGGTTTGCATCCAGAAGTTTTCGAGCACGGCCGGGATGGAGTACGCGTATTCCAAACTCACGCCAGCCCCCTCGGCTGTGAAGCGAGTGGGGAACTCCACGATCCGCGGGTCATCAGGCGACCCCTCGGCGTCGAATTCAGCGACCGTGCGCGGCTGCGATCCCAGTTGCAGCACGAGTTTCAGCCGCGGCGGGCCGTAGTCGTACATCCTGTCGTCGCGAAAGTGCTGCAAATCCTGCTCGAAACGGTCCTGATTCTGCTTCGCACGGTCAGGATTTCTCTCGTCTTCCTTGGCCTGCCGCTCCTTGAGGATCGCCGACGCGGTCCGCACGACATCGTCCCGGGACGGAACCCGGCCGGCCACGCGCACGCGGATCGTGTAGAGGCCCGGCGTTGGAACGCGGAAATCGCGGGCGTTGAAGCTGTCCCAATGCCCTCGATGGAGGACCACCCAGTCTCCTTCGTACTCATTCGCCCCGCCCTTCACGATCGGATTGTTCTTTGCGTCGAGCCGCACGCGATTCCGGTCGCTGGATCCGGGCTCAGGGTCGAACCGCCATCGGATCGACGGCGGCCGCTCTCCCTCCACGAGCGCGCGGTCAAGAATTTGTTCGGCAGCAGCGAGGTACTGCTCGATCTGCATCGGGGACATCGTCAGGGCACCGCCATTGTTGTCGAACCCTCCGGCGGGCGGATCTTGAGGAAAGACGGATGTGTCGAAATCGACTCCTACCAGATCGCGGATGGTGTTGCGGTATTCGGACCGATTGAGCCGGCGGATGACGACCGACTGCTCCCGCTTGGCGATTTCGGCGGCGACCGCCTGCCTCGTGATCCAGTCGACCACGTTCGCCACGTCGGACGCCGCCGGCTGCTCCTCGTCCTTGGGCGGCATGTCGTGCGCGTTGAGCACGTTGACGATCTCCCGCCACTTCCCGCGAAACACGGGATCGGTGAAGTCGGTGCCGAGATGCTTGCGGGCGATGGAGAATTCTCCCTCCGGCTTCTCTCCCACATGGCACTCCGCACAGTGGGCCCGGAAAAAGGGCACGACGACGGTCTTGTAGCCGTCGTTGTCGGGGACGAAGGCGTCGTCACCACGGGCGGACTGATGACTGGCAAGCAGCGCAGCGATGAGGCCGGCACACAAGCCGCGCCGCGTCCTCGTCGGACCGGTTTTCATGAGCCACCTCCGTCAGTCAGAGCGACAGCCTCGACACGCAACTCGGCCACCTCGAGATCCGCCTCGCTCCTGAAGGCTTCGACAAGCAGCATCGACACCACCATGTCCGGCGTCAGTCGCTGATGGCGATCGACGATCGGCAGGAAATCCTCAGCCCGAATGGAGACCAGTCGCCAGCCATCACCGTCCACATCGACGTCGCTCGGATCGAGCGGCACCTTGGCCTCGAAGTTGCCTGCAAACGCCCCCTCCGGCCGCCGCATGCTGAGCATCACCCGCAGAGTTTCCCGCATCGACATCCGGCATCGGATCGTGACGACACCGTCGGGGCTGAACGCGACGAAGCCGGCATCCGGAGCCCGCAGCGAAACACCGTAGTGGATGATCGGCCGGCCATCCGGCCACCGCCCGGCGATGCGGGGCACGGCCTGCAGCCGCGTTGGCAGACCAGACTCCGCCGGCAGCCAGCGGCCTTCTCGGCTCAGGCTCGAATTCACGTCGCAGGTATGGATGAACTCGGTGGGCATCGCTAACGGGCTGCTCGCCGCCAACGGCGCGGTGGCATCGAGCGACGCGGTCGCCACTTGCCGCTCAGGCACTTCCAACATCGTTCCGTCGGCGAGGCGGCGGATCCGCACGCTCCCTTCTTCAACGCCCAGATGTGTCTTTTTCTCGTTCGCCGAAACGGAAAACACAGTCCCCACGACCTCCATTTCCGCGGTTGGTGTGCGGACCAGCATCGGCCGTCCCTTCGGCTGTGGGCGGGCTTCGATCGACAGCGAACCGTGCCGCAACATCAGACTCTTTTGGCCACGGTCGGAAAATTCCAGCATCGACTCGCCGACGAGGGTGACCAGCGTGCCATCGTGGAACCGCAACCCGATGACCGCGGAGTCGCCCTCGAGGCTTACAAGCCCATCCTGTAGCCGATCGCCAGCTGCCAGATGCGTCCGCATGTCGCCGCGGCTGCTCCACGATGCTGACCCATCGACCGCCATGATCTCAACCGTCGAGCGACTGCCGTCGGCCCCACGAGCACCAATCCAGCCCACGGCCAGCATCGCTGCACACAAGAGGAGCAACGATGATCCCAAAAGAAGACGGTGCCACGAGGCTGCGCGCCCACTTTTTTCCCCACCGAGGACGGGAGCCATGTCTTTCGACTCCGGCATCTCAGGAAGCCGATTGGGCAAAGCGGCTGCGGCATAGTCCCACTGGAGGGCGGCATGGAGTTCCATCCAGTGCCGATACCGCTGCCGAGCCGCGGCATCCGTCGCAAGGAACTCGGCCAAGATGCGTTCATCAGCCTCGGAAAGGGATTCGTCAACCAGGCCGTTGAGGAGCCGCTCCACGTCATCCACGGGACCTGTGTCGGCGCGATCCTTCATGGCAGGGCCTCCGTGGCGATTGATCGCTGGATGCACTCCAGCAAAGAGTGGCGGATGCGACGGAGCATCTCCGAGACCGCCTTGGGCTGGGACCCGACTTCAGCCGCCATGGCGATGACCGACGCCCCCGGCTCGTAGCGACGGGCCACCAGCTGGCGATGTTTCTCCGGAAGCTTCTGCAGGCAGGCCGCCAACGCCTGTCGGCGAACATCGGCCAGATCGCGGTCTTCGATCGAATCCTCGGCGATCCGCTCGAGCAGGTCGGTGTCAAAGACAGGGCGGCGCCGGCGCTTCTTGAGGTGCGCCATCGCCTGCAGTTGGGCGATCCGCATGGCCCAGGACATGAAGTCTCGGGCTGGGTCGTACTCAGCCGCCTTTCTCCAGAGGACGAGGTTGGTCTCTTGGAGGATGTCCTCGGCGTCAACGCCCCCTCCGATGAGGGTCACGATGAACCCATACAGCGGCCGCTGGGCACGGGTCACCTTTGAAAGGAAGTCGGCAGACGGAGAAATCGGCTCGTCGTGCTCCATATGAGGAATTATCCCTGGAGACAGCTTTTCCACGCTGGAAATTGTGGCACGGCACGCCAGCGTGGGTTTTTGCCTCCGCAGGCTAATTCCTTGAGTGGGAGAGGAACGCACCCACGTTATTTCATGACCTCATTTTGCCTCGCATGGCTCACTGACCCTTTTTCTGAGGAGGCCCACATGCGATCACCCTGCCGCCGGCAGCGCTCGTGTGCACGTCGGACTGAATCTGCCGCACCGAACGCATTTACCTTGGTCGAATTGCTCGTGGTTATCGCGATCATCGGGGTTCTGATCGCTCTGCTCCTGCCAGCCGTTCAGTCCACGATCGAAGCTGGCCGGCGAAGCACATGCATCAACCAACTCAAGCAAATCGGATTGGCCGTGCAGACGTTCACTGATGCCAAAAACCGACTGCCCCCGGGCCAAGATCTCAAGGGGTTCGCCTGGGGCACCTACATCCTGCCGTTCATGGAGGCGGAGGACATCTTTAGTCGACTCGACATGACGCAGCCTGTTGGGCACTACCAGGACGGCTCCAACGCCGCGGTGATTTCGGCCGAATCGGCTGGCCGATTGCCAATTCGCTGCCCATCCGCCCAGGGGTATCCGACCTTTGTCGCTGCCTTTGGTAATATCAATAGCAATCCTTACCGAATCGTTCGCAACCCCACGTCGAGTTACCAGGGAAATCTTGGGCCTTGGAAGTGGTATGCGCCGACCACCGGCTTCCATGGCCTGCTCGGCCGCGACTATACCGTCATCCGACTGAAGGATGTCACCGATGGTCTGTCGAAGACCGTGCTTGCCGGAGAGAATAATCCGGAGACTGGCAAGGCCATGGTTAGGGGCGAGGCCCTCGGAATGTGGTTTGGCTTGTGTCGAGACACCGATGGCACGGTGGACTCGATCAATGCAGCCAATTCGGGCTTCGGTGGCTATGACGACCGCGGGGGCATCAGCGGGTTTGCCAAGGACGGCCAGTATCGAATCAACTCCTATTACGACAATGCGTTCGGTTCGGCGCATCGAGGGGGTGCCAACTTCGTGTTTGGCGACGGGGCCGTGAAGTTCCTCAATGAAACGATCGAGCACAGCGGCACGGGCCGAACCACCAACTTTTCATCGCTGGGCTTGTACCAAAGGCTGATGCATCGCAGCGATGGCCTGCCTGTCGGCGCGTATTGAACGATTGACTTGAAACAGGCCCATCCTGATTGGATCAAGATTGAAAGGGAAACCATGCGTCGGTCTCGCAGCAGCCAAAACGGCTTTACGCTCGTGGAACTCCTTGTGGTCGTCGCCATTATTGGGGTGCTCATCGGCCTGCTCATCCCCGCAGTTCAAGCCGCCCGCGAGTCGGCGCGGCGGTCGAGTTGCTCGAACAACTTGCGGCAGCTGAGCCTTGGGCTGATCAACTATGAGAAGGCCACCAGGAAGTTTCCCCCCGCCCACGGGTATCGGCTGAACCTGCAGACCAGCATCAACGCCAGCCCCTTCAGCTGGGGCGCAAGGATCTTGGAATTCATCGAGGAAGGTAGCCTCGCCAGCGTGATCGGGCCGGTGATCAACAACAATACAGGCCTTG
This sequence comes from uncultured Candidatus Kuenenia sp., assembly GCA_964578555.1. GTDB lineage: Bacteria > Planctomycetota > Planctomycetia > Pirellulales > UBA1268 > CACORA01. The sequence continues at coordinate 10,344 of CAZODJ010000049.1, forward strand.
GTTCCCACGCATCTGCGGTGCAAAACGCCGTGGCGACTCCGATCACCACATTCCGGTGCCCATCGGATGCGAAGGCTCCGGCCGCGACGCTCTTCCCGGGAAGCACCACGCTTCGCGGTGCAGTGTCGAGCTACGTCGGGAACGCGGGCGGATTTGCGGAACGCACCGACACCAATATCGAAGCCAATTTCAGTGGCCAGCTTCAAGAGCGCGGCGACCCCACGCGGGAACGGGCGGTTCCACAGATGGGAATCATGTGGAACGCGAATGCCTGTTCACTCGCTGACATTGCTGATGGCACGAGCAAGACAATTCTGCTCGGTGAAGTCACCTGGGAAAAGTCCCCTGCTCAGTTCGCTCTGGCAGCCAACCACAATGGCAGCACTGGCAATCAGGCGGCAAAACTTGTGGAGCGATTCGGATTCATTCCCCTGAATGCGGATGTCACTGCCGAGGGAGCCTGGGGCGAAGCGCCGAATGCCACTTTTTCCAACAACGAGCGGCGACATAGCTACATGGGATGGCACAGCCCCCACTCGAACGTTGTCGGGTTCGCGCTGTGCGATGGCAGCGTGCGGTTCATCAACCAATCAGTCGACGCTGGCTTGCCCGCCTACCCTTCCGGGGCGAATACCTTTAGCGCCGGATCTGGTGGCAGTTACCTGCAACGCGTGAAGCAAGGCACCCAGGGAAACGTGCCGGTTTTGTCGCGGCTCTCATCGCGGCAGGACGGACTGCCGACAGACGTCGAGTGATACGACGGCCGTCATCGCCGTGCCTTGAACGCTGTGAACGCTCTGTCGGGAACGGTCCCCGGTCAGCGTGTTGATTGAATTCGCGCACCAATGCCCATGCGATGGCCTACGCTCCGGTTGGGGCGTTCCCGTGGCCGGGATATGATTTCGTGATTCCCCAACAACCTGAGGGCTTCACGATGATCTGTCTTCCTCCGGTAGTGCGAAGCGCACGCTGCGCCGTCATCTGCACGTTCGCCCTGGCTTCACTCGTTTCGAAAGCCGAGGACGCCCCCCGCTGGCAGCAGGCTCCCGAGCGGATGCCGACCATCGTGGCAGGAGCACCGGCGGGCGAGATCCCGGCTGGCCAGCAACCCTTCGCCATGCCGGCAGGCTTCGTTGCCGAACGGCTCTTCGTGGTGCCCCGCGAAGAACTCGGCTCGTGGGTCTGCCTCGCCACCGACCCCGAGGGCCGCATCCTCGCCAGTGATCAGGGCGACAAGGGACTCGTGCGGATCTCCCCCGCGCCGCTCGACGGCTCCGGCGAGACGATCGTGGAAAAAATTCCCGTGCCCCTCACCGGGGCGCAGGGCATGCTCTGGGCCTTCGACGCTCTGTATGTCGTCTGCAATGGCGGGCCCGGCAGCGGCCTCTATCGCGTCACCGATGCCAACGGCGACGACACGCTCGACACGGTCGAAAAACTCCGCGAGTTCAAGGGGGGCGGCGAGCATGGCCCGCACAACATCCTCCTCTCGCCCGACGGGAAGCGGCTGTTCATCGTCTGCGGCAACCATACGAAGGTGCCCTTCGACGCGACGGACGTCACGCCACCGCAGACGATGGGGGGCCTCCGCACCTCGCAGCGCCGCGTGACCCTCCCTGCCGACGCTGCCAGCCGGCTGCCCGCCAACTGGGACGAGGACCTCGTCATCACGCGAATGTGGGACGGCAATGGCCACGCCGCCGGTGTCCTCGCCCCGGGTGGCTATGTAGTGAGCACCGATCCGGCGGGCAAGGAATGGGAAGTGTGGAGCGCCGGGTATCGCAACGCCTACGACTTCGCCTTCAACGCCGACGGGGAACTCTTCGTCTACGACGCCGACATGGAATGGGACTTCGGCACCCCGTGGTATCGACCGACGCGGGTGAACCATGCCACCAGCGGCAGTGAACTCGGCTGGCGGAGCGGCACCGGCAAGTGGCCGGCTTCCTATCCGGACAGTCTGCCGCCACTTGTCGACATCGGGCCAGGCTCGCCCGTCGGCGCCGCCTTCGGCTACGGCACGAAGTTTCCCGAGAAATACCAGCGGGCGCTCTACGTGTGCGACTGGACGTTTGGCACGATGTATGCCATCCACCTCGAGCCCGATGGCTCCACCTACAAGGGCACGAAGGAGGAGTTCGTCGCTCGTACGCCGCTGCCGCTCACCGACATGACGATCGGTAGGGACGGGGCCATGTACTTCGCCGTCGGCGGCCGCGGCGGCCAGAGCGAACTCTACCGCGTGACCTACGCCGGCCCTGAGCCGACCGCCCGTGTCGATGCCACTGATGCCCGCCACGCCGACGCCCGCGTGGCTCGGCATGCCCTCGAGGCCTTCCATAAGCAAGCCGCCGATCCGGCGGCAGCTGTGGCGGCGGCGCTGCCTCAGTTGGCCAGTGCCGACCGCTTCATTCGGTATGCGGCCCGCATCGCTCTCGAGCACCAGCCGCTCGAACTCTGGCAAGACAAGGCACTGGCAGCACAGGCGCCATGGGGCGTGATCGAGGGAGCGATCGCCGTCGCCCGCCAGGCCGACCCCGCCGCGCAGCCCGCGGTGCTTGCAGCGCTCAATCGCGTCGATCCGGCGTCGCTCGACGAGGCCGGAAAGATTGCCCTCGTGCGGGCGCATCAACTCGCCATGATCCGGCTGGGCGATCCACCGGCCGAGGCCAAGGCCCGGATCGCGGCCCGCTTCGCGCCGCTCTTTCCCTCGGGCTCGTTCGATCTCGACCGTGAACTGTCGAGCCTGCTCGTCGCCGTGCGGGCTCCCGGGATCGTGACCAACCTCGTCGGACTGCTCGCCGCACCGACCGGGTCGGCCAACGCGACCAACCTCGCTCCCAATGAAGACGACCTGCGACGGCTGACCGAGCGGAATGCCGGCTACGGCAGTGCCGTGCGAGCCTCGCTCGAGAAGCGGGGCGACCTGCTCCAGATCCACTACGCCTACGTCCTCCGCACCGTCGGCGAGAAAGCGGCGTGGACCGACGCCGACCGCAAGGGCTACTACGAGTGGTTTGCCCGGGCCCGCGACTGGGCCGGCGGCAACAGTTACCGCAAGTTTCTCCTCAATATCGAAAACGAAAGCCTCGCAGGGCTCACCGACAACGAGAAGCTGGCGCTCGAGACGCTCGGCATCCGCAAGGCCTACGTGCCGCCGCCGCTGCCCAAGCCAAAGGGGCCGGGCCGGCCCTGGACGGTGGACGAAGTCATGGCGATCGCCAAGGAAGGCCTCGGCAAGGGCACCCGCGATTTCAAGCAAGGTCAACAAGCCTTTGCGGCAGCCCGCTGCATCGTCTGCCACCGGTTCGGTGAAGACGGCGGTGCCACCGGGCCTGACCTCACGCAGGCCGGCGGCCGGTTCCAAGTGAAGGATCTCGTCGAGGCGATCGTCGAGCCGAGCAAGGTGATCAGTGACCAATACAAGGCGAGCATCGTGCAGACGGCCGACGGCAAGGTGGTGAGCGGCCGGATCGTCACCGAAGACGAGAAGCGGATTGTGGTCGTCACCGATCCGGAAGACGCCACGAAGTTCGTTGAGCTCAAGCGGGAGGAGATCGACGAGATCTTCCCCGCCACCGAGTCGCTCATGCCCAAGGGGCTGCTCGACCAGCTCAACGAGGAGGAGGTGCTCGACCTCCTCGCCTACGCCCTCTCGAAGGGAAATCAACGTGATGCCCGCTTCAAGAAGTAAGCATTGTCACGTCCACGGGTCCATCCATGGCCCCTGCGGGCTGGCGATCGTGGCGCCGTATGAGGGGGTCGATTTTCACCCCACAAGAAATTGCTCACGAACTCCGTCAACGCAGCGGTGTCGGTAGGGCGTCGTGCGAGGCGGGCACCACGCCGGAGGGCTGCCCCGCGGCCTGTCGACTCCCAGCCCGCGGTCGGGCAAGATCGTCGAGCTCCGCCTTCGTGAGCGTTGCCGCAGGCAGGCCTGCCTCCGCCGGAGTCTCCGGGCCTTTGCGACGCACCGGTGACTGGCTCGTGCCGGCCAGAAAATTATCGATTGCCGCCCCGCCCCGCAGGTGCGTGAAGTGGCGGGCCATCTCGATCCGCTGCTTCTTCTCGAGTATGTCGGCGTGCAGTTCGGCGCGGGCCTCTTCGAAGCTCACCTTCGCCGGCTCGGTGTAGCCCTCGCAGAAGAGCACGAGGAACCGGTCGGCCACCTGCACCACGCCCGAGAGTTCACCCGGCTTGAGCGCGAAGGCCTCCCGCTCGAGCGCCGGCTGACCGCCATACCGCTGGATTGGCGGCACCTCGCCCCGCAGCGTGCGGCTGGTGGGATCGACCGAATACCGCTCGGCGAGGTCGCCGATCGTTTCCGCTGAGGGATTCTCCCGCGCCAGTCGCCATACCTCCTGGGCCCGCCGCTGACTGTCGAGCACGACCACACGACACTTTGCCCGGGCGCCAAACGTCGCCTGATAGGCCTTGTCGAGATCCTCACGCGTGATCGGCACGGGGCCGATGAGTTTCTTGAGGGCCACCGTCGGCCACACGACGTCGTCGACATAGTGCCGCAGCGAAATCTTCTCTTCGCGGGTCACCCGCGCCAGCCAGGCATCGGTGTCCGCCGAGCCGTCGGCCTTGTGGAAGCCCATCGATTCGGCAGCCCGGACGATCTCCGCGTCAACTTCAGCCCGGGAAACCTTCTGCCGTTGCCGCTCGAGGGACTGCTCGATGATCGCCCGCGTGATGAGGATCTCGAGCACCTCTTCGCCGTGTCGATCAAGGCACTCGTTCTGCACCCGCTCGAGCGTCACGGGAGCACCGTTGACCAGCGCTGCCACGCCGGGACGCGCCGCAGCCTTCGCCGGGTCGTTCATCACATTTTCGATCGTCGCGGCATCCTGCTCCCGACGAAACACCTCGTTGGACGCCCGCCGACTTTTCTCCTCGCGGAGTTCCTCGACCAACCGTGGACGCGCTTCCTCAGGCTTCACCTCCGCCGCCGGCAACGTTCCTTCACACTTGAGAAAGATGAACTGGTCGGCCACCTGCACGACCTCCGAAATCTCCCCGTCCCCGAGTCCGAATGCCACCGCCTCGAAGGCGGCATCGCCGGAGTGGCGGCGGATCGGCTGGACCCAGCCGTTGGCGCTGGCACTGCCGACGTCGATCGAATGCTGGCGGGCCAGGCCGCCGAAGTCGTCGGGGGCGGCGAGGGCGAGGGCCCGGATCTTCTCGGCACCCGCGCGCGTGGGCAGGACGATAATGCGGGCCTTCACCGCTGGTCCGAACCGGTTGTCAAAGGCCCGCTTGAATTCCTCTTCGGTCGGCTCGATCGAGGCGTGGGCCAGCCGCCGCAGCGCGAGCATCGGCCAGACGAGGTCATCGGCGTACTGCTGCGGCTTGATCCCCCGCTCCTTGCGGATCAGTTCGATCCACTGATCGCGGGGCACGTTGAACCGCCGCGACATGGCGTCGATCTCGGCGTCGATGTCGGCCGCCGTCACCGTGATCTGGTGTCGCCCGCAGGCCTGCTCGATGATCGTGCGATTGACGAGTGCCTCGAGCACCGATTCACCGTGGCGGCTGACACACTCTGCGACGAGTTGTTCGCGGGTGATCTCGATGCCATTGACCAGCGCCATCGCCGCCGGCTGCGCGGCAGCCTTGTCGGTGGCAGCGGGCGGCGCGGGGGGACGGGCATCCGCCTGCTCGGTTCCGGAAAGCAGTCGCCAGCTGATGGCGGCGACGACCACGATCACCAGACCGCCGAAATCCCGCAGTCCTGGGGAGCGAACGGTATGCATCCATCCATGCCCGATCCCACGACCAATCCATTGCCGAGTGACCGCGGCCATGCCTGCAAGGCGACTCATCTGCATGCCCTCCTTGGCGTGCGTGTGAGCCGGGAGGGTAGGCGATCTACGGGCCGTGGATCAAGCCGAACTCTTGGCCAACTATTCGAGTTCCGGCAGCATCGATTCTTCGGCGGCGGCCTCGCGGAGCTTCTCGAGCGCCTTGGCCTCGATCTGCCGCACCCG
>CAZODJ010000050.1:0-16144 GCA_964578555.1 uncultured Candidatus Kuenenia sp.
AGCGGAGCGAGGCCAGGATGGCTCGCTCCGCGTAAAAAACGACGCGTAGACGAGGCTTGGGCTTCCTCGTCTACGCGTCCGGTGCGGGCCGGTGTTTACCAACCCAACACCACGTCTTGTAAACCACCTCCACCCGATCCTCAATCCGTGAATTTTCAGCCGCCGCCCCTTCCCTCCCGTCGCGCCAAACGAGGCAAAACAGGATAACTCTTTCGGGGGGCATCAAGCGCCCGGGTGGTGGTCGGGGCAGACTGCGTCGACACATGCGTCGCCCATGCATGCTTGTGCCAGCATGCAGTGCCTGTGGTAATCGCCAGGCAACTCCTGCGGCGGTCTTCTACCAGCGGTCGGTGGGCCGCTCGAGCACTTCGCGCAGCACCACGGCCTGCCGGATCGTTTCCGGGTCACGAAGCAATGCCACCAGGGGCGGCCGCGCGGCCGGCTGCGAAGGCTGTGCTGTTCCTGTGTCATCCACGCGCGGGGGCGCAGCGTGCGCGAGGTCGTTGGCAAACGCTTTGTCCACATGCCGGGCGATGTCGGTAGCGACGACCGGTGGCTGCAACACATTGGTCGCTACCGGCCCTGGCAGCGGCGGGGGTGTCACCACAGCCTCAGCAACGCGGGGAGGCTGCCCGCTGCCCCGATCGCGTTTGGCTTCCGCACGTCGCCGCACCCGTTGATCGGGCGGACGAGTCGCAGACGTTTTCTGCTGCTCGTCGACCTGCGATCGGCCACTGCGACGGTCCGCCAGAAATTCCTCGATCTCTTTCTGGAGCCGCTCCCGGTTTGGGAGCGGTTGCTCCGCGGGCGGCGCCGGCTTCACGACGACCACCGGTTCACGCCCCTGCGGAACCCGCCGGAACAGGGCGAACACCTGCGAGAGGATCCAGAATCCGACGAACAGCGCCGGCAGGAGACCTTCCAGCCAATCGAGTCCGGCGGCAAGAACGACAAAGGGCATATCGGCCACTCGCTGCGGAGAGTCTCGGGGTTCAGCCGGACGGGTTCACGTCGTGCTCGCCGCGGTGGGCACCTGCCCCGTCGCGATCGTCTGCCGCATGTTCGTGTCGGCCTGCAGATTCTTCAGCTTGTAGTAATCAAAAATGCCCAACTGGCCGGTGGAGAGCGAATCAGCCACGGCCTTGGGCACCTCCGCCTCGGCATCCACGAGCGCCGCCCGGCTCTCCTCGATGCTGGCGATCATCTCCTGCTCCTTGGCGACGGCCATCGCTCGCCGCCCTTCGGCATTCGCGCGGGCCACGCGGGTGTCGGCCTCGGCCTGATCGGCCTGCAGGCGGGCACCGATGTTGGCGCCCACGTCGATGTCGGCGATGTCGATCGAGACGATCTCGAAGGCCGTGTTGGAATCGAGCCGGCGGGCGAGCACCGTCTTCGAGATAACGTCGGGGTTCTCCAGCACGTCAGTATGCCGCTCAGCCGAGCCGATCGCCGACACGATTCCCTCGCCGACGCGGGCGATGATCGTTTCCTCCGTAGCGCCGCCGATGAGCTGGTTGAGATTCGTGCGAACCGTCACGCGAGCCCGCACCTTGAGTTGAATGCCGTCCTTGGCCACGGCATCGAGCGAGTCACGGCCACTTTTCTTGCCGGGGCAGTCGATGACCTTGGGATAGACGCTCGTCTGCACCGCCTCGCGAACATTGCGGCCAGCCAAATCGATGGCGGTGGCCAATTTGAAATCGAGTTCGTCGATCTTCGCCTTCTTGGCGGCGATCAACGCCTGCACCACCAGAGGCACACGGCCCCCGGCGAGATAGTGGGCCTCCAGCGCCTGCCCGGTGATTCCCGAGTCGTCACCGAGCCCCGCCTGCACGGCCATGATCTTGCTTCGCACGATGACCGTGGGGTTCACCTTCTTGAAACTCATCGCCACCAGGTCGAAGAGGCCGATGCCGGCGCTCGAGGCATAGGACTGCAGCCACAGCCGGAGGTAGCGGGCCAGCAGACCGAAGACGACAAGCAGGGCGAGAATGCCCAGCCCCAGAAGAATCAACGTCGGCATGACGACACTCCACTCGGATTCCAGAAGCTGGCGAACGCTCCTGCGAAATCGTGAACGAACGCATACACGGACCCGCGCGAGCCGGCCACGTGGCCGGGGCTTTCGCCGGATGTGCTCTCGACAAGAGTTGTTCGGGGGTGAGCCAGAGTCAAGCGCGGGGCGGGTCAAACTCCTCGAATTCGAACGTTTCCAGCACGGAAGAGAGGGGCGAACCGGTCTCTCGGCCGTCGGGCAGCGTGTCTTGTTGCCCCGTGTCGCGATCGATGGATTCCGGGTGCAACGGCTGCGCCGACTGTCGATCAGCCCGCCTCACGACCAGCGACATTCCCTGCACGCCCACCACCTCGACGGCGGTACCGGCGGAAATCGGCCCGCTCTCACTCATTGCCTCGACCACCAGGTCACCGATCTCGACAGTGCCCCAGGGCAGCAGTTCGCCCACCGCGTGACCACCGCGGCCGACGAATTCCCGCAACTGCCGCCGCCGCGTCGCTCCGGGCAGCACGTCGCTCGGATCGGGGGGAGGCGGCAAGACCCGGCGCCCGAGCGGCGTCTCGGGAAACCAACGAAAAGCCAGCGAGAGCACTGTCGGGATCGCCAGCACGGTGATCGCCAGCACGGTCATTCCCGGGATAACACCCAACTCGAGGAAGGCCGTGCCCACCGCCGTGAGGATCGCGGCCACACTCACGAACCCGAGGATGCCGCCCGATGGAATGAATACCTCGAGCATCATCACGGCCAGCCCGACGAGAAGCAGCACGGCCACCCAGATCGTCGCGGTCATGGTGCGCCCCTCCGGCCCCGATTCATGGCGTCAATGACCGGACCAGCAGCCGCCGTCCTCGCACCTCGACCACCCGCACCGGCGTACCGGGCTCGATCAGCCCGCCGTCGGCGATGACATCACGGATCGTGCCGGTCAGCCGCGCCTTGCCAGCCGGGGCGAGTCGGGTGGTGGTCATACCCTCGACACCAAGGAGATCATCGAGGTGCTCGAGTTCGCTCGCCTCGTCGTTGGCGCTGGGGGGCGGCAGCAGCACATGCCGCAGCACGGGCGTTGACGGGAGCCAGCGCCGAGCCACTGCCGCAACAATCCCGACCCCAGCCGCGGCACCCAGCACGCCCAGCAGCGACCATTGGAGCTGTCGGATCTGGTAGTCGTTGGCCGGCACGACGAAGGTCTGACTCGCCAGCACGAGCGACGCGATGACCAGCAGCCCGCCCCCGAGCCCGAGCACACCGAATCCCGGCAGCACGAAAATCTCCGCCGCGACGCAAAACACACCCGCCGCAAACAGCATCACTTCGAGCCAGCCGGCCGTCCCGTTTAGGTACTGGCTCCAGAAGTAGATGATGAAGGCCACCATCGCCACGAACCCGCCGAAGCCCAAGCCCGGCGTGTGCAACTCGATGTAGAGCCCCGCGCCGCCAATGAGCAAAAGCAGCCAGGCTAGGCTCGGGCTGGCCAACGCATCGAGCAGCGTGTCGCTCCACCGCGGCTCGGCCAGCGGAATCTCGTCGGTGAGCCCGTACACATCCCGCAGGCCGCCGAAACCGTCGACGAGATGGGAGACCAGGCCCAGCGGCTCCGCCGTCTGACCGGTCAGTCGGATCGGACCAACGCCGACGCGGCCTCCCACCTGCCAGGTCTCACGGTCATCACGGGCGGCGAGTTCCTCGTCACTGAAATACTCGATGCGGCCGGTAGCTGGCTGCATGGCCCGTTCCACGCTGATGCCGGGCACGGCCAACGCCACCGGCAGGGACCACGTTCGACCCCGCCGGCTGGCGACGCCCTCCCGCCAGGCCACGGCGACGGCCTGCGCCTGCCGGTCGCTGAGCATGGCAGCCCCTTCGCCTCCGAGCACGGCGTCGGAATGCATGACCAGGTCGTCGCAGGCCAGCGCCACGAGCGCCGCATCGGCGCGAGCCTCCCGCGGCACATAGGCCACCGTATGGACTCTGGCCGGATCGAGGTCGGCCAGCCAGTTGGCGAGCACCAGACTCTGTTCCGCAGCTCCACCGGGGCTGTCGATCCGCAGGCAGAGCAGCGTCGCCCCCTCGGCCAACGCCTCGCTGAGCCGTGCCTTCGTACGGGCAGCCGTATCGGCCGTGATCGGGCCGCTCATCACGACGACCGCCGGACGCCAGCCACCGTCGGCACCCGGATCCATCTGCAGCGATGCTTCCTCGATGCCGAGACCACGGGCCAGTTCGGCGGGCGTGTTTCCCAAGCGGGCGACGAAGCCCAGCTCACGGCTGCGACGGCCGGTGAGTTGCAGCGGCACCGGCGCCACGTCCTCGGTCTGGAGCACGGCGACAGTCTCGCGCAGCCGGGGCAGGTCGGCCGCCTCGACGTACTGCTCGCCGTCTTCGGTGGAGGCCCGCACCAGGTTCGCCGCCGGGTCGAGTAGGGCCACGGCCACCGCGGCCGGAACGGTCCTGCGTCGCAAGGCAATCTCACGGTAGGCCGCTCGCATGGCATCATCGACGAGCGGCTCATCAGCGTTGGCCGGACCCAGCACCGCGTCGGCGGCCATCACGATTTCTTCGCAGGCCAGCGCCACCAGCACCGCGTGACCCTCGACGCCCCGCGGCAGAAACGCCACCGTCTTCACGCCGGAGAGTCGGCTGTCGGTGAGGAACCGGGCCAGATCGAGGGAACGCCCGAAGTCGCTTCCCACATGGCCGTCGTCATCGGGGGCGTCGAAGCGGAGCACGAGCAGGCCGCGGGTCTTCGGATCGGCCTTCAGCATGTCGAGGTGCCGCAGGATCGCGGCCTCGAGCTGGGTATCGCGGGTGCCCGTGATCGGCAGCTGGAGCGCGAGCATCACAGCGGGCGGACTGCCATCGGCACCATCCATCGCTGATGCGGGACACGCCACCAGGCCCGCCGCGAGGACGACGAACCACGCCCAGAAGCCCATGTGCCGTATGTGCATCACCACTCCGGAATGTTGATCGCAGCAACGGCCAGTGTCCACAGCCGCAATTCTAAAACGCTCCCTCCGCGAGTCAAAAAACAGCCCTGGCCGACGCCCGCTATACTACGGTCCATGACACCTTCCCCTTCCGCTCCGCCTCACTCTCCGCTCACGTCCGCCCTGGTCGACCTGGTCGGCACGAAGGCCCTGAAACGGGGCACCTTCACGCTCGCCTCGGGAAAGACTGCCTCGTATTATCTCGACGCCAAGCAGGTCGTGCTCGACGCCCATGGCTCGATGCTCGTCGGCAAGGCAGTTCTCGAGCGGCTGGAATCGCTCGGGAGCCTCCCGCAGGCGGTCGGTGGCATGTCGATCGGCGCCGACCCGGTCACGAGCGCCGTGGTGACGATGGCGGGCGTGGCCGGCATCCCACTCAAGGGCTTCATGGTTCGCAAGGAAGCCAAGGGGCACGGCATGCAACGATTCGTCGAGGGCCCGGTGGAGCCGGGCCAACGGGTGGTGATCGTGGAGGATGTGATCACGACCGGCGGATCGTCGCTGGTGGCCATCGATCGCGTCCAAGAGTTCGGGCTTGTGGTCGAGCGGGTCGTGACGGTGATCGACCGGCTCGCCGGCGCGGCCGACGCCTTGGCCGCCCGCGGCATTCCCTTGGAATCACTCGTCACGATTCGGGACTTGGGCCTTTCGCCGGAGTAGGATTGCCTCCATGAAGGGGCTTGTTCGGATCGGCGTGGCGGGAATGTTCGCGACCGTCGTCTCGGCGGCAGCGGCCGCAGGGCCGACCGACGACAAAATTGCCGAATTGATCCGGCAGCTTGGCGACCCCCAGTATGGCCGCCGCGAAAGAGCTGCTGCTGAACTCGACAGCCTCGGTGCGGCGGCCATTGACCAACTGCTCGCCGCGGCCGAGATGAGTGACGATCTCGAAGTCGCCCTGCGAGCGAGTTGGCTGGTGGAATCGATCCCCGTCGATGATCCCGCCGATGCCGCAGAGGCCCGCAGCTTGTTGCAGGGCTATAAGTCCAAGCCGCTGGCCGAACGGGTTGTGACGATGCACTGGCTACTCAGGCTGGATGACGACGCCGGCATCACTCCCCTCACCCGCATCGCCCGACTGGATCGCGATGCCGCCGCATCACGCGTGGCCTCGGCCCTGCTCGCCCGTGAGTGGACTCCCGGCGACCCTGCCTGGCCCGGTATCGCCGAGCGGGTCACGATGGCCTTGGGCGGAAGCCAGCGGCCGACGGCCCGCCTGCTCGCCAGCCTCGTCGCCTTCAGCCAGGCCGACTCGGTCGAGGGCCGCCTGGCGGCCCTCGACACGGCCCGCGACGTGGTGGCCTTGCTCGACCGGAGCCGGCCGGCCGATGTCGATGCGGCTGGCAAACCCACAGACGAGGAGAGCGACAATTCCGCCGCCATCACCGGGGACCTCGGCCGCGCGACGCAACGTCTCTTCGAACGTAGCCTCGTGCTGATGCTCGTCGAAACCGGCCGCACGGAAGAAGCCCGCGGCATGCTCCGCACCGTGTTCACGGAATTTCTGGCCCGTGGGGGTGATGACACGCTCCAGACCGCCTCCAACATCGCCGATACGTTGGTCTGGGCTGCCGCCCACGGCCTGCCGGAGGCGGTCGATGATCTGCCGGCTGACGGCAGCAAGGAGGTGGTCGAACACTTCATCGTCCAGTTCGCAAAAGCGATCTGTGAACGCACCCGCGGCAATGACGTGGCGGCGGAGCAAGTGGCGCGACACACGTTTGAGAACCAGGGCCTGGGCTTCGTCGATCGCCTGCGGGCAGGCATCCTGTTGCAGAAGTGGGGAGCCGGTGACTGGGCCTCCCGTGAATACACGGCGGTCGTGGATGACAACGAGGCACCCGCGCAGCAGCAGGTGCTGGCGTCGGTGATGTACGCGGAGTTTCTCCACGATCGGGGCCGTGACGGCGAGGCGGCCGGCGTGCTCGACAGACTTGTCGGCGACGATGCCGGCGAGCGGGAACCGGCGTTGCGGCAGCTTGATCGCGACCCGGCCCAAACGCGGGCCCGGGCCGACTATTTCCGAGCCTGTGCCGCAGCGGCAGCCGGCGATACGGCAGCCCAGCGGTTGGCCTTGGAGGCGTCGGCAGGCGGCGAGGCTCCGGATGTCGACGCCCTGATCGCGCTCTACCATCTTCCCGACAACACGCCCGAGCAGCGGCAGTCCACGCTCGACCGCATTCATGCGGCGGTCGCCCGGATGGAGGAGAAGATTCGGCAGGTGCCGGAGGATCCCAACACGTACAACGAGTACGCCTGGCTCGTGTCGAACACCGAGGGAGACTTCGCCAAGGCGCTTCGCTACTCCCGCAGGTCGCTCCGCGACTCCTTCGACAATGCCAGCTATCTCGACACGCTGGCCCACTGCCAGGCCGCCGTCGGCAACCTCACCGCCGCGATCCGCACGCAACGGCTGGCCATGCGGCACGAGCCCCATAATCGGATCATCCGGTTGAACCTCGCGGCCTTCGAGGCCCGGGCCGCCGCCCGGCAGCCCACGGCGACGCCATGACTTCCACTCATACGCTTTCCGTCGGCGCCACGCCATTCGCCGTGCATACCCGCGGCAGTGGCATTCCGTTGCTGCTGCTTCACGCCTTCCCGCTCGATCATCGCATGTGGGAAGCCCAGGAATCACTTGCCGAATCGGTGCGGCTCATCGTGCCCGACCAACGCGGCTTCGGCAGCACGCCCAGCCAGCCCCCGATCGCCAGCATCGCGGCGCTGGCAGACGACGCCGTGGCCGTGCTCGACGCGCTGCACGTGACCGAACCGGCCTTCGTCGGCGGCGTGTCGATGGGGGGCTACGTCGCCCAGCACATCGCCGCCCGCCACCCGGATCGAGTCCGTGGCCTCATCTTGTGCGACACCAAACTCGATGCCGACACTCCCGAGGCGCGGGCTGGGCGTGCGGGCCTGGCTGCCAAGGTGGGCCGCCGGGGCGCCGGCATTCTCGCCGAGACCATGCTCGGCACGCTGCTGGCACAGTCAGACGAGGCCCGCTCCCAATCTCGCCGCGCGGCGATCGAGGAACTGCTCCGGCAGACGATTCACCGGCAGCCTGTGGTGACGATTCAGGCGGCGCTGGCCGCGATGGGAGACCGTCCTGATATGACCGACACGATGCGGTCCCTCGCGATCCCCACGCTCCTCATCGTCGGTGAGGAAGACACGTTCACCCCACCGGCGATCATGCAGCGAATGGAGGCGATCCTTCCCGATGCCCGGCTGTTGATCGTGCCCCATGCCGGCCATCTGGTGCCGCTGGAGGCGCCGACGGTGTTCAACGCGGCGGTGCTGGAGTTTCTTCACGCGGTGGTGGGCCGCGGCGCTGTGGCCGCTCCCAGTCGCTGAAAGGCCCTTTGGGCATCCGCGCCTGCAGCCGTGAGTAGCGGTCGAGCCATTCCAGGCGCTCATCGGTGTCGAGACTGATGATCGACCGCCGTTCGGCCGGGTCACGGGAGGCCACCCAGGCATGCCACAGCCTGGCCGCTTCCACCAGGTGTTCGTTCTCCGGGTTGGCCAAGGCTCGGGCGAGTTCACCGAGCCGGCGGCGATCGGATCCGTCGAGCTGCGCCAGCTCTTTCATGCGCTCTTCGAGATCCCGTCGTTGCTCACCGGACAGTGGCTCCTGCCTCTCGCGCTGGAGTGACCCTCCACGCAGCGACCCGATGGACACCTCGAAGGCGGGGTCGTCTCCGGTCGGCTGCTGCAGCAGTGGAAATGATCGTGGCGCCGGATAGGACCGACGGTCGACTTCATGAAGAAACTCCACCGACCCAGCTTCTTGCAACAGATCGAGATGCTCGACGAGCGGCCACTGCTGCGGCATCATTCGTCCGCCGGGACTCGGGAGGGTCGCTCGGCCGGCTGCCGCCCCGCCGAGAAAACTGGCAATCACCGCCGCCACCGCGGCAACCCAAGCCTGCGGCGCAGGACGGGCGGCGACGGCCGACCGATGCTGCGCCGAGATCGCGACCATTTCGATCGTCGTGGCGGTCGCTGCTGGCGACGGGGCCGATCGTGGAAGTGAATCGAGCGCCTCCCAGATGTCACCGAGTGCGGTGGCCGGATCGTCACGTTCGTCAGCCGTCATGACGACTCGCCCCTTTCCACGTAGGGCTGCAGGGCTTCCCTCAGTTGGTCACGCGCCCGGAAGAGGAGCGATTTCACCGCCGGCACGGTGATGCCCATGGCCGCGGCGATCTCCTCGTAGGAGCACTGTTCGAACTTTGCCAGGAGCACGGCCATCCGCTGTCGTTCGTTGAGCGTGAGCAGCGCCTGCTGCACGGTGGCCTGCAGTTCGGTGCGGTCGGCCAGTCGGGAAGGCAGCACACCGCTGGCAGCGATCGCGATCTGTTCCAGCCCCATGGCACTGGACGAGGCCGATGCGCTCATCGGCACACCCCGTTCACGACGGCGGTAGGCCCGCTGCTTCAAGTCGCTGGCGGCGTTGTGGGCGATCGTGTGGACCCAGGTCGTGAACTTGGCCGTCGGCTTGTAGGTGGCCCGGGCGCGATAGACCCGCAGGAAGACCTCCTGGGCCAGATCCTCGGCGGTCGCATGGTCGCCCGTGTGGTGGAGAAACAGCGTGACGAGGCGATCCTGCCACAACGCGACGAGTTGTTCGAACGCCTGGGCATCCCCGTCCCGCACCCGCAGCATCAGCTCCGTGGAGGGATCGATCGCCATGATGTTGCTGGCTGTCGTCACGAAAACTGCCGCCTGACCACGAGGGCCCGAGCGCCACATCGACCCGCCGCCGCCCCGCTCGCCAAGACGGAGGGCGAAGCCCGCTCCGTCGGGAAGGCGAGCGGTTGCTCGACATGGCAAACCTTGGCTTTGCCTTGTCGAGCGGAGCCTGCGGAGGCCAGGGATGGCTCCGCAGGCGGGAAAAATGGAGCGGAGGAGGATCGAACTCCCAACCTCGGCATTGCGAACGCCGCGCTCTCCCAATTGAGCTACCGCCCCGATCGGGGAGCGGCCCAGAGGCCGTTTCCCGCAGGAAAAACCGATCGTACGACAGCGTCTCGGGGCTGTCCAGCGACCGCCCGAAGAGGCGCTACAATGCACCGGTATGAAGGCCCCTCCCATCGTCGTCCGCGGCGCCCGTGAGCACAACCTCCGCGACGTCACGGTGGGGCTTCCCCGGGGCCGGCTGGTATGCCTCTCGGGCGTGAGCGGATCGGGCAAGTCGAGCCTGGCCTTCGACACGCTCTATGCGGAGGGGCAGCGACGGTACGTCGAGAGTCTCTCGACATTCGCCCGTCAATTTCTCGGGCAACTGCCTCGACCCGATGTCGATGCCGTCACGGGTCTGTCGCCGTCGATCTCGATCGCGCAGAAGTCGGCCGGCACCAACCCCCGCTCGACCGTCGCCACGATGACGGAGATCCATGACTTCCTGCGTGTGCTCTACGCCCGGGTCGGCACGGCCCACTGCCCGGAATGCGATGCGGTGCTCGAGGCCCAGCCTCGCGACCAGATCGTGGAACGGATCCTGGCCGCCCGGGTCGGCGAGCAGGTGATGATCCTCGCGCCGCTCGTCCGCGATGCGAAGGGGGAGCACCGGGACCTGTTCACCGACCTCGTGCGACAGGGATTCACCCGGGCACGGGTCGACGGCACCGTATGCCGCGTCGAAGATCCGCCCCCGCTTGAGAAACTCCTCAAGCACACGATCGACGTCGTGGTCGATCGGCTCGTCCCGTCGGAGACGACCCGGAGCCGGGTGGCCGAGGCGGTGGAACTGGCGCTGAGAACCGGCGGCGGCCAGGTGATCGTGGCCGGTGAAAAAGGGGACGCAGCTCTTTTTTCTGGTGGGAAAAGAGCTGCGTCCCCTTTTTCTGACCTGATCTTGTCGAGCAAATACGCCTGCGTGAACTGCGGCGTGAGCTATTCCACGCCGGAGCCGCAGCTCTTCAGCTTCAACAGTCCGCAGGGGGCCTGCCCCACCTGCGACGGCCTCGGCGACATCTATGGCATCGATCCCGACAAGCTCATCACGGCGCCGGAGAAGTCGCTCAAGAAGGGGTGCATGGGCGTGCTCGGCTCGTTTCGCGACATGCCTCGCTGGATGCGGCGGCTCTTCAACGGCGTGGCAGGTCATGCCGAGAAGAAACGAAAGTGGCCGGCCGGCACGCTGCTCGACACACCCTGGCAGGATCTCTCGTCGCTGCAGAAGAAGGTGTGGCTGCATGGCACGGGCGTCGAGGAAATCACGATCTCGTGGAAGCGGGGCCGGGCGGAACGCGGAGCCAAGACCAAGTTCGAGGGCATCCTCGCGATGCTTGCCAACCGGTGGCGGAACGCGAAGAGCGGCATCATGCGGCGGATGCTCGAGAAGCTGATGAGCATCACACCCTGCCATGACTGCCAAGGCGCACGGCTGTCGCGACAGGCACGGGCGGTGCGGATCACGAGCCGCGGTGCTCTCGGCCATTTGTCTCCAGGGCCGGAGGCCCGGGTCAGCACCAGCGACCGGAGGTCGCCAAGCCGGGCCGGACGGGATGGCCGGACCCGGCGTGAACCAAGCGTCGAACTGTCCCTCGACGCGCTCTGTGCCCTGCCGATCGCCGATGCCCGGGTCTTCCTCACCGATCTCGTACTCGACGACACACAGGCTGTGATCGCCACCGAATTGCTCAAGGAGATTCGCTCCCGCCTCGAGTTCCTCGATCAGGTCGGCCTTGGCTACCTGGCTCTCGACCGCAAGGCGCCCACGCTCTCCGGCGGCGAGAGCCAGCGGATCCGCCTGGCCGCCCAGATCGGATCGGGCCTCTCGGGCGTGCTCTACGTGCTCGACGAGCCATCGATCGGTCTCCACGCCCGCGACAACGTGAAGCTCCTGGGGGCGCTCGAGCAGCTCCGCGACAAGGGCAACACGGTAGTCGTCGTCGAGCATGACGAGGACACGATCCGCGCCGCCGACTGGGTGGTCGACTTCGGGCCCGGCCCTGGCAAGCGGGGGGGCGAGGTCGTGGCCGCAGGCACACCCGAGGCGATCATGAAGAGCGATCGCAGCATCACCGGGAGCTTCTTGGCCGGTCGCGATGCGATCGAGGTGCCACAGCAGCGGCGGAAGCCGGGCGGCGCGTCGCTCACGCTCGCGGGCGTGCGGCACAACAACCTCAGGGGGGTCGATGTCGAGATTCCGCTCGGCCTCTTCGTGTGCGTGACCGGTGTATCGGGAAGCGGCAAGAGCTCACTCGTGGGCGACGTGCTCGAGCCGGAGTTACGACGGCGGCTGGGAAGCGAAGCGGCCATCCCGGGAACGTTCGACGCGATCCACGGAGCCGAGCAGCTCGACAAAGTGATCGTCATCGACCAGTCGCCGATCGGGCGGACGCCGCGAAGCAATCCGGCCACGTACGTGAAGGTCTGGGACGACATCCGCAAGCTGTTCACGATGCTGCCCGACGCGAAGAAGCGCGGTTGGAAGGCGGGCCGCTTCAGCTTCAACGTGGCCGGCGGTCGCTGCGAGGCCTGCGAGGGCAACGGCTCGACGCGTCTCGACATGGACTTTCTCGCCGACATCTGGATGACCTGTGAGGTCTGCGGCGGCACCCGATTCGCGAAGGACACGCTCGAGGTTCGCTGGAAAGGCAAGAACGTCGCCGACCTGCTGACCATGGAGATCGGCGAGGCGCGGGAACTCTTCGCCGACGCCCCCGACATCGCCCGCAAACTGGAGACGCTCTGCGACGTCGGCCTCGATTACCTCCACCTGGGGCAGCCCTCCCCGACGCTCTCTGGCGGCGAGGCGCAGCGGGTCAAGCTCTCCCGGGAACTCGCCAAGCGGTCGACCGGCAAGACGCTCTACATTCTGGACGAGCCGACGACGGGCCTGCACATGGCAGACGTGCGACAGTTGATCACCGTGCTCGAGCGGCTCGTCGACGCGGGCAACACGGTGCTCGTCGTCGAGCACAACCTCGACGTCGTGAAGCGGGCCGACTGGGTGATCGATCTGGGGCCGGAAGGGGGCGCCGGCGGCGGCGAGATCGTGACGGCCGGTACGCCCGAGCAGGTGGCCAAGGCGAAGGCGTCGCATACCGGCCGGGCACTCGTGCCGGTGCTCGAGGCGGCCAAGGATCGTCTCGCGGCCGCAAAGAAGCCGCGGGCGACCCGCCACCGCAAGCCGACCGATGCCGCCGCGATCGAGCGAGACACGCTCGCCGCCATCACGAAGGCCTCCCGGGATCCGGGACCGCCGGCGATCATGGTCCGCGGCGCGGCCCAGCACAATCTCAAGCAGGTCGATGCCGACATTCCCCGCGGAGCGATCACCGTCTGCTGCGGGCCGAGCGGCTCCGGCAAGACGTCGCTCGCCTTCGACACACTCTACGCCGAGGGCCAACGACGGTATGTCGAGAGCCTCTCCCCCTACGCACGGCAGTTCGTCGGCCAGGTGCCAAAGCCGATCTTCGAGCGAATCGAGGGGCTCTCCCCGGCGGTCGCCATCGAGCAACGCAACACCGGCAGCACGCCGCGATCGACAGTCGGCACGCTCACGGAGATGTACGACGCCTTCCGAGTGCTGGCCGCGCGGCTGGGCATCATGCACTGCCCGGACTGCGGCACGCCGGTGGGTTCTCAGAGCGTCGACCAGACCGTGTCGCGGCTGCTCGCGCACCCTGCAGGCACGCGGCTCTTGTTGCTCGCCCCGACCGAACTCAAGGTGGGGCAGACGCCCGAGGCATTGTTCGCCGGCCTACGGGCCGCCGGTTATGTGCGGGTGCGGATCGATGGGGCGACCGTCCACCTCGACGAGAAGCCGACGCTCGACCGCAAGCGGAAAAGCCGCATCGAGATCGTGATCGACCGAGTGACGGCCAACCCAGCCGAGCGGAGCCGGCTCGCCCAGAGCGTCGAAGCGGCCTTCGCCGCTGGCGGTGGCACGATGCTCGTCGCGCGGGCGGTCGAGGGGGCCGACGAGCCCGACTGGCCGGTGGAGGTGCTCAGCCGCTCACTCGCCTGCCCGTCATGCGGCCGCGGCTTCAAGCCACTCGAGCCGCGGCAGTTCTCGTTCAACAGCCCGCTCGGCTGGTGCACCAGTTGCGATGGCCTCGGCACCCGCACCGGCGTGGAACACGCGGCGCTGATCCGTGACCCGTCGAAATCACTCGCCGACGGGGCCCTCGATCTCTGGCCGTCGCTGTCTGCACCGGTGGGCCGCGTGATGCTCGAGGCCCTCTGCAAGGCGACCGGCCTGCCGGCCCACGTTCCCCTGGCCGACCTCTCCGGTCTGCAGCAGCGGGTGCTCTTCGAAGGCACCGGTGAGAAGTGGATCGATGCGAAAGGTTTTTCCTACCAGTTCAAGGGGCTGGAGGCTGCCTGCGAGGAGGCGGCGCGGCTGGTCGTCGGCCTGCGGGGCAAGGTCGATGCCGTGATGGGCGAAGTGCCGTGCAGCGAATGCGGTGGCAGTCGGCTGGCCGACGTGGCCAGCGCCGTCACACTGTGGGGCCGCACGCTCGATGTCTGGTGCCGGATGCCACTCGGCCGGCTGCAGCAGGAGTTGGCGACGGTGACGATCGGCGAGGCGGAGAAGAAGATCGCCGGCGACCTGCTCCGCGAACTGAAGTCTCGGGTCACCTTTCTTGTCGACGTCGGCCTCGACTACCTCGACATGGCCCGGCCGGCCGGCAGCCTCTCTGGTGGCGAGATGCAGCGGATCCGGCTGGCAGCCCAGGTTGGGAGCGGCCTCACCGGCGTGCTCTACGTGCTCGACGAGCCGACGATCGGCCTCCACCCGCGTGACACGCACAGGCTGATCACGGCGCTCGGCAAGCTCCGCGATCTCGGCAACACGCTCGTGGTCGTCGAGCATGATCGGGATGTCGTCAATGCGGCCGACCATGCCCTCGACTTCGGCCCCGGCAGCGGCCGCGAGGGGGGCCGGATCGTGGCCCACGCGGCCCCCGCAAAACTCACGTCCCTGAAGCCGAGCGTGACGGGCTCCTACCTCACGAAACGGCGGGCCTGCGATGCGGTGCTCGAGCGAAAGCGGGAGCAGGGCCGTCGCGAGCCGCAGCACTGGCTCGAGATTCGCGGCATCCGCCACCGCACGCTCAAGGGAATCGACGCGAAGATTCCGCTCGGCGTGCTGGCCGCCGTCACGGGCCCGAGCGGTTCGGGCAAAACGTCGCTGGTGCTCGAGGTGCTCTGGCGGGCGCTGGCCCGGCGGCTCCATGCGGCGCGGGAACAGCCGGGCAAGCACGACTCGCTCCGCGGGCTCGACGGGATCGACAAGGTGATCCTCGTTGATCAGGATCCGATCGGCTCCACGCCCGGCTCGACTCCCGCGACCTACACCGGCGTCTTCGACCACATCCGCCAGTTGTATGCGAAGGTTCCCGAGTCGCGGACCCGTGGGTTCACGCAGCGGACGTTTTCATTCAATGTGCCGGGGGGTCGGTGCGAGGCCTGCGAGGGTCTCGGCCAGCGACGGGTGGAGATGCACTTCCTGCCGGACGTGTGGGTGGAGTGCGAGGCCTGCAAGGGCCGCCGCTATTCGAGCGAGACACTCCATGCCAAGTGGCATGGCAAATCGATCGCCGACGTGCTCGAGATGAGCGTGGCCGATGCGGCGCAGCTCTTCGAAACGGTGCCGCACATCGCGCGGATCCTCGGCACGCTGGTCGACGTGGGCCTGGGCTACATCACGCTCGGCCAGCCGGCGCCGCAGCTTTCGGGGGGCGAGGCCCAGCGGGTCAAGCTCTCGCGGGAACTGGCCAAGCCGGGCACGGGCCGCACGCTCTACATCTTGGACGAGCCGACGACGGGGCTGCACTTTGCCGACATTGAGAAACTCCTCCACGTGCTCGAGCGGCTGGTCGATGCGGGCAACACCGTGCTCGTGGTGGAGCACAACCTCGAGGTGATCGCCGCGGCGGACTGGGTGCTCGACATGGGGCCGGAGGCCGGCGCCGGCGGTGGGCAGATCGTCTGCGAGGGTCCGCCGGAGGATCTGGTGGTGCATGCCCGGCGGTTCGCAGCCGGCGGAACTGGTGATCTGCTCCGGAGCTACACGGGCGAGGCTCTCGATGCGTTCGGGGTCCTGTTCCAGGCGGCCGGGCCTACCAGCGGGCCTCGAGGCCGGTCGTCACGCCGTGCACGAGCAGACTCTCGGTAGTGT
>CAZODJ010000051.1:0-16038 GCA_964578555.1 uncultured Candidatus Kuenenia sp.
TTCGACCGACCGGCCAAGTGGCAAAAGGCCACGGAGGGCTTTTGCCACGTGAAGCTAGACCGTGATATGCGTGACGGCGAGGAAGCGAGGATCCTTGCGGATTGGATCGAAATCGGGCTCGAGTTGGGTGAGGTCACGAAACCGATCATCGAGCGCGATGGCTTGGGTGAGATGCTCGACAGCAGCCGCCACGTTGCCGTCGAGCGAGTAGTAGCACGACAGATTGTAGAACAGGATCGGCTGTTGGGGGGAGGCCGCCAAACCCTTCCTCAGCACGTCGATCGCGGCGTCGAGCCGCCCCATCCGCTTGAGGCACCAGCCCAGGCCGAGCCAGGCCTCGATTCGTTCGGGATGCTCGTCGGCCACGGCAGTGAGGGGCGTGATCGCCTCTTCAAACCGCCCCAAGGCCCGCAAGGCTTCTCCCTCCAGAAGGCGGGCGTCGGGCCGGGAGCGGGTGGGCTCAGGAAGCTGCCGGACTGCGGCCAGGCCACGCAGGAGCAATTTTGCGGCGTGCGGCGGTGTCGGCACATCGGGCTGCACGAGCAGTTCACCAAGCTCTATATAGCCGGCTGCTTCGCGCAGGATCGCCTGACGGCGATGGCTAGACATGGCTGTCATCAACGCCTCCTACCGAACTCCCGTCGTACCAACCTTTTATACGCAGGCCGCCAGTTTTGGGTCGGCGCTGCTGATTTTCTGGCCGAATGAGGAATTTTTCTACGAAAACCGGCCGATCGTGCCACTCTTCTGGTGGCGTCTCTCGTTTGCCTCGATTCCTTTCCCCTCCGCTGATCCAAGCCCATGCGACTCACGCTCCGCACCCTCCTGGCCTATCTCGATGGCATCCTGCCCGCCGCAGCCCGCGCCGACCTCGCGAGTCAGGTGGATGGCAATGCGACCGCCGAAAGCCTGATCAAGCGGATCCGGCGGGCGGTGGCACGGCCGGAGATTCCCGCACCAAAACTCCACGGCCGGGGTCTCGCCGACGACCCCAATTCCGTCGCCGAGTTTCTTGATAACTCGCTGCCGGCGGACCGCCTGGCTGCGTTCGAAAAGATCTGCCTTGAATCCGACCTGCATCTTGCGGAGGTGGCCGCCTGCCATGAACTGCTCGCTGAGGTCGCCCGCGACGACACGGCAGTGAAGCCGCTCGATGCTGCCAGCCATGAGCGACTGCTCCAGCTCTTCCACCATCGCGCTGCCGTGGAGGCGACAGCGGCCGAACGCGACGAGGCGCGGGAAAACGCGGCTGTGGTGCGGGCAGCGGTCGAGCAAGCACGGCATGCACCGCGAACCGATGCTCTCGTCAGCGGCAGCGGCTCCGGAACCCCGTCGCGCCGTCCCTGGCTGGCCTGGGCATCGGCTGCCGTGGCCCTGCTCGTGTTGCTCCTAGCCGGCGGTGTGCTTGCCTGGAAGGTCACCGGTGATGGTCGGGAGGTAGCCGCGAAACGCGTGGAGCAACCGGTGGCGGTCGCGAAGCCTATGGAGCGAGAAGAGCCCGCCGAGGACAAGCCGCAGCAGCCCGCCGCGGCGACGGAAGAAGCGGAGGCCAACGCACGCGGTGCCGTGGACATGCCGGTCGCAACCGACGCCGCAGCGTTGGCGGCCGGACAAACGACTCCTGCTGAGCAGCCATCGGCCCCGCGGGCCGAGCCAGCCGCAGAGCCGATGCCGGCAGCGAGCGGAACTGCATCAGCGAAGGGCGATGCAACCGAAAAAATGACGGCTCAGGTGATCGTGCCGGTCGATTCGCTGCCGCTGGCAGAGCAGCCGCGGGTGCCCCAGGGCGATGCCTTGGCCATTGCGGCGACGCCCGCCACGGTCATGCCGAAACGAGACGATTCCGCCGAGTCGCCGCCGGCCCCTGCCACTGACGACGTCGCTGATATCGGTGTGGTGGGGCCTGGCGGTGTGTTGCTGCATCGCGTGCTGCGGGCCGGTCGGCAGACGTGGGTCTATTTTCCAGCCGGGGAACCGCTGACTGAACGAGAGGAGCTCGTGGTCCCGCCGGGCGGCGATGCCGAGATCGATGTCGGCGGCATCGGCGTAAAGCTTCTCCGCGGCACCCAGGCGACGCTGTCGATCGATCCCGACGGCACGCCCCGAATCACGGTCGTGATCGGCCGCATCATCGCCCGCGCGATGACGGCCGATCGACAACTCGGCATCACCGCCGGCCGGCTTCATGGAGTGGTCACGGCTGGCCTCACCGAGCCCGTGGCCGCAGCGGTGGAGTTGGAGCGTCGCCCCGGCGATGACCCCGCCGTCGATCCGGCCCGCATGGTGGCTACGGTCATGTCGACGACCGGCGGCCTCGGCTGGCGGCAGCTGCCGATGGCCAGCCCGGCTGACCCGTCGACCGTCGGACTCCTGGGCGGCATCGCCGAGGAGGGCATGCTCGAAGCCCGCTCGGCACTGGTGTGGGACAGCACCCGGCCCGATCGTGCTGTGACCGAGCGGCGGACAAGCCTTGGCTGGGCGGGCGGTGCAGAGCCGATCGACCCGCTCGCCCGTCGGGCTGCCGAGTCGCTGGCGGCCGCACTGCAGCAGGCCCGTCCACTCTTTGATTCGCTCCACGACATGGCCATCGGTCATCGCGCTGAAAACCGGACCCTGGCGGCGGCAACGCTTGCCCTGCTCGGTGAGTATGACGAACTCGTGATCCTGCTCTCGGCCGACCGGCCGGGGGAGCAGTTGGAAGCCTCTCAGTGGCTGGCCCTCGAGGCGGCGACGGTGCCGCTGGCCCTGGCCCGCGGGGCCAACTCAGCTGCCAAACTGGAGGCCACGCTGCAAAAGCGCGGGCCGCCAGGGAAGGGCGAGAAGCTTTTCGCCCTGGCCCGCGGCGTCAGTGACGCCGCTCTCGCTGCCGGGGCGGATGCCGAGCTCGTGGAGGCGCTCAATGACCCCGACCTCGTCGTGCGGCGGTATGCCGCAAAGAATCTGTTTGAGATCGTGCAGCCGGCGGCATCCGACCGCATTCGGTATCGACCGGATGGATTGGAGGAGATGCGCCGGCAGGGCGCGGCATGGTGGCGAACCCAATTGGAGAAACAGGCCATCCGGCGAAACACCAGCCGGTGAGCGGGCGGGACGTGCGTTGCACGCGAGGATTGTGGCCCGCGTTTGTGGAAGCGTCGCGTTGGGTGATATGCTCCAACTTCGGCTCGAAGGCTGCCCGGGCCGCTCGGAGAGGCAGCCCATGGGCGGCCTCCCCGCCGCTTCTCAAAAGGATCGCCAGTGCAAATCAATGTCTCAGCCCGCCATGGGCATTTGAGCCCGGCTTCGCAGTCGAAAATCTCTGCCAAGGTGTCGCGGCTCCAACGGTACTTCGACCGCCTGACCGCCCTCGACGTCACGGTCGACCTTGAGCATCACACGCTGCCCACCGTGGAAATCATTGCCAAGGCCGAACACTTTCACGACATGGTGAGCCACGAGACCTCTGCCGATCTGTGGCGGAGCGTGGACGGAGCAGTGCAAAAGCTCGAGCAGCAACTCCGCAAGCACAAGGAAAAAGTCCGCGACCACAAAAACGCCGACACCGCTCGACGGTCCTGATCACGAAAGAACCGCACTTCCGTATGAAATTTTCAGATTTTGTCACGCTCGACGCCATTCGCTCGCATGTCGACGCCACGACCAAGGAAGGCGTGATTCGCGAGATGGTGCAGGCGCTTGTCGCCGCCGGCCGGATCTCGATCGATGATATGGAAGGGATCATCAAGGCGATCATGAAGCGGGAGGATCTGGGCAGCACCGGCATCGGCCGGGGCGTGGCCGTTCCCCACACCAAGCACCCGAGCGTCAACCGGCTTGTCGGCACCGTCGCTGTGAGCCCGCAAGGCATCAATTTCGACAGCCTCGACGGCGAGCCTGTGCACCTGTTTTTTCTGCTCGTGTCTCCGCCAGACCGACCGGGCGACCATCTCAGGGCGTTGGAAAACATCTCGCGGCAACTGCGCGACGATGCCTTCTGCCGGCTGCTCAAGGCGGCGAAGACGCCCGAAGACATTCAGCACCTGCTGGAAGAGGCCGATAGCCACGGGATCGTGTCATGATCCGCGCTGCGACCGACGACAAGACCGACAAGATCAACAGCATGACGATGAGCCAACAAACCGTTTCTCGAGAGGTCGTGGTAGGCATCCCGCAAGGGCTCCATGCCCGTCCGGCCGACCTGCTCGCCCGCGAGGCACAGCGGTGGCAATCGCGGATCGAGGTGGTCGGTTCGGCCCAGCGGGTCGACGGCAAGAGCATCCTCGATCTGCTCACGCTCGCCGCCGAGGCGGGCACGCGGCTGGTGGTGGAGGCGACCGGGCCCGACGCCGATGAGGCGGTGGCGGCCATCGGGCGGCTCTTCGACCGTAATTTCAACGATTCAGAACATCAGACCCAATCCTGACCGTATTTTTCGACCTTTTATCCCAGACACAGGAGCCGCAACGACCCGCCAGGCGCGAATCCCCTGAAGATGCCGATCGCTGCGGTGGGCCGCGAGGCGATCTCTTCAGTCGTGATGTCGCAGCCGGCGCGCGGAATGCGCCCCCATGCTGAAACTCCAGGGCATCGCCGTTTCCGCCGGCGTCACGATCGGCGAGGCGCTCGTTCTCGATAGCGAGGGCTTCCGTATTCCCCGGCGGTTCGTCGCCCGGAGCGCGGTCGACACGGAACTCGAGCGGCTGGCTCATGCCGTTGCCGACACCACCCGCGAGATCGAGCGGGACAGGGACGCCATCAAGTCGGAACTCGGCGGCCAGTATGCCGCCATCTTCGATGCCCACCTGGCGATGCTCCACGATCCGAAGCTGCAGGCGGAACTCACCGCGGCGGTCCGCGACCGCAACTGGTGGCCTGAATACGCCGTGAGCCGCACGCTCCGCCGCTACGCGAAGGTGTTTCAGAGCCTCGATAACCACATCTCGCACCGGGCTCACGACATCTACGACATCGAGAAGAGCCTCCTTCGCAATCTGCTGGGGCAGCGACGGGAGACGCTCGCGGCGATCTCGCAGCCGGTGATCGTGCTGGCCCACAACCTCACGCCGAGCGAGACGGCCAACCTCGACCGCCGGTTCGTGCAGGGGTTCGCCACGGAGCTCGGCGGCCCCGGCAGCCACACCGCGATCGTGGCGGAGGGGCTCGAGATTCCCGCCGTGGTGGGTGTGGGGCCGTTTCTTTCCGACGTCTCCGGCGGCGAGCCGGTGATCCTCGACGGCAATCAGGGGCTCGTCATCCTGCAGCCCGACGAGGAGACGATTGCCCGCTACCGGCTGGAGGTCGAGGCGGCCCATTCGGCCCAGGCGAAGCTCGAGGGGCTCCGCGACCTGCCGGCGGAGACCACCGACGGCGTGTCGATCCAGATCATGGGCAACATCGAGTTTCCCAGTGAGGTGGAGCAGTGCATCAGCCGCGGCTGCGATGGCATCGGCCTCTACCGCACCGAGTTTCTCTATCTCACGAGCCGCAGGGAACCGACCGAGGAGGATCACTTCGCCGCCTACAGCGAAGTGGTGAAGGCGCTGCCCGACAAGCCGGTCGTGATCCGCACGGTCGATCTCGGGGCCGACAAGATGCTCACCGAGACGACGCCCGAGGAGGAGCGCAACCCGTGCCTCGGCCTGCGGAGCATCCGCCTTTCGCTGCGGCAGCTGCC
Organism: uncultured Candidatus Kuenenia sp.; assembly: GCA_964578555.1. Taxonomy (GTDB): domain Bacteria; phylum Planctomycetota; class Planctomycetia; order Pirellulales; family UBA1268; genus CACORA01. Next base: position 5,654 of record CAZODJ010000051.1, read on the forward strand.
GATGTTTCGCACGCAGTTGCGGGCGATCCTTCGGGCGAGCGCCCTGGGGGACGTGCGGGTGATGTTTCCCCTCATCTCCACGATCACGGAGCTCCGGCAGGCTCGCATGGTGCTGGCCGACGTGATGGAGGACCTTGCCGAACACGGGATCCCCTTCAACCGCAGCATGCCGGTGGGGATCATGGTGGAGACCCCGGCCGCCGCGGTGATGCTCGATGCCTTCGTGAAGGAAGTCGACTTCGTCTCGGTGGGCACCAACGACCTGATCCAGTACACGCTGGCGGTTGACCGGGGCAACAAGGAGGTCGCCGACCTCTACAACGCATGCGATCCGGCGGTGCTGCGGCTTCTGCGGCATTCGCTGGACGTGGCTCGTGAGGCCGGTGTGCCGGCCTCGGTGTGTGGACAGATGAGCGGCAGCGTGATGTACACGCAGCTGCTTCTGGGGCTCGGTCTGCGGCAGCTCAGCGTGCCGGCCAGCGCCATCCCGGAAGTAAAGCAGGTGTGCCGAAGTGTTTCGGTCGCCGAATGCCGCAGGATCGCCGAGCGGGTGCTCGCGATGGACGGAGCGCGCGAGGTGAAGGCCTTCTTGCGCGACCAGGTGCGTCGCCTGCTCTCGGAACAGACCGCCTGACGGCGGGGGCCGCCCAGCGGGCGGCTTGTGACCATGAGGAAGACCCATGAAACAGGAAATGCTCATTAACGTGTCGCAGCCGGAAGAATGCCGGATCGCGATCATGGAAGACGGCGTGCTGGAGGAGCTCTATGTGGAGCGGACCAGCGCCGACAACTACGTCGGCAACATCTACAAGGGGCGTGTGGTCAACATCGAGCCCTCGATCCAGGCGGCATTTGTCGACTTCGGCGTGGGCCGCAATGGCTTTTTGCACATCAGCGACATCGAGCCGCAGTACTACCGGCAGGGCGGACTCGACCCCGACAAGGCCTTCGAGATGGCTGAACCAGCGGGGCGGCCCGCCGGCGGCGACGGAGAAGGAGAAGGGCCCCGCCGGGGCCAGCGGAAGCCGCGGATCGGTGACCGGCCGCGGGTGAAGCCGCCGATTCAAGACATTCTGCGGCGGGGCGACGAGGTGCTCGTGCAGGTGATCAAGGAGGGCTTCGGCACCAAGGGGCCGACGCTCTCCACCTACATCTCGATCCCCGGCCGCTATCTCGTGCTCATGCCGCCGCTGGGCCGCGTGGGCATCTCGAAGAAGATCGATGACGAGCGGGAGCGACGGCTGCTCCGCGACATCATGCTCGACCTGCAGCCGCCCAAGGGCGTGGGCTTCGTCGTGCGGACGGCCGGCACCGAGCGGACCAAATCGGAGATGGCCCGCGACATGGCCTACCTGCTCAACCTCTGGAAGAGCATCGTCCGCCGGATGCGAAAGTATTCGGCGCCGATCGACATCTACCAGGAGAGCGACATGATCATCCGCACGATCCGTGACATGTTCACGGAGGACGTGGGGCGGATCCTGATCGATGAGCCGGCCGCCTACGAGCGGGCCCGCGAGTTTCTCGAACTCGTGATGCCCAAATATGCCTCGCGTCTGCAGCTCTATGACGGCAAGGAGCCGCTCTTCCATCGCTACGGCCTCGAGGACGAAATCGGGCGGATGTATCAGCGGAAGGTGCCGCTCAAGGGAGGCGGGTCGATCGTGATCGACACCACGGAGGCCCTGGTGGCGATCGACGTCAACTCGGGGTCGTTTCGTACCGAAAAGAGCGCCGAGGAAAACGCCTACCAGATGAATCTGATCGCGGCCAAGGAGATCGCCCGGCAGCTGCGGCTCCGTGACCTCGGTGGCGTGATCGTCAACGACTTTATCGACATGCGGAAGGAGAAGTATCGCCGCAATGTCGAGAAGGCGCTCCATGACGCGCTCAAGCGGGACCGCGCCCGCACGAAGGTGTTGCGAACGAGTCCCTTCGGCCTGATCGAGATGACCCGGCAGCGGATCCGTCCGTCGCTCCGCAAGAGCATCTTCCGCGACTGCCCCACCTGCACCGGGACGGGCATGGTGAAGACGGCTGAGAGCATGGCGATCGAGGTGATGCGGACGCTGCACCTGTCCGCCACGCGGGACGACGTCACCCGGCTCGACATCTCGGTACACGACGACGTGGCCACCTGGATCAACAACCGGAAGCGGCGGGAGATGGCCCAATTTGAGGACATGACGCACATCCAGCTGCACGTTGTCGGCAAGGACGGCGTGTCGCCAGAGCACCTCGTTTTCGAGGCCTGGGATGCCGACGGCAGAGCCGTCCGGTTTCCGTGAATCGACGTCGCCCGGGTCGAGGACGGGCTTTTTTGGGCCCACTCGACCCGGGGCGATGGCGTCGGTATTCTCTCATTTCCCTTTTTTGAGCCTCGCACGAGATAGGTAACGAGTCATGGCCACCACCGCAGCAACCCACGCCGCCAGCATGGCGGGTTCGAATCACCTCTACGCCGTCATCGCCGATGGTGGGAGGCAGTATCGCGTGATGGAAGGGCAGGAACTCGAGATCGATTTCCGTCATGCGCCGCCCGGCAGCGAGGTGGTCTTCGACAAGGTGCTTGCCGTCAGCGAGGCTGGCACGCTCAAGATGGGTGTGCCGCTGGTGAAGGGCGCCAAGGTGAAGGCCGAGGTAGTGGGCCCCGTGCAGGGCGACAAGATCTACGTACAGAAGTTTGCCCGTCGCAAGAACTACCGCCGTCGCACCGGTCATCGGTCGCTCTCGACGAAGGTGAAGATCACCTCGATCGGGTGACGGCTGGCTGCACGAAACCCTCGCCGTCGTGGCCTCGGGTTTCTTGGCGAACATCCGTTCGCTCTCGTAAGCCCCCGTCATCCCGCCGGCTGGCGGCTGAGTGTGTGATGCACCAGCCTGCGCAGGCCGTCCACCCAGCCCCGGGCGCGAGCCCGGGGGCTGCAGTGCAATCGACGCCGGCGTCATCCCGCGGGCTTGCGCCCTGCGGCTGAGTGGAGGCCCGGGGAGCGGCTTACTGCGGGATCAGCCCTGCCAGTGGGCCGCCCTGCTTACAGAGTTCGTCGATGCGGGCTGACACGACGGGATCCTCTTCGACTGGCGGCGCGTTGTGCGGCTTGAGTCGCGCATCGATCACGAGCGGCCCCCGGCAGCCCCAGTGCTTCTGATGCACGAAGGCATCGACGCCGTGCACGTCGGCCGCGGGGTTTGATCGCGTAAACGTCACCCACAAAAAGTTTTCAAGCGTTGCCGCCGTGAAATCGGCGTCGTCGACCACCACCACGAGCGGCCACGCCCGCAACGGGTGCTCCGGCCCGATCGCCATCGTCAGCCGCGCGAGGTCGGCCGCCCACGGGGCCGCTGCTGCCTGCTCCCAGATCGCCGCGTCGCTTGCCGCATCGAGCCGGGGCCGCGGCTCAATCCGCGGGCCCTCGATCGCCAAGACACCAGGCAGGCAGACCCGCGGCTTCGTGAACCCGTCGGGAAGCGGCATCGCCCCAGGCTGCTCGTGCGGCAAGGTGCGGATCGCCGGGCCACGGGCGGCGACGATGAGCTTCGAGCCGACGTTGAACCCGCTGCCTGAATAGTCGAGAGTGTCGATCGTGGTCTCAGTGTGGAAGTGGCAGTCGCGTTGCCAGTCGGCCCGTTCAAGCAGGTGGGCAAGGAAGGGGCGGATGTCGTGGGCGTCGAGCCCGGGGGCGTCGCCCGCCGCGATGATGAAGAGGTATTTGGCGAGCGAGAGCTGCCCCTGGCCGAGGATGGCCGAGGCCTGCGTGAGCAGTTCGGCCGGCCGGTCGGCGGCTCGCCACGGGAGGTAGCGTTCGCTGCCGACGGCCAGCAGCAGCGGGTGCACGCCGGAGGCATCGACGGCATGCACGCTCTTCACGCCCGGCAGCACAGTCGGGATCACCGGGCCGGTAAGCTCGTGCACCAGCCAGCCAAAGAGCGTGTCTTCCTGAGGCGGCCGGCCCACGACGGTGATCGGCCAGATGGCATCGAGCCGGTGCCAGACGTGGTCGACCCGCATCACGGGAAACTCATGCTTCCGGGCGTAGTAGCCGAGATGGTCGCCAAAGGGGCCCTCGGGCTTCGTCGCCCCGGGCAGCACCGTGCCCTCGATCACGAAGTCGGCCTCGGCATAGATCGCCGGCCGGTTTTGGCGACGGATCATCGGGATGCGGTGGCCGGCGAGGACTCCTGCAAACGTGAGCTCGGAAAGCCCCTCTGGCAGCGGCATCACGGCCGAAGGCGCCAGCGCCGGTGCGCCCCCGACGAAGATTGCCACTTTGAGCGGCTCCCCGCGGGCCAATGCCGCCGTGTGATGCACACCGATGCCACGGTGCAGCTGATAGTGGAGGCCCACCTCGCCGTCGGGCTCGTAGGCATTGCCCGCCAGCTGCACCCGATACATGCCGAGGTTGGCATGCTGTGGCCCAGGGCGGCCCGGAGTTTCTGTGTAGACCGCCGGCAGCGTGACAAACGGTCCGCCGTCGCCGGGCCAGCTCGTCACCTGCGGTAGCCGGGAGAGCGACACCTCGCGGGCAAGCACCGGGCCCGACCGCACCATCTTCGGCAGCATCGAGAGGGCATCGTAGGGGCTCCGCCAGTACCGCCAGGGCTTCTTGAGGGCCTCGGTCGGGTCGATCTTGAGCTCCACCAGTCGGCGCACGCGGTCGAACGTGTCGGCGAAAATCCGTTCGATCCGCGCCTGCGTGCCGTAGAGATTCGTGAGGATCGGGAAGGCCGAGCCCTTGGGCCGCGTAAACAACACGGCCGGCCCTCCGGCTCGAAACAGCCGCCGCTGGATCTCGGCGATCTCGAGGCAGGGATCGACGGGATGGTCGATCTCCACCAAGTGGCCCTCGCCACGAAGCGTATCAACACAGGAACGGAGCGTGTGAAATCCCATCGGAGAAAAGGTGCCAGCCACCAAATTTGGGTAAACTTACGACCCTCATTTATAGGCAGCCGGTGCAGATCTGGTGGCGGCACTTTTTTCTCGCAGGAACGCGGACCCATGGTGAAGATCAGGACAATGTATGAGGGGGGGCTGCGATGTGAGGCCACCCATGGCCCTTCGGGCACCACGCTGGTGACCGACGCCCCGATCGACAATCACGGCAAGGGGGAGAGTTTTTCGCCCACTGATCTCGTGGCCACGGCCCTCGGGGCCTGCATGATGACGATCATGGGGATCGCAGCCGAGCGGCATGCCATCGACCTCGTCGGCATGCAGGTGGAGACGGTCAAGGAGATGACTCAGGCGCCACCGCGGCGAATCGCCTCGCTGCGGACGCGGCTTACGATCCCGTTGCCGCCCGATCATCCCAAGCGATCGCTCCTCGAGCAGGCGGCCCTCACCTGCCCAGTGCACAAGAGCTTGCACCCCGACATCGATGCGGCGATCGAATTTGTCTGGGCCGGCGCCGATGCGCCGCAGCCGTCATGAGATGCACTGCATCCATCATGAATGCTACGGCTTCCCTGCAGCGTGGCGGATGGCTGCTCGCGGCCGTGATCGGGTTCGCGGCGGTCCACGCAGCCGACCTCGATCCGGCCCGCCCCGTCACGCGGATCGCGGTCGGCTCCTGTATCCGCCAGAATCGCCCGCAGCCGATCTGGGACGCGGTGAGCCGCTTCCAGCCTGACGTGTTCCTGCTGCTCGGCGACAATATCTACGCCGACACCGAGGACATGGCCGAGATGCGGGCCAAGTATGACGCACTCGCAGCCAATCCCGGCTTCGCCCCGCTGCGCCGTGCTGTGCCGATCATCGCCGTGTGGGACGACCACGATTACGGGGTCAACGACGGCGGCCGCGAGTATCCGCGCCGCCGCGAGTCGCAGCAGGTGTTTTGCGATTTCTTCGGCGCGCCAGCCGACTCACCGCTCCGGAAGCAAGAGGGCATCTATCGCGCGGTCACCTGCGGCCCGCCGGGCAGAAGCGTGCAGTTCATCTGTCTCGACTCGCGGTATCACCGCTCGCCACTCAAGGCACTTGCCCGTGTGGAGCGGGTGGCAGGGCAGGGGCCATACGTGCCCGATCCTGACCCGGCCGCCACGGTCCTCGGGGCCGAACAGTGGGCCTGGCTGGCCACGGCGCTCGAGGAGCCGGCCGAGATTCGGATCATGCTGTCGAGCATCCAGGTGGCGGCGACGGAGCACGGCTTCGAGAAATGGGCAAATTTTCCCGCGGAGCGGGCGCGGCTCTTCGAAACGATCCGGCAGTCGGGGGCGACGGGCGTGATCCTCGTCAGCGGTGACCGGCATGCCGCCGAGATCAGCCGGATTCCCGCCGGTGCTGAGACGGTCGGCTATCCGCTCTATGACCTCACTGCCAGCAGCCTCAATCAGGCGATCCGCCGTCCGGAACCGCAGGAGCCGAACCGGTTTCGTGTCGGCGACCGCTACCACGGCACCAACTTCGGCACCATCGAAATCGACTGGAAGGAGTCAACCAACAGGCAGGTTCCGCTGGCGGCAGTGACACTCGCCATTCGCGACGAGCAGGGGGCCGTCGTGGAGTCGGTGGCAATCGATATTCCCACAGAGTGAGGGGCCGATGGCCGATCTGTTTTCCGCCGCGCGGGCAGCCAATGTGGCGCGGGCCGCCCCGCTAGCGGCGCGGATGCGACCGCGGCGGCTGGCGGATTACGTCGGCCAGGAAAAGGTGGTCGGGAAGGGAACGCTCCTGCGGCGGCTGATCGAGGCCGACCGACTCGGGTCGGTGATCCTCTACGGCCCGCCGGGTGTCGGCAAGACGACTCTCGCCGAGATCATCGCCCACGAGACGAAGCGGCGATTCGTGGAACTCTCCGCCACGGCCTCGGGTGTGAAAGACGTTCGCGACGTGCTCGAAGCGGCCCGGCGACGGCTGGAGGACGACGGCCAGCGGACGTGTCTCTTCATCGACGAGATTCACCGCTTCAATAAGGCCCAGCAGGACGTGCTCCTGCCCGACGTCGAGAACGGCGTCATCGCCCTCATCGGGGCCACCACGCAAAACCCGTTCTTCGCTCTCACGAGCGCCCTGGTCAGCCGCAGCCGGATTTTCGAACTGGAGGCCCTCGGTCGTGACGATATTGCGCGGGTCATCCAGCACGCGCTGGCCGACCGCGAGCATGGCCTCGGCGCGGAGCAGGTGACGCTCGCGCCGGAGGCCCTCGAGTTTCTCGTCGAGACATCCGACGGCGATGCCCGTCGGGCGCTCGGGGCGCTCGAGATCGGCGTGCTATCGAGTGCCGAGCGGCCGCTGGCCTTCTCGCTTGATCTCGCCCAGGAGAGTGTGCAGCGCAAGGCGATCCGCTACGACTCTGGTGACACCCACTACGATTGCGCCAGCGCGCTCATCAAGAGCATTCGGGGCAGCGACGCGGATGCCGGCCTCTATTGGCTCGCCCGGATGCTCGAAGGGGGCGAGGACGTGCGGTTTCTTGCGCGGCGGCTCGTGATCCTCGCCAGCGAAGACATCGGCAACGCCGATCCGCGGAGCCTGCTGATCGCCGTGGCCGCGATGCAGGCGACGGAGTTCGTGGGGCTGCCCGAGTGTCAGCTCACGCTCGCCCAGGCCGTGACCTATCTGGCACTCGCGCCCAAGAGCAACGCCTGCACGACGGCGATCGGGGCTGCCCGCCACGATGTCCGTGAGAAGGCGGTGATTCCCGTGCCGCGGCACCTGCAAGACAAGCACTACGCCGGGGCCAAGCGACTCGGCCATGGCCAGGGCTACGAGTATTCCCACGACGCCCCCGACGGGATCGCGGCGCAAGACTATCTCGGCATCGAGAAGCGGTATTACGAGCCGACCGACCGCGGCATGGAGAGGGATCTTGGCGAGCGGCTTGCCGAGATCAGGCGGCGGCTTCACGACCGTCCGCCGCCAGCGGAGCCGTCCTGAGGCTTTGCAGCTCTGCCACGATCGGTCCGCGGAGCATCGCCTCAAGGGCCCCGAGGGCCTTGGCGGCGGTGGCGCCGTCGAGCACGCGGTGATCACAGATCAGCGTCACGCGGCAGTGGCCGTCGGTCTCCAGCGGTGTGAACGAGAGGCTCGTCGTGCAGATCGTGGGGTGGCCATGATTGCTGGCCCCGAGGCCGGCGAGCGTGGAGAGGCTGAAGGTGCCGATCCGCGTGCACCGCTTGACGGACGCCGAGTTGATATTGCACCAGAGCACGGCGCGGCGGAGCGGCCCTGGCAACGCCTCCAACTGCAGTTGTCGGCCGAAGACCTCCTCAGTCGGAGCGGCCACGCACTGATCGAGAAACTGTTGAACGTCGGGCAGGCTGCGGCTTTCCGGATGCGGGAGCCGGGCGAAGAAGAGGCGGTCGTCACCGCTGTCGGTGCGGTTGATCGCGATCGAGGCGACGCTCTGGGACGCGGTTGCCACCCGCGGCGGCAGGCCCCAGATCGACCGACGAATCAGCCAGCTGCGGAGGACGGGCATCTCGGCGGCCACGCAGGCATAGGCCTTGAGGAAGACGGCGGCCCAGCCGACCCGCACGGCCGCTGTCGACCGGGCGGATGCGACGTCAGCCAATGGCATCACGCGGTCGACAGGAAAGAGCGGGATGGTATGCGCGAGGCCGACCAGATCGGAGATGAATCCCCGGGCCGCCGGGAGCGGGCGGGCCGTGACCGAGAGGGGGGCGGGCTGGATAGCTGGCCACATATGGGGATTGGACCCGATCCTGTCGGTCGGCGGAATGCCATTTCGGGACCCTGAAAAGCGGGAAAAGTCTGCTACACTTCAAAAACCGACGACGTTTCTCCGGGGAGCTTTGATCTTCCGAAGAGCGTCGAATCGTCACGGTGACTGTAGCTCAGTTGGTTAGAGCATCGGTTTGTGGTACCGAGGGTCGCGGGTTCGAGTCCCGTCAGTCACCCCTTCCCGCCGCTCCGTGGAAATGATTTCCTCCGAATTCAATCCTCTACGCGCAGCCTTTGCCGGCCTTCTTGTCGGCGCCGTTGTGTCGGGGCAGCCTACCTTGGCGCAGCCGCCGCAGGCGGTTCGTGATCAGCTGATCACGATCACCAACGGGACGGTCACGGTCGGAGTCGATCGCGAGAAAGGCGGGTCGATTACCTGGCTCTCGTGGAAGCGGTATCCGCAAAACGTCGTGAACATCGCCGACCCGGGGCGGCTCATCCAGCAGTCGTACTACGCCGGGGACGCTTGTGACCGCACGGCGGATGGTCAGCACACGTCCTGGTCGCCTTGGTCATGGAATCCGATCCAGGGGGGAGGCGTCGGGAGTTGGGCCCGGGTCATAACGCTCACCCGCACCCAGGATAACCGCATCGACACGGAGACGATTCCCAAGCTCTGGGACATGCCTGATGAGGAGGCCGCCGCTCTCATGCGGCAACGCACGGGCTTCGAGCCGGGGATGCGCAACGTCGTGGTCGTGGAATGCGAGTTCGAATCACGGCGCACGGCCGGTGACCGGTGGGGCGGGCCCAAACCCTGCCACCAGGAATTGCCTGCCTGCTATTTCACCCGCGTGTTCGAGCATGTCCGGTCATATCTCGGCGATGGGAAATGGCGGGACGAGAAGCAGCCTCCCGGGCCGCCTTGGGGCCGCGCCGAGCCGCCGCGCAAGGTGATGGCTTGTTTCACCACCACCGGCGACGGAGTCGCGGTCTTTTGCCCCGCGGCAACGACCCACTGGAACTTTGGGCCGCACGGTGGCGGGCTGTCGACGAAGCCGACTGATGGTCCCTGCATGCATGTGGCACCGCTCGCCACGGTCAGCCTGGGGCTGACATCGACGTTTCGGTATCGGTACTGGCTCATCGTGGGAGCGGCCGCGAGCATCGCCCCAGACCTCGACGCGCTGTGGGAAAAGTACAACGCTGAAGGGTTGACTGTCACGCCGTAGCCGGGTTGCCGAACGCCCCGCGACTATCATGATCCTGACGGATTTGCCGGCGGTTTGACGCCCCTCTTCCGCAACGGTAAGACGAGGGGGTTTGCGGCGGCGGTGGCCGTCCGCGTTCCAACCTTGCGGCCCCCGTGTGGAGATTCCACCCATGATTCTCGGCAAACTCTGGAAGGCACTCGCCGCCCAGATGAACAAGATCGCCAACTTCTTCTGGACTGCAGACCCGATCGCGCAGCTTCAGTATGAGTACGACAAGGCCGTCGACCAGATGAAGGACGGCCGCGAGGGGCTGGAGCAGTATCGGGCGCTCGTCGAGCGGGTCACCCGCCAAGTGAACAACGACCGCGACCACGTCGCCTCGCTCGAAGCCCGCGTGAAGGCCTACCTGCAGGCCGGCGAGCGGGACACGGCTGCGAAGTTTGCCTTGGAGCTGCAACGGGCCAAGAAGGAACTGGCCGAGAACGAGGCCCAGCTCAAGCTCCACGAGACGGCCTACGGCAACAACGTCACCAAGATCAAGCACG
>CAZODJ010000052.1:0-689 GCA_964578555.1 uncultured Candidatus Kuenenia sp.
GATGGCACGCGGCTGGCGGTGATCGGCGGCAACCCGGCCCGCATGGGCGAGGTGCAGATCTGGAGCGTTGCCGACGGCGCGCTCCTCCTCTCCCATCCGGTGTCGTTCGACACGGTCTATGGCGGCGCCTGGTCACCCGATGGCAAGCTCGTCGCGTTCGGCTGCACCGACAACTCGGTCCGCGCGATCGACGCCGTCACCGGACAGCAGGTGCTCTTTCAGGGCGTTCATGAAGACTGGGTACTCGACACGGTGTTTTCGCCCAAGGGCGACCATGTGATCTCGCTCGGCCGCGACATGAGCGTGAAGCTCACGGAGCTGGCCACGCAGCGGTTCATCGACAACATCACCTCGATCACGCCTGGTGCCCTCCGTGGCGGCCTGATGGCCGTGGATCGGCATCCTGTCCTCGAGCACGTGGTGGCCGCCGGTGCCGACGGCACGCCGCGGGCCTACCGGATCCACCGCCATGCGAAGCGGGTGATCGGCGACGACGCCAATCTCATCTTCCCGCTGCATGCGGTCAACGGCCGCGTATTCGGGCTCCGGTTCTCTCCCGACGGCAAGCGCGTGGCGGCCGTTGGCGGGCTGGATGGCAGCGGTGAACTCGTCGTCTCCAGCTACGGACTCGAAGCTGACGTGCCGAAGCCGATCCTCGACATCATGGCGAAGGTGCCGGGCGAGAGCCG
>CAZODJ010000052.1:699-16007 GCA_964578555.1 uncultured Candidatus Kuenenia sp.
AACCAAGGGAAGCCAGCGGAACGAGGCCGAATGGAAGGCGTTCGACGAGTTTCGTGACGCATCGACCAGGCTGCTCGCGAAGGTGGAGGTGCCCGAGACCGCGCTCTACGCGGTGGCTTTCCACCCGCATTCGGGCGAGGTGGCGGTGGCGGGCGCCGATGGCACCGTGCGGTTTTACGATGCGGGTGGAAAGGCCACGCGGCAGTTTCCCGTGGCCCGGCTCGACACCGCCGCTGCGGCCCAGCAGAAGCCGCCACTGCCTTGGCCGGCCGAGGCATCGCTGGAACCCGATCCGGCCCCCCCGTCCGGTGTTGTGGCGCTCGAGATCGAGCCCGCCGAGATCGTGCTCGACGGTCCGTTCGCCGCGAGCCAGCTGCTCGTTACAGGTCGGCTTGCCGATGGCCGTCGGATCGACCTCACGCGGAGCGTGTCGTTCGGCCCGGTACGGGACGACGGCACAGGGGGCGAGGTCGCTGCGGCCGACGCCATGAGCCTCGTGTCGGTTGGCCCTGGGGGACTCGTCCGGCCACTGGCCGACGGAACGGCGCGGCTCCAGGTGGTGCACGGTTCTGGGCCGGCTGCGGTCGCGGCGACGGCTGGTGTCCGCGTGGCGGGAGCAGGTCGGCTGCCACCTGTCGACTTCATCCGCGATGTGAATCCCGTGCTGACGAAGATGGGCTGCAATCAGGGGACCTGCCACGGTGCGGCCAAGGGGAAGAACGGCTTCAAGCTCTCGCTTCGTGGGTACGACCCCGTGTTCGACCTGCGGGCCTTCACCGACGACCACGGCAGCCGCCGCGTGAACCTCGCGAGCCCCGACGACAGCCTGATGCTTCTCAAGGCATCGGCGACGGTGCCCCACCAGGGCGGCCTGCTCGCCCGCGTCGAGGATGCCAATTACCAGATGGTTCGTCGTTGGATCGAGGAGGGCGCGCCGCTCGATCTGGCGACGCCCAGGGTCGTGAAGATTGCGGTGAGTCCCGCGCAGGCGGTGATCGACCTTGCCGATCGCAGGCAGCAGTTTCGTGTCGTGGCGACCTATGCCGACGGCACATCGCGGGACGTCACGCGTCAGGCGTTTCTCGAGAGCGGCAACAATGAAGTGGCCACGGCCGACCCGACCGGCCTCGTGACCGCCTTCCGACGTGGCGAGGCGCCGATCCTCGTGCGGTATGAGGGTTCCTACGCGGCCGTCACGCTCACCGTGATGGGAGACCGCTCCGGCTTCGAGTGGCGGCAGCCGGAATCCTGGGGCCGGATCGACGACCTCGTGGCGGCCAAGTGGCGGGCGATGCAGATCGAACCGGCCCCGCTCTGCTCAGATGCCGAGTTCCTCAGGCGCGTGTCGCTTGATCTCACCGGCCTGCCCCCCACAGCCGATCAGGTGCGGGCTTTCCTCGCCGACGAGCGTGATGTGCGGATCAAACGGGCTGAACTGGTTCAGCAACTGATCTCCAGCGACGCCTTCGTGGAGCACTGGGCCAACAAGTGGGCGGATCTGCTCCAGGTAAACCCGAAGTTTCTCGGCAAGGAGGGGGCGCAGGGACTCCGTGACTGGATCCGCGGACAGGTCGCCGCCAACACGCCGTACGACCGGTTTGCCCAAGACATCCTCACGGCCACGGGCTCCAACCGCGAGCATCCGGCAGCCGCCTACTTCAAGACGCTCCGCGACCCCACGCTCACGATGGAGAACACGACGCACCTGTTCCTCGGCGTGCGGTTCAACTGCAACAAGTGCCACGACCATCCGTTCGAGCGTTGGACGCAGGATCAGTATTTCGAGACCGCGGCCTTCTTCGCGCAGGTGGCTCTCGAGAAGGATCCCGAGAGCAAGGATCGCACGATTGGCGGCTCAGCTGTCGAGGGAGCCAAGCCGCTGTGGGAGGTCGTCAAGGACGCCGCCTCGGGCGAGATCAAGCACGAACGTACCGGGAAGGATGTGCCGCCGAGGTTCCCGTTCGAGTGCCGCTTCGATGCGCCGGCCGGTGCCTCGCGGCGGCAGCAACTCGCCGCCTGGCTCACGTCGGCCGACAATCCCTACTTTGCCCGGAGCTATGTCAACCGGCTCTGGGGCTATCTCTTCGGCACCGGCATCATCGACCCGATCGACGACATCCGCGCCGGCAACCCGCCCACGAATCCGGCGCTGCTCGACCATCTCACGAAGTCGTTCGTGGCCGGCCGCTTCGACATGCGGAAGGTACTCGCGGAGATCTGCACGTCGCGCACCTACGGCCTCGCGATCACGAGCACGACGTGGAACGAGGACGACAAAATCAACTACTCGCACGCCCTGCCGCGGCGGCTGCCGGCCGAGACGCTCTTCGACACGCTCCACGCCGCGATCGGGTCGCCGACGAAGTTCCCCGGCTATCCCGTCGGCACCCGGGCGGCGGCCCTGCCCGACGTGGCCAGCACGCTCGGCGGTGGCTTTCTCCAGACGTTTGGCAAACCGGCCCGCGAGAGCGCCTGCGAGTGCGAGCGGGCCGGCGGGGTGGCGCTGGGCCCGGTAATGGCGCTGGTCAGCGGTCCGGCCGTCGGTGACGTGCTTGCCGATCCGGGGAGCGAACTTGCGAAGCTCGTGAAGTCACAGCCTGACGATCGACTGCTCGTGCAGGAGGTTTTTCTGCGGGTGCTTAACCGGCCGAGCAAGCCCGAGGAGGAGGCGGCCGTCGCGGGGCTGATGCAATCGATCGCCGCCGACCACGAGCTGCTCGTGAAGGATCTCGCCACGGCGGAGGAAGCCTGGAAGATCGAGAAGACCGAGCGGGAGCGGCAGCGGATGGAGCGGGTCGTCGCTGCGCGCACGGCGCTCGACCAGGCCACTGTGGCCTACGAGCCAACGCGGATCGAAGCGGAAAAGAAGCGGGCCGAGCGGATTGCGGCGGCCGTGGCGGCGATCGAAAAGCACCACGGCGATGCGGAGGCGGCACTGCGTCATTACGAGGATCAGACTGCGAAGATGCCGGCCTGGCAGGTGGCGAAGGCGTTCGAGATCAAGGGCCCGCCCGGCGCGACGTTCGAGACGCTCGCTGACGGGTCGGTGCTCGTTTCGGGCACGCAGGCAGCGGCGTCGGTGATCTCGTTTTCGGCCGACGTCGCCGACGTCAACACGCTGAAGGGACTGCGGGTGGAGGCGATTCCCGACCCGCGGCTGCCCCGGGGCGGAGCAGGTCGGGCACCCGACGGTAGCTTCGTCGTGTCGGAGATCTCGGTGGACGTGGCCCCCGCATCGCGGCCGGCTGGCACGAGCCCGCTCACCCTGCAGAAGCCGCAGGCCGATTTCTCCGCCGAACGATTTCCGGTGGCGCAGGCCGCCGACAACGACGGTTCCAACCCCGACCGCGGCTGGAGCGTGGCGCCGCGGCAGGACGAGATCCACTGGGCGGTGTTCGAGCTCTCTGGCGCCCCTGAAATCAAGGAGCCCGCGCGGGTCATCGTGAGGATTCGCCATGCCTACAAGGGGGGCCAGCACGGCCTGGGGCGGTTCCGGATCTCCTTCACGGCGTCACCCGCGCCCCATCAGCTGGGCGTCATGCCCCGGGCCGCCGAACTGGCGGGCATTCCGCGCGAGAAGCGGTCGGCGGCTGATGCGGCCGAGCTGGCGGCGATCATTACGGCGCGGGATCCGCTCCGCGAAAAGCTTGCTGCCGAACTGGCCACTGCCACGCTGCCGTTGCCTGCCGATCCGAAGCTCACGGCCCTGGCAGCCGATCTCGCCGATGCCGAGAAGCCCGTCGCCGACGATCCCGCAATCGTGCGGCTGCGGTCGGACGTCGCCGCGAGCACCCGGCAACTGGCCGATCGACGGCTTACGGCGATCCAGGATCTGGCCTGGGCCCTCGTCAACAGCCCGGCCTTCTTTTTCAACCACTAGCCCGTCCGATCTCCACCTCGCACCCTTTCCGACAGGAGCCCAGCCATGCTCGTCATCCCCGGCCGTCCCGGCAAGGATCTTTGTGATCCGCATCTCGGCACCAGCCGCCGCGCGATCCTGCGGGCGGGGGCCATCGGCCTGTTCGGCATCTCGCTGCCGACTGTGCTCCGCCTGCAGGCGGCTGCCGCCAATGAATCGACGGCCACCGCAAAGACGGCTCCCGGCTGGAACCGGGCCAAGAGCGTGGTGCTCGTCTACCTTCAGGGCGGCCCGAGCCACATCGATCTCTTCGACCCCAAGGAGAACGTGCCCGACAACGTCCGCAGCACGTTCAAGAGCATTTCCACACAGTTGCCGGGCGTGCAGTACACGGAGAACGTTCCCAAGCTCGCGGCCATCAACGACCGCTACACGTTGATCCGCTCGATGAACTACACGCCCAATGGCCTGTTCAATCACACGGCCGCGATTTATCAGATGATGACGGGCTACACGACCGACAAGGTGAGCCCTTCCGGCCAGTTGGAGCCGCCCAACGCCAAGGACTTTCCCAACTTCGGCTCCAACATCGTGCGGCTCAAGCCCAACGAGGAGCCGATGCTTCCCTTCGTGATGCTGCCGCGGCCGCTGCAGGAAAGCAACGTCGTCGGCAAGGGAGGCACGGCCGGATTTCTGGGCCGCGACTTCGACCCGTACACGCTCTATCCCGACGGCGACGATCTCGACATGCGGAAGATGGAGCGAATTCGTGTGGATGACCTGCAGCTCCGCTCCGACGTGTTCGCCAAACGGCTCGAGCGGAGGGCACGGCTTCGCGACCTGATCGACCGCACGATGCCCGAGCTCGACAAGGCCGTCGCCGACTACAAGCTCGACGAATACTACGATCGGGCGCTCGATCTCGTGATCTCGGGCCGGGCCCGCGAGGCTTTTGCGATCGAGCGAGAGTCGACGAAGCTTCGCGACGCATACGGCCGCAACACATTCGGCCAGAGCCTGCTCCTCGCCCGGCGGCTCGTCGAGGCGGGCACGCGGGTGGTGGAGGTGATCTGGCCGAAGGTCGCCAACTCCGACAACCACTCGTGGGACCATCACGTCGGGCTCGACAAGCGGATGAAGGATCAGTCGGCTCCGATGCTCGACCAGGGGCTTTCGGCCTTCCTCACCGACATGGACGACCGCGGCCTCCTCGAGGACACGCTCGTGGTGGCGGTGGGCGAGTTTGGTCGCTCGCCGCAGAAGGGGGTGAGCACGTCGGGCAATGGCAACTCGGCGGATGGCCGCGACCATTGGCCCTACTGCTTTTCCGCGATCATCGCCGGCGCCGGTGTTCGGCGCGGCCACGTGCACGGCAAGAGCGACGCCACCGCTTCGGCGCCGCTCGAAGACGCCGTTCATCCGACACAGCTGCTGGCGACGGTCTACCACGCCTGTGGCATCGAGCCGGAGACGATCGTCTACAACCATCTCAACCAGCCGCGGGAACTCGTGAAGGCCCAGGCCGTCACGAAACTCTTCGGGTGACTTCGATGAAAAGAAGTGATCGGCCTCACTTCTTTGCAGCCTGGCCACTTGCCCGTCCTTGGACACGATGCTGGGACACGGAGATTTTCCACCTCGTTGCACCAAGGTGGCCCTGGGTCTGGAAGCGTCAATTCCGCCGAGGCAGCCATACGTTGCCCAGATCATCGAGTAACGAGTAGATCACCGGGACAGCCAAAAGAGTCAGCAAGAGCGAGAGCAACTGGCCTCCGCTGGCCACCACGGCGATCGAACGCCGCTCCTCTGCTCCGGGGCCGCTGGCAACGAGCAAGGGCAGCATGCCGGCAACGAAGGAGATGGTCGTCATCAGAATCGGCCGAAGCCGGTCGCGGTTGGCTTCCAGGATCGCCTGCCGCTGCGGCATTCCCGTGGCCTGGAGATCTTTGGTGTGATCGATTTGGAGGATCGCGGCTTTCTTGACGACACCAAAGAGGACGAGGATGCCGAGTGCCGAATAGAGGTTCAATGTCTCGCCTCCCAGCCAGAGGCTTGCCAGGCCGAACGGTACGGCCAGCGGAAGGGAGAGGAGGATGGTCACAGGATGCACGAGGTGCTCGTATTGGGCCGCCAGCACGATGTACATGAATACGATGGAGAGAAGGAAGACCCAGCGGAGATCGCCCAGTGTCCGCTCGAGTTCACGGCCGCGGCCCATCACGCGGGCCCGTACTCCCGGTGGTATGCCAACGTCGCGGGCCATCGCCTGCACCGCTGCCAGTCGATCGCCGAGGGCATATCCGGGTGCGATGTTGGCCCGGAGAGCCACCATCCGCTGCCGATCGAGCCGGTCGATTCGGGCGGCATCTTCAACGACATCGAAGTCGACCACATTGTCAAGACGCGTGAGCACCTTTTCGCCGTGTCTCGGTGTCCCCCGGATGTACAGTTGTGAGATCGCCGCGGCATCACTGCGATCGATGCCGACCAGCCGGAGTCCGACGTCGTAGACATCGTCGTCCGCCCGATCCCGATACCGCGAGACACGGTCATCCCCCCCTACGGCGATCCGCAGCGTATCGGCCACTTCCTGCACGGTGATGCCCATATCGGCCATCCGCTCCCGGTCGAGGCGGGCCAACAACTCTGGCTTGTCGCTCCGGAGTGTGATGTCGGCATCCACGATCCCCGGGATCCTCGTGACTTCGTCCCGGAGGCGCTCAGCAAACGGCAGCAGGACGTTTACGCTAGGGCCGGTCAGCGACAGATCGATGTCGACCGGCGGGCCCTGGCGCAACGAGGTGAGATTGCGGATGGCGCACCTGACATCCCACAGGTCCGCCAGCATCGCACGCACCTCGTTCATCTTCTGCCGCTGGGTGAAGTTGCCCCGCCAGGCCGCGGCCAGGTCGCCCGTCCACAGGCCCGCGATGAGCCGCGGCCAAGTCACGGTCCGTGTTTCCAGGTCGTCCAGGCGCACGTAGAGCGTGCCGCGATTGGCCAACGTTCCTCCGGATGCGCCAACGGTCGTGAGCACGAGCCGCACTCCCGGAATCGTACGCACCCGCTGCTCGGCACGGCGGACGAGATCCTCCATGGCTGCCAGGCTCGTGCCCGAACCGGTGGTGAGATCGACCTCGAACTCTGATTCGTCGACGTTCGTGGGAATGTAGTCCTGCTGAACGACTCCATACATCCACACGTTGGCGGCAAGAACTGCCACCGAGAGGCCCACGATCGCCCAACGGTGATTCAAGGACCAGCGGAGTGATGCGAGATACCCCGCCTCCAGCCAGGCATAGGGACCGTGTCGGGACTGTGGTGTCGACGTTGCCCTGCTGGAGGAGCGGAGCAGTTGGCTACACATCATCGGGGTCAGCGAGAAACTCACGAGCATCGAAACGAGGATCGCAACGGTCGCCGTGATCCCGAATTCGTAGAGCATGCGGCCGGTCACGCTCGACAGAAACGACACCGGCAGAAAAACGATCACGAGGGACAGCGTGGATGCGAGTACGGCCAAGCCGATTTCCCGTGTGCCCTCGATCGCGGCGGTCGTCGCCGTCATACCCCGCTCCTCGATGGCACGAAAAACATTCTCCAAGACGACGATCGCATCGTCGATGACCACGCCCACCATCAGCACGAGCGCCAACATCGTGACATTGTTGAGCGTGAAGCCAAACATCCGCATGAATGTGAACGTAGAGATGATCGAGGCCGGGATCACCACGGCGGCAATGAAGGTCGACCTCCACGATCGCATGAAAATCAGCACCACGAGCGTCGCCAGCAGGCTGCCGGAGACAAGGTGGGACTGGATTTCGTGGAGAGCCGCCTCGATGTAGAGCGATTGATCCTGGATCACCTCCAGGGTGACGTCAGCGGGAAGCAGTTCGCGTGAGCGGTCGAGCAGCCGCTTGATCGCCCGGATCGTTTCGACCGTGTTCGCCCCGGTCTGCCGCCGCACCTGGAGCACCACCGCTGGTACGCCGTCAAGCCACGCGAGTTGACGAAGTTCCTTGGTGCCATCGACCACCTCTCCGAGGTCCGCCAGCCGTAGGCTCCCCCCTGGCCCGCTCGCGACGACCAGGCTGGCGAATTTGCTGACGTCGGATACCCGGCCGAGCGTGCGCAGCGTCAGTTCACGCGGGCCTGTCTCGACCCGACCTCCGGGGATTTCGACATTTTGCCGCACGAGGGCATTCCGGACCTCGAGCACCGAGAGTCGGTAGGCGGCCAGCCGCCTGGCGTCGAGGTTGATCTGCACAGCCCGGGGCGCGGCGCCAAGAATCCCGACGGCTCCCACGCCGGGTGCCGACTCGATGACTTCCTTCACAGATCGGTCAGCAAGCAGATAAAGCTCTCGCGGTGAGCGTGGTCCCGACAATGCGATGGTCAGCACCGGTGAGGCATCCAGATCCTGCTGCCTGACGACCGGCGGCTCAGCATTCGGCGGAAGCCGCCTCACCACGCCGGCCACCGCATCACGCACGTCTTGCACGGCCGCGTCAAGCGTCCGCTCCAGGCTGAACGTGACGAATACGTCACACCGACCCTCCTGCGAGATGCTGCGAATCTCTTCAATGCCTGCGACCGTTGCGACGGCATCTTCGACGATCTGGGTGACTTCGCTTTCAATCTCCTGGGGGGCCGCCCCTGGATAGATCACCTGTACCGTCACCGATGGGAGATCGATATTGGGGAATCGCGCAACGCCAAGTTGTGGATACGAGACCAGGCCGGCCACCACGAGCGCTACGGTGAGCATCAGTGCGAAGACCGGGCGGCGGACGCATGTTTCAGCCAGCCATTGCATCGCCGCGGCTCCCACGCACATGCCGCCCGATCCCGGGCCGCGTGAAGTTTGTCAGTTGGTCCGATGGATTCCTGCTGCCACGTCGGCGTGCTGCACGACGTGATCGCCCGAGGACAGCCCCGCCACGATTTCGACCAAACCCTTGTGGCGCCGACCCGTCTGCACCGGCACACTTTTTGTCTGTCCGTTTGGCTCCAAGAGCCACACTTTCTGGAGGCCGGCAAACTCGAGCACCGACGTGACCGGCACGACGAGCGCCTGCGACTCGGTGTCGACAATCACGTCGGCCTGGGCGAACAGTCCGGAGCGTAGCCGGCAATCGGGATTGGGGATGTCGGCCTCGAACAACAGTGTCCGGCTCAACTCATCGAGCACCGGTGCAATCCGGGCCACGCTCGTCTTGAGTGGCGCTGGCACGCCGTCGACATGCACCGTCACCGGCTGGCCTTCGCGGAGTTTGAGCGCCTGTCGCTCAGGGATCGTTCCGCGGAAACGGAGCGGGTCGGTTCGCACGAGCGTTACAAGCGGATCACCATCACGGACGCTCGCCCCTGGCGCGCTGCCATGCCGGGACTGCACGAGCCCGGCGAACGGAGCCCGGATGACCGCGTGGCCATGCGTCTCGCGGGCCAGCGCCAGTTCGGCGCGGTGAACCGTCACGATCGCGATCTTCTCTTCCACCTGTTGCATCGCCCCGGCAACCGCCGCCCGGGCAACGGCCAAAGACGCCACCGCTGTATCGAGGTCGCTGCGGGAGATGGCGTTGCGATTGAAAAGTGTCTCAACCCGCTCAAGGTGCAGGCGGGCCTCTTCGGCGCGGGCCTGCTCACGCAGAACCTCAGGCGCAGATGTCACGTCGACGGCATCGTCAGCCTCCGTAGGATCGAGTCCCAGGGCCGCTCGCGCACGCCCCAACTGGGCCACGGCCTGCTCGACCCGCAGGGCCAACTCGGCGTCATCCAACTTCACGAGAACGTCGCCGGCATGGACCCGCCGGCCAACCTCGACGCTCACTTCGGCAACCCGGCCGCCAACGCGTGCGCCGATCACCGTCGACTCGTCGGCGACGAGTCCGCCTTGTGACCGCACGGTCGTGTTCCAGGGCTTTGGCTCGACCACCACGGTGGCCGCGGCCGACGCGGACGGCGACGAGTGGGGCTTGGCGAATACCGCGTTCCCGTCGGTCGTGGGCCGTCCACACCCACTGGATGCCAGCATACCGACCCCGAAAACCATGCAGGCCATGACGAGGGCACTGGGGCAACAAGATCGATACAACCGCCGCATAACCTTTTAGTATGCCACCAGAACCGCCAGAGAACAAATTGTTCCCTGCAGCACTTCTCGGCGTCGACATCGCTGCGAATCACGCGAAACGCGCTCATGAGAAGGACCATGGAAGGCGATGATGTCTCTTCCGGTATTCCATTCATGGCCATGCGGGCCCGTCATACGAGCCGCTCCTTCACGGCCTTGGCAACGGCACTGCCACGGGTGCGGACGTGGAGCTTTTCATAGATGCGGCGAATGTATTCATCGACCGTGTGGTAGCTGATGCCCAGGTCAGCGGCGGCTTCCTTGATCGTCTTGCCGTTGACGAGCAGCTGGAGGATGTCCATCTCGCGTGGCGTGAGTCCGTAATCCATAGGCTGCGGGATCGTATTGGCCTTGGAAAACATCTCCAGCACGCGGCGGGCTATGATGGGATTGATCGGTGAGCCCCCGGTTGCGGCGCTGCGGATGGCGGCGGCAATGTCGTCAGTGCTGGATGTCTTCAACAAATAGCCCGCGACGCCGGCGCAGATGGCACGGAAGATTTTGTCCTCGTCCTCAAACACGGTGAGAAGCACGATCGCCGTCTGGGGGGCGAGTTGCCGGAGCTGCGCCAAGGCGTCGATGCCATTCATGCCGGGCAGGCCGACATCGAGCAGGAGTACCTGCGGGGGCGTGGCGGAGGCCAACTCGGCAATGGCATCCTCACAGGCGGTGAATCGCTGATCGCAGGCAAGCCCTTTGAGGCGATTCAAGGCGCGGGCAAGCCGCTCCCCGTAGGTTTTATGGTCTTCGATGAGCCAGACGCGGATGGTTTCAGGCATGGAGCGGCAGAATAACGGTGAGGGTAGTGCCCTGCGGAGAGGAAAGGATTGTGACACTGCCGTCATGCTTTTCGGCACGGCGGTGGAGATTGGCAAGGCCCATTCCGGCCGCAACCGTGGCGAGGTCGAAACCGTGTCCGTTATCTTTCACGGTCAGCATGAGAGCATCGTGCGCATGCGCGAGCCGGATATCCACAGTGGTGGCTGCGGCATGGCGGGCGATGTTGTGGAGAGCTTCCTTGAAGATGAGCACCAGGTCGCGCTGGCGATCCACGCTCAGGCGACATGACTGGGGGCGGTCCTCGATCTGGAGCGTGTGGGGAACGCCCCGGAGCATCCGGGTTGCGGTGTCTCGCAGAAGCAGGGGCAAGTCGTCGCTGCCGTAACGATCACTCTGGACGAGGCGAGTGATGTCACGCATGGCATTCACGGTGTCGTCGGCGATAGTTTTGATTTCCGTGAGGTCTTCCCGAGCGTGGGTGTCGTCGGTGAGGATGTCCTGAGCGATCAGCGCGATGCTACCAAGGCTGCTCCCAATTTCGTCATGCAAGTCCTGTGCGATGCGCAGCCGGAGGGTCTCCATTTCAAGCTGTCGCGCCCGTCGCGCCCGGGCGGACCATGCGATGGCACACACAAAGCCTGCGGCGATGTTCATTGCCAGCGTGATGAGGCCAAACCGCTGCCACTGCTGGGCGACGTGCTTCGTGCGGGCTGTGAGTGATGCCGCATGCTGCGTGACTTCACGCCGTTGCGAGAGGCCACTCAGCCAGTCCGGCCAGTCGAAAATGTTTGCCGTGCTGGTGAAGCCGTCGACCAACGAGGCCTTTGACCAGCCTCCGGATTCCGTTGAATCGAGACTGCTTACGCTCGTGCCGAGCGCGATGTTCTGGCCGCCGGACCAGACCTGCATCTCGGAGAGAGCGAAGGTGTATTGGCCATTGGCATTGAAGAGTTCCGTGGCAGTGAACCGCACATGGCGGGCGACTGCCCCCCGGGCGTTGTAGGTCACCACGTTGTCGCCGGGGTTCACGATGCGTTGGAGGGGACCCAACGGTGCGTCGCGAAGGCCAAGGATCGCAACTGGGGCGGAGAAGTCGGCGCTGCTGGAGAGTTCCAGCAGCGCCTGCTGGGGATATCCAAAGCCTTTGCGATGTGCGAAGTCCGGGGGCCTTGCCGGGAAGAGCCTCACTTCGTCGATGGGCTGCATTTCCCCCAAATCCACCTGCACCCAGCGCGGTGCCGGGTCTGGCTCGTATCGCAAGTCAACCATCCGGCTCTGATAGCCCAGTGTTGGACTCGCCTGAGTACCCACCGGCGGCCCGCAGGCTATGTGTCCATCCACCAGATTCGCGAGGCCCCACATCGGCACCGCGCCCCTGGAACTACTGGTGCCTAAATCCTCCCGATCCAGACCGATGGCGACATTGCGGCCTCCGCTCAGCACCATCACCTCGCCGAGCGAGAAAAAGCAACGATCCGCCTCGCGGGCCAGGCGCGTGGCGGTGATGCGTACGCGTCGCGCCCGGAGCCCGGGTACGGGCAGGTACACCGGCAGTACGCCGGGGTTTGGAAAGTCTTCATGCGTCTCGTCGGCAATGAGCACACGCTCCGCATCTCGCCCCTCGTCGGCGATCTCGACCCGAAAGCGGAGGGGGAATCCGTAGCCCGGTTTTGCTGCTCCGCCGCTATCCGATGGCGTGGCGATGAGCACGATGGCGTTGATCAGACGAGCCTGTTCCAAGTCCAGATCCACCCACTCAACCGTGTCTTGCGTCTTGGCATAGGCGCTGTGATGGCCCAGCCGCGCGGTGGTCTCTCGCACCGGCGCAGGCGGGAGGCCGCGAAGTTGCTCGCGAAGCGCCTGTTGCTGGATATTCAGTTGCCGAATCTGTGGGCTGAGAAAGCGGGCAATCGTGCCACCGGAGTCCACCGCAATGCATGGCGGCAGCATCATCAGTCCAGCCGCCCCAAGGAGGACAAGCGGACGAAGCCCCGGCACTGAGGACAGCGGAGAAAATAACCGCATCAATGCATCGGAAACTGCAACCATCGTGCTACCAACGAGCCCACGCGACATCCCCGAGTTTTCGGGGTTTGCAGCCACCAAGGCCGATTGCATCATACGTTATCACGCGAGTCCGCCTGTGGCTCCATAATTTCTGCGTGTGGCGTTATTTCCGCGTGCGGCGTTGCTGACCAATCGCACCTGTCGATCCGCATGGACCGTCTTCGAGCCGAGGTCACACAGCATGAAAGCCGCGTTCGCCCTCCTTGCCTTGGCTGTACTCGTGCCGTGCACTCTGCTTCGGGCGGCAGCGCCTGACCTTTCAAGGATCGCATCCCGGGCCGACCTCGATGCTGTGATTGCCGCCATCCCTGATGGGGCTTTGAAACAAGCGCTCGCCGATCATGGCCAGGTCATCCTCGCCGGTGCCGTACGGCACCCTCACGTCAAGGCCGTCGTCCGGACGATTGAGACGGCGCCGGGAACGTTCGCGATGATCAACACGACTCCGGAGGCCCTGAAACATGCCGCTGACGGGGAGATAGAAATCTTTGACTCGCTCACGGCCGTCAACACCGGCATTCTCCACGGCCATGCTCACCAGAATCGTGACAAAAAAACGGATCCCTACGATGCAGCCTTCATCGAGCACCTCGGGCACGTCGACACGCTCGAATCCGTCTCGGTCGTGGTGACCACGCTCGAGGAATCCTCGCTCGATCCGCTCCTCAGGCTCAGTCGTCTGAAGGCCTTGCGCATCGAGAAACGCGGGGGCAACGGCCTTGGCGACACGGCACTTGCGAAACTCCAACGGCTGGAGAAGTTCCCTGATCTCCGTTCGCTCTCGTTGCACTACTTTCAGGTGACCGACGCCGGCCTCGAACATCTGGCCGGACTGAAACATCTGGAATCCTTCAGCCTCAGGGCGAACGTCCCGGGTCACGCCTTCGAGAATTTCGCAGGATGGACGAAGCTGAAGTCAATCGCCTTTCATGGCAACGGGATTGACGACAAAGGGCTAGGCTTCATCTGTGAACGATTTCCCAACCTCGAGACACTCAACCTCATCCATGCCCGGAAGCTGACCGACGCCAGCGCGGTTCATGTGCTCAAGCTTCGCAAGCTCAAAGGCATCCTGATCAATGGCCCCAAGATCACCGCGGCCTGGCTCAGCGGTGTGAGTCGCCTGCCGCTGGAATCCCTCAATGTCGCCCAAGGGGCCGTCACTCCACCCGCCGAAGCGATCGCCGCCGTCCGGTCGATCCCCACGCTCCGTCGGCTGTCGATCGAAGGGAACGCGTTCTCCGACGCTGATGTGGCGTCGCTCGCCGGAGCAACCCAGATCACGGAGCTCAGCGTCAGCGGGCTAGGCCTGACCAGCGGCCGCGTGCCCTCCCTGCGTGGATTCTCGCACCTCAAGAAGCTGCGGATCATCGAATGGAACACTGACGCCGACCCCGATACCGAAGCCGCCGTGAAATCCCTCCTGCCAGCGACCGAGGTAACATTCACGCGTTGACGGGGCTCTTTCCAACGCCCCTCGCCCACCGATCCGGCCGGCAGTTCGTTTTCCGCCCCCAACACCAGCGACGGCCATGGTCCACCGACTGAACTCTTTTCGCTGCTGCCTGCTCCTTGCGGGGGCGCTGGTCCTTCCCGGTGTCGTCCGCGGGGCGGAGGCGGTCGAGGCCTTCCTCGTGCAGCACTGCGTGCGGTGCCACGGCCCGGAGCGGGAGGAGGGGGATCTGCGGATCGACCGGCTCGCGCGGGATTTCAAATCGGGGCTCGACACGCACCTCTGGGCCGAGGTGATCGAGAGGGTCAATGCCGGAGAGATGCCCCCGGAAGAGGAGCCGCGGCCGACCCAGCAGGAAATCGCCGCGTTCGTTCCGGCGCTCCACTCCCTCATGAATGAGGGACGGGCGGCGCGGATGGCGGCGCGACCGCCCGTGGCCCACTACCGGCTAAGTCGGAAGGAGTATCAGAACACCGTCTATGACCTGCTCGGGGTGCGCTACGACCCCACCGCGCCTGGCGAACTCAACGAGGACACGCTCTGGCACGGCTACGAGCGCATCGGGTCCGAGCTGACGCTCTCGCCCTCCCACATGGAGCGCTACTACCGTGCTGCGGAGACGGTCCTGAGTCGGGCCTTTTCCTCCGCGCCACTGACGACGCAAAAGATCCGCAAGACCGCCACCGAGCTGCGCTACCGGGGCCACCAGCAAAAATGGGCGGACCGGTTTGGCATCAATCGCCCCCTGCGCTACCTGATGCTGCCCAACATGCCGCATCCTTCAGAGAGGCTCGATGTGGCCTTCACTCCGGAGTGGTTTGGCAGGAACGCCACGGTGCCAAGTGGCCTCTACCGCATGCGTCTCCAGGCCAGCGGCATGCGTCCCGTAGGCGGCCCCTTTCCCAACCTGCGTATCGGGGAGAAGTCCAGCTCCAATACGATCGGCGGTCTGATCGAACTCGACATCACCGCCCCGGAGGACAGCCCGGAGGTTTACGAAGTCGAGGTGTTTC
>CAZODJ010000053.1:0-15589 GCA_964578555.1 uncultured Candidatus Kuenenia sp.
AGCCCCGGGCGCGAGCCCGGGGGCTGTAGCCGCGCCGACCCCAGCGCGCTCCCCACGGTACGATGACCGCCATGCCCTCCGCCCCTGCAACCCGTGGTGACTTCCTGCTTGTCGCGTGCCAGGGTGGAGCGGAGGCGGCCTTGTGCCGCCGGCAGGAGGAGATGCTGCCGCAGATCACGAAGGCAGCCTGGCGGCGTGGCGTGGTGACGTTTCGGCTCGGCAACTTTGACCCTCCCGACGACTTCTTCCCCGACCTCATCTTCAACCGCTCCTGCATCCGGTCGCTCGGTCAGGTCACTGGAAATAGTGATGCTGAGCGAGCTGAGGCCGCAGCCGCACTCACAGCCGGCGCCGACTGGAACACTCTCCACGCCTGGAGCCGCGACCCGCGGATCGAGGTTGATCTGAACGCGATCCGTGGCGCTCTGGCTGCCGCCTGTAGGCTGCCCTCCGCTGCCGCGACCGTCGCCACGCCGGGCGACCTCGTGCTCGACTGCATCGTCGACTCGCCCGAACGCTGGTGGATCGGATGGCATCGGGCCGCCATGCCGCCAAGCCGCTGGCCCGGCGGGTTCTATCCCGTCGCCCTTCCCGAAGGAAAGGTGTCACGGGCCTGGCTCAAACTCGATGAGGCGATCGCGACGTTTGGCGTCTCGTTCGAGTCGGGCCAGCGAGCCATCGAACTGGGTGCCTCCCCGGGTGGCGCCTGCCAGCGGCTGCTCGAGGCAGGGCTGCATGTCGTCGGCGTCGACCCGGCCCTCGTCGACGAGCGGGTGAGCGAGCAGGAGCGGTTTGAGCAGTGGCGGATGCGGGCCCGCGACGTGCGGCTCAAGGCGCTGCGGGGATTCCATTGGGTCGTGGCCGACATGAATATCGACCCCACGAGCACGATGGAGGCGGTCGAGCGGGTCGTCACCGCTCCCGGGAGCCGCGTGAAGGGAATCGTCGCCACGCTCAAATTGCCCAACTGGGATCGGGCGGCTGATCTGCCGGGCTTTCTCTCACGGTTTACGGACTGGGGCTTCACGCCGCACAGCCGACAGCTCTCGACCGGCGGCCGGGAAGTGTGCGTCTGGGCTCACAAGCTCACCCCCGCTCATGCGCAGGCGCGGTGAGGCTGCCCGACGTGATCCACTGCCGCCCGCTCGCGGCATCGACCACGAGACTGCCGTCGATTGCGATGCCCGCGCAGATGCCTTCGATCTGCTCGTCGCCGCGATAGACCGTCACCGGGCGGCCCGTCAGTCCGCACCGCACTCGGTAGCGGTCCAGCAGCACCTCCGGTGAGTCGTGCATCTCCTGGACAAGCTTCAGAAACCGTGGCAGGAACTCGATGAGCAGATCCGACCGCGACAGGCTGCGGCCCGTCAGATCGGGCAGTGTCGTGAGCCGGCCACGAAGCGGTGGTGGGGCAGCAGCCCCATGGCCGGTCGTGTTGACACCGATCCCCAGGATCGTCCGGCCGACAGCCGCCGTCTCCAACAGGATGCCGGCGAGCTTGCGGCCATCCACCTCGAGGTCGTTGGGCCACTTCACGCACGGATCGACCGTTGGCTCGACCGCCACGATCGCCTCGGCGAGAGCCACACCGCAGGCCAGCGACCAGGTCGGCTGCACCGGCACGCCGACGACGCGATCATCGAGCACAATGCTCACGGCAAGGCTCCCCTCCGCCTGCCACCACCGGGCACCGCGCCGGCCATGGCCGGCGGTCTGGCGATCGGCCAGCACAAGGGCCGGTAACGCGGCGGTCACATCCGCCGCCAGTTCGCGGGCCCGGTCCATCGTCGAGCCGAGCGCGGGGTAGATTTCGACCGTGGCAACGCCGGCACGGTCGCGAAGGGCGGCGATCTCGGTGTCGTGGGTCATGCTGCAACTCCAATCCAAAACCCCTATTTTGCGCGGTTCGTCGCGATGGGGCTGCGGCTGGCCCGCGACCTTGCCCCGGAGTCGGCAGGCTTGGTACTTCCA
Source organism: uncultured Candidatus Kuenenia sp. (assembly GCA_964578555.1). Taxonomy (GTDB): domain Bacteria; phylum Planctomycetota; class Planctomycetia; order Pirellulales; family UBA1268; genus CACORA01. The sequence goes on from CAZODJ010000053.1 coordinate 1,972, forward strand.
CCGCTCCAAACCCTTGCCGCCACGGCATTTCGATGCGCTCCCTCTGCTTTCTGCTCGCGACGGTCCTCGCGGCGGTTCTCGCTGCCCGCGGAGCCTCCGCGCAGACAGCCGCGCTGCCAAGCCCAGCCGCATCGCAGCTTGATCGCGTCGTGCCCGTGCAATTCGGAGCGCCGATCTCGCCACCTCCACCGGCATGGGATCCCTACGCGCCGCAGGCTGGCCAGACCTTCGCCATGCCGGCCGCCAACCCGACGCCGTCGTGGGCGCCCTCGGCGGTGAGCGGCCAGCCTGGATATCCCGGCTACTCGACCGTGCCGTCCTCACAGATTCCGCAGATCGCTCCCGACATGGGCACAGCCGGCAACTCGCTCACGCAAAATCCGACGGTCCAGCAGACGATGCGGCTCTATCAAGGAGCCCGCGGCAGTTGGGCCTATCTCTTTGGCAACGGCACGGGCCGGCAACTCGGCGTCAACGAACTCGACACCTCGGCCACGTTCGCGCTTCCCTTCTTCTTCAACTCACCGGCCAACCTCAACAGGGCGCCGCTCCTGATCACGCCCGGCTTCGGCCTCCAGCTGTGGGACGGCCCGCAGACGACGTCGAGCAACAACTTCGTCGAGCTGCCGCCCAACACCTATGACGTGTTCCTCGACACCGCCTGGAACCCACAGTTCACACCCCTCTTCGGCGCCGAACTGGGCATCCGCGTCGGCATCTACACCAACTGGGATGAACTCGTCTGGCAGAGTTGGCGACTCATGGGTCGGGCGATCGGCACGATCAATCTCACGCCACAGTGGCAGGGCAAGGTGGGCATCGTCTATCTCGACCGTAATCAGGTGAAGCTGCTGCCGGCCGTCGGAGCGACGTGGGTGCCCAACCCCAACGCCCGCTACGACATCTTCTTTCCGGCCCCGAAGGCGGCCTGGCGGTTCTCGGAGTGGCGCAACCGCTCCATCTGGGGCTTCATCGCCGGCGAATATGGCGGCGGCGCCTGGACGTTCAACCAGTCGGGCAACCTCGGCGTCACGGAGTTCGACTACAACGACGTCCGCATTTCGCTCGGCACGGAAATGGTGCCGGTCACGGGCCGGGGTCTGGCGGGCAGCTTCGAGGTGGGATATGTGTTCGCCCGCAACGTGTACCTGGTGGACGGGGCGAGAAACCTGAACCTCAACGACACGCTGATGCTGAGATTGGGTTTGGCGTACTGACGACACGCCCGCAGGGCCATCCATGGCCCCTGCGGGCTTGCCGGCCTCCGGCCGGAAGGGGGCGTCACATCCAGCGACGCAATCCATGGCAGACACATTCCTGCGCACCTCATCCATTCTTCAGGCAACCATCTTCGTCGCCGTGATGCTGGCGGTTTCGATGCGTGCCCGGGCGGATGACGCTCCCGTGCCGTTGCCACCGGTCGATGCCTCATTCTTCAGCCGTATTCGCCTCGCGGCGCTCGGCGATCCGCAGGATCTCACCGAGCCGCTCCTGCTCGACGACGTCGCCCCACCCGGGCAGCCGCCGCAGGAGTTCGAGCCGCCCGCCGGCCGCAAGCTCCCCCCCGGAGCCAAGCCCGGCCCGCTCCAGCAGGCGATCTTCACGCTCACCGAACTCCCCCGGCTCGGGTCCGAAGGCCTCGGCCTGCTCACGCTCGATACGAGCCTCACGATCGGCATGCCGGCCCCCACCGTCGAGTCGCCACTGTTGGTCACGCCCGGCTTTGGCACGACCTTCATCGACGAGGTGAGCGGCCCGATGGATCCGGGCCTGCCATCGCAGCTCTACGAGTCGTGGATCCAGGCCCGGTGGCTGTCGAAGATTGGCGAGCGGTTCGGTGTCGATCTGGCCGTGGCCCCGGGGTGGTACAGCGACTTCGTCAACGATTCATCACAGGCCTTTCGGATCACCGGCCACGGCTTCGGCGCCTGGGAGGCCCGTGACGATCTCCGCGTGGTGGCCGGTGTGATCTACCTCGATCGCTACGACGTCAACATCCTGCCGGCCGGTGGCCTGCTCTGGACGCCGGCAGAAGACCGGCGATTCGAGCTGATCTTTCCCCGACCACGGCTGGCCTGGCGGGTGGCCGAAAGCCAACGGGCCGCCCAGTGGCTCTACCTGGCCGGTGAGTTCGGCGGCAACCAATGGGCGGTGCGACGAGACAGCGGGGCAAACGACGTGGTGGTCTACCACGATTACCGGCTGCTCTTCGGCTGGGAGCGGCGGCCGGCCGATCTCGGCGTGAACTGGCGGCTGGAGACGGGCTGGGTCACCGGCCGGCTGGTCGAGTACTACATCACCGACACGGCCGACTATCACCCGAGCGACACGTTTCTGGTCCGTGCGGGCATGTGGTACTGATGCTCGACAGGATCGCGCCTGTCCTACGTGAGCAGTTTCGTGATTGGCTTGCCATCGTGGGCCACTTTAAACGGCCGCAGCGTCGGCGACATCACGACCTCCTCGCGGGGGAGCCCCATGGCCTCGGCGATCGTTGCGTTGAGGTCCGCCGGGTCGACGCCGTCCTCGTCGACGCCGTGGCCATCCGCGTCGGACTTGCCATGAGCCTGCCCCCCCTTGATCCCCGCCCCGGCCAGCACCGCCGAAAATACGGCCGGATGGTGATCCCGGCCGCCCGTGTAGTTGACCTGGGGTGACCGACCAAACTCCGTCGCCACCACCACCAGCGTTTCGTCGAGCAGGCCCTTGGCCGCGAGGTCGTCGAGCAGGGCGCCGACTGCCCTGTCGAGGAGGCCGGCACTGGCCGGCATCGTCTTGTAATCCCAGAGGCTGTTGTGCATGTCCCAGCCGCCGAGCGTCACATCCACACACCGCACCTCATGCTCGATCAGTCGGCGGGCGAGCATGCAGCCCTGACCGAAGGAGTCGCGACCGTAGCGGTCGCGGTCGGCATCCTTCTCTTCGCGGAGATCGAAGGCCTTCAGCTCGCCGCTCGAAAGAAGGTGGGTGGCCTGGTCGTAGAAATCGGTGTAGCTCTGCACCGCCTTGACCGGATACTTCGTGCGAAACCGCTTGTCGAACGTGTTGATGAGTTCCATCCGCTTGGCGAACGACTGGTCGGTGAGGTAGGCGGGGGAGGTCGTATTTTCGAGGCCCCTATTGGGGTCACCGATCGGCAGCGGGCTGAACGTGGGGTCGAGAAACCCGGCGGACGGGTGCCGCGGTGAGGCTCCGATGAGCACGGTGTCGGGGAGCGTCTTGTTGTGCCGGCCACGCAGCCGCTGGATCCAGGGCCCGAGCGAAGGATGCCGCTCCGTGGCGATCTGCTCGTAGCTCGTCCGCATCAGGTATTCGCCCTGCTCATGATCGGCCGTCTGGGTGGTCATCGAACGGACGATCGCCAGCCGATTGATCTGCCGGGCGAGGGTCGGCAGGAATTCGCCCAGCTGGATACCGGGCACGCCGGTTTTGATCGCCCCGGTCTGCCCCTGGCTTTCGGCACCGGGCTTCGGGTCAAACGTGTCGAGGTGGCTCATGCCGCCGGCCATATATAAGTAGATGAGCCGTTTGGCCTTGCCCGTCGCCGGGCTCGGGCCTGGAGCCGCCGCCGCCAACCCTCCGATGGAGGGCAGCAGGCCCACGCCCAGGGCGGTGCGCGCCGCCCCCACCAGCATGTGCCGGCGGGTCATGGCATCCATCTGGGAAACAAGCTCTCGCATCGCTACCGGCTCGGAAGCCGCCTCACTGGATAAACAGGAATTCGCGGGTGTTGATCAGTGACCAGACGACGTTGCCATAGCCCGCCGGGCCATCCACCTTCACCTCCTTGATCGCCGCGGCCATCTCCTCTTCGGTCGGTTCGCGGGCGAGGATCGTGAGAAACACGGCCTCCACGCCGTCCTTCACCGTCTTCTTCCGCACGATCGTGTTGTAGATGGTGGAATTCTTCTCCAGCAGCATGTGGGAGATCTGGCCGTTGAACATGAAGAGTACCTGCGGCACAGAACCCCAGGTCGACGACGCCTGAATCAGCTCACGATCCGACTGGCCGAACATTCGCAGGAAGTGGTTGGGGGGCAGGGGCGAGGGGAGCTCCGACGCCCGGGCGAGCAGGTTGCCCTTGTAGGTGTAGGGCTTTTGCATATCCCGCCGCAGCCGGTCAAACTCCGCCACCTTCTGCTGGGATTCGACCACGTCCTCGGCGGAGTGCTTCTCCAGATCGACGGTCACCGCGTTGGCATAGAGCGTGGCGGGGGGTTCCCGATATTCGACGGGAAACACGGCGAGCGTGAGGATCGAATCCCAGGCCTGCTCGGCTGTCATCCGCCGCAGCAGCGGGCCCGGAAAGTGGTAAGGCATGCCGGCGGCCACTTCGCCGTCGTAGGCCTGCCGCTGGTAGGTCTCGGTGTTGTAGATGATCCGCAGAAACTCCTTCATGTCGAAGTCGAGATCCCGCATCAACTGTTCGAGCGCCTGCATGAGCGCGGGATTCTCGGCGACCGTCGCAGCGCTCATGTCGTCTTCCGGCTCGATCTGGCCCGCACCGAAGGCCTGCTTCCAGAGACGATTGGCGATCGTGAGGGCAAACCGCGGGTTGTCGGGAGATGTGAGCCAGCGGGCGAACGACTGCCTGGGTGTCTCACCGGGCTCGGGTCGGAGATCGGGCCCGAAGAGCGGCTTCGGCTCGACCGGCGCCCCGGGCTTGGCGTCGTCGTAGGCGTAGTTGGCCGGCAGCGTGAGTTTCTTGGCGACGTTGTCGTGCACCACCATCATGTTCACGGCCACGTGCCGGTCGAAGGGATACGACCGTTGCCGCCGCTCCTCCTCTTCCTGTTCGAGCGAGGCAAACTCCGCCCGCAGCCGCTTCACCGGATCCTCCTGGAAAAACCGCTTGTCACCGCCGCCGACCCGCGTGCCCGTGCCGAACATGAAGGCGGCCGCCTCGTAAAACTGCCGCTGCGTCCAGGAGTCGAACGGGTGGTTGTGGCACTGGGCGCAGCCGATGCGGGTGCCGAGAAAGATGCGTACCGTATTGTTGACCACATCGAGCGGCATGCCGGGATCCCGCTGCAGGTAGCCCGTGGCGGGGTTTTCCCATGAGAGCCCCTCGGCGGTGAGCATCTCGCGGACCATGTCGTCCCAGGGCTTGTTCTCAGCCAACGACTGCTTGATCCACTGCCGCCAGGGCTCACCGCGGACGTCGTTGCCGAGCGTGTCGCGGTAGCGGAAGACATCGGCCCAGTAATTGTAGAAGTGGAGTGCATAGTCATCGCTGCCGAGCAGTTCGTCGATCAGCTTCGTCCGCTTGTCGGGCTCCCGCGCGTGCAGAAACGCGTTGACTTCCTTGTAGGTCGGGATGCGGCCGGCGATGTCGAGGTAGATCCGCCGCACAAACTGCGCGTCGTCGGTCCGCGGCGTGGGCGTCACCTTGTGCTGTGAATAATTCGCCGCCACGAGGGCGTCGATCTTCTTGGCAGCGGTGATCGCGGCGGCGTGCCGGGCGGGATCAACGGCGGCCGAGAGGAGTTCAAAACGCGGCGGCAGGTCCGACGTCGTCACGGCCCGCTGCTTGGTCTTCGGATCGACCGGCTGGAAGCTCTTTGCCATCTCCAGGTCGGCCTTGGCGGCCGTCATGTCCCGCAGCCGCTTGTTGGCCTCCGCGCGGCCGGCATAAGCGATCGCGAGCTTCGGGGACAGCGCGATGGCGGCGGTGAAATCGTCGCGGGCCGGCTCATATTTCTTGGCGGCGAGCTGGAGTTGGCCGCGGGCCACGAAGGCATCGGGATCCCGCGGATCAAGGCGGATCGCCTCGTCGAGGAAGGAGGCGGCGGCGCCGCCGTTGCCCTGCCGCATCCAGAGCACGCCCCGCTCAAAGTGACCGCGGGCGAGCCGTGGCTCGGCCTTGATGGCGGCTTCGGCGTCGGTGGCGGCGCCATTGATGTCGCCCTTCATCGCCTTGAGCATGGCTCGATCGCAGAGGGCCTCGCCGAGTGTCGGGTCGATGGAGAGCGCCTTGTCGACATCCTGCCGGGCCTTGGCCGGGTCGCTCTTGGCGGCGCGGGCGGCGCCCCGGCGGGCGTAGGCGAGGGCGAGGCTTGCATCGAGTTCGAGCGCCTTCTCCTGATCGGCGATGCAGGCGTCGAAGCGGCCGAGTGCGCCGTGGGCGAAGCCGCGATGGCTCAGCGAGAGGGCCGACTTCGCGTCGATCTGGAGTGCGCGGTCAAACGTGCGGATCGCCTTGTCGTATTCGTGGCGGGCGAGGTAGGCGAGGCCGCGTTGATAGTGCGCGTCGAACAAGTCCTGCTTTTCGAGCGTGGCGAAGTAGCAGCTGTCGATGGCCGCGAGATACTCGCCTTTGGCGAAGTGCTCCTTGGCGGCCGCCACATGCTCGCGGGCCCGTGCCGCGCGGGCCTTGTCATCCTCAGCGGCGATCGCGCTGGCGGATCCGACGATCCCTGCACCAGCTACGAGGAGCGCCAGACGCAACAGAACCGACTGACGACGCATCTGGAAAACTCCCATCCAAGGCTTCGAGATCGACAGCCCACCCATGGCTTCGCAAGAAAGATTATTGCGTCGTGCGGCCGAGAACGCCATTCCAGCCGGAATCGCAAGCTATTCCACATTCAGCCGCCAGGCGCGGTTGATCCCACACTCAGCCGCCAGGCGCAAGCCGGCGGGCCCCCGGGCTCGCGCCCGGGGCTGGGTGGTGCAATGCGCAGCAAGCTGGCGGGATGCCCCGGGCATCAACGCCCGCTCAATCGATCGTTTCCAGATCGACGTCTTCGAGCTCCACCGACGCGCCCTGGTTGAGAAACTGCACGGCCACCACCAGCCGCTCGGTGCCGTGTCGCCGCTCCACTGTCCCTTCGATACCCCGCAGAGGGCCGCTGCGCACCCGCACCTGCTGGCCGGGTTCAATCCGGGCCTCCGGGGCGAGCGGCTGGTCGGCGTCGATCAGCCGCTTGATCACGCGGAGATCGGCGACGAGCCCGGCCTCGTCCACGATCGGGAGCCAGCGGGCGATGGTGTTGGTGGCGAGGGCGGCTCGCCGCTGGTCGTCATCGACCCGTGAAAACACGTAGCCGGCAAAGAGCGGCACATGCGACTCGCGGGCGCGGCCGCTCCCGGTTCGCAGCCGCCGCCGGATCAAGGGCGCATAGAAGGGCACCTCCACCGCCTGGAGCTTCCGCATCAGATCCTTTTCGCGGCGGGCGAGTGTGTAGAACGCGACCCAGCGGGCCGTGCCATCCCCGGCGGGCGGGTCGGCGTCGAACAGGTCGTCGGGAAAGAGATCGGGCTGGCGCGGCAGGATTGGCATGGTGAGAATTGTTTGGAGCCCGCCCTAGGCATCCTGCGGCCGGGGCGGAATCGATCGTGGACGTGTGTGAATCATACGCCGACGGGCAACAGCCCGTGCCCGAGCCTGTCGCCATCACTGCCCCCGGGCTTGCGCCCAGGGCTCCATGGGAGGAATGCATTGCCCGCCTGGAGGGCGGGGCTTACGCGAGCGACCGGAGGGTCGCCAAGAAACCCGAGGCCACGATGGCGAGGGTTTCGTAAAGCAACCCGCAGCGCGCAAGCTCTTTCCCAGCAAGCCGCAGGGCGCAAGCCCGCGGGATAGCGTGAGCGTTGAATCCGCTCACGGCCCGGGCCTCACATTCGAGCAAGGCGTCAGGCTTTGAGCGGATCCCGGATGAGGAGCCCGGGAATCTTCACAAATGCACTGTCGTGCGTCCACAGCTCGGTGGCTCCGCCGTCGAGCGCGCACAGCCCGATCTGAACGTCGAAAATTCTCGCCCCTTTCACACCCAGATCGGCGGCCATTTGCACAAGCCTGGCGACAAATGCGGCCCCTGGCCAGAGGTCTTCCACGCCGCTTTCCCGAAGCGACGTCAAAAAATCGGCCGCGGCCTTGGGCGGTGACGGTCTGCCACTGGCTGTTGGATGCGTGACGATACTGAAGAACTCGGCGACACTGGGGAGCGCAATCCCGCATCCTCCGGGTGTATTCAGAGCCGCTTCGATCGCTTTGCGGGCGGCGCGATGCTCGGCGGTGGCCGCGCGATGTGCGTAAATGAGCAGATTGGTGTCGAGCGCAATCATCGCTGCTGCCGCAGCCAGTCATGCATCGCGGCCCGGTCAGCCACATCCACTCCGGGCGGCAACCCGCCGGCCACGGTGACCCAGCGAATGGTACGTCTCTCTGCCTTGCGGTGGCTTGTCCCGCGGCCGAGCTCCGCCCGCAGGCCTCGCTCGATGAGGGCCCGCAGCGGCTGTCGCAGTTCTGCGGCCCGCTTCTTGGCGGCGATGAACAGATCATCTGGCAGATCAACAGTGGTTTTCATATGGGAAAGCATATTCCCGTTTTTATGGTGAGGCAAGGTCCGAGGCGACGTCGAGTCCGATGCAGGCCCCCGGGCTTGCGCCCTAGTGCTTGCTGGTGGAGGGCTCGCGCCTGGGGCTTGCTGCGTTCGGCCCGACCTGCTTCCGCACCAGGTAGAGCGGCCGGCCGATCACTTCCGTGTGGATGTGGCCGATGTAGAGGGCCACGAGGCCGATGCAGCCGAGCACGATGCCGTTCATGATCACGTTGCTCACGATCACGAACGCGATTGGGGAAAACCCAAACACGTTGCTCGCCAGCTTGTCGTACGTCATGAAGGCCAGCAGGCCGCCGAATACCACGATCACGAAAAACCCGATGTAGCCGGCCAGTTTCAGCGGCACGAGTGAAAATGCCATGAAGCTGTTGAGGGCCAGGCGAAAGAGCCGCGAGTAGCTGTAGCGGGCGACACCCGCGTGCCGAGCCGGCGCCTCGAATTCGATCGTCGTTTTCCTAAACCCCATCCAGTCGATGAGGCCGCGGAAGAGCCGGTTGCGTTCGGTGAACCGCTTGAGGGCGTCGATCACGATCCTGTCGAGGAGGCGGAAGTCGGTGGTGCCCGGCTCCATCTTGAACTCGGAAATGGAGTTGAGCAGCGAATAAAAGAGCCGGGATCCGAGCCGGCGGGCGAAGGGCTGTTCGTCGATCTTCACCCGTCGGGTGGAGACGATCTCGTAGCCTTCCTGCCACTTGGCGATCAGTTCCGGAATGTAGCGGGGTGGGTGCTGGAGGTCTGCATCCATGATGATGGCGGCGTCGCAATCGAGGGCGTGGAGGCCGGCGGTGAGGGCCATTTCCTTGCCGAAGTTGCGGGAGAGTTCGATGACGCCGATCCGCGGGTCGGCGGCGGCGGCTCGCTCGAGGATGGCGACGCTCTCGTCGCTGCTGCCGTCGTCGACGAAGAGGATCGTGAAGTCGTAGGCCGGCAGCCCGGCCAGCGTGGCGTCAAGTTCGCGCAGCAACGCCAGGATATTGCCCGCCTCATTGAAGGCGGGGATCAGGATCGCGATACAGGGCCGAGGCATGCGGGTTCTCCCGACCCCAGTATGCTCAGCCATCGGTAAGACAACCAGCGGCTACACGGGCCCCCAATCGCGAAACCACGCAGTGGTACATCGTGATCGGTGTGCGTCTCGTACTCCCAGGCGACTTTCTACGGTGCTCTTCCGGCTGGTTTCAGCGTTTGGCATGGTATAGTTGGGTCTGGAGGTAGAGGGTTTCATGGACGTCGTGATTCTTTGCGGTGGGCAGGGCGCGCGGATGCGCGAAGAAACCGAATACCGACCCAAGCCCATGGTTGAGGTAGGTGGCAGGCCGCTGCTTTGGCACATCATGCGGCTCTTTGGCCACCACGGCCTCCATCGGTTCGTGCTCTGCCTCGGCTACAAGGGGAGTATGATCAAAGACTACTTCCTCAACTACGAGGCGATGACGCAGGACTGCACAGTCGCCATCGGTGGCCGGCGGCAGGTCTGGTATCACGGCAATCATGAGCCCTTCGACTTTGAGGTGACGCTCGCCGATACGGGCGTTGACGTCAACACTGGCGGCCGCGTCAAGCGGATCGAAAGCCACGTCAAGGGCGATGTGTTCATCGTCACCTATGGCGACGGGCTGTCCGATGTTGACGTCCGAAAACTCGTCGCCTTTCACCAGGCCCACGGCAAGCTCGCCACGGTTACGACCGTCCAGCCAGTCTCGCGATTCGGGATAATGCAACTCGATGGCAACTCAACGGTCACAAGCTTCGCGGAGAAGCCCAAGGTCGAGGGCTGGGTGAGCGCAGGATTCTTCGTCTTCAGCCGACAGATTTTCGACTACCTCGATGACGGCGACCTGCAGATCCTCGAAGATGAGCCCCTCGATCGCCTCGCCGCCGAAGGGCAGCTGATGGCCTACAAGCACGACGGCTTCTTTTTTCCGGTCGACACGTACCGCGACTATCTGCATGTCAATGAGTTGTGGAAAGAAGGCGCACCGCCCTGGAAGGTGTGGTGATGGCTCCGCTTGAAAACGTGCGGGGCAGGCGGGTGTTTGTCACCGGCCACACGGGCTTCAAGGGCTCGTGGCTGGTCATGTTGCTTCACCGGCTCGGCGCGAAGGTCACGGGCTACTCGCTCGCCGCGCCCACGCAGCCCTCGCTCTTCGAAGCCGCCGTGGTCCGCGATCTCGTCGCCGCCCACCACGAAGCCGACATCCGTGACGCAGCTCGGCTGGTTGTCGCCATGAAGGCCGCCCGGCCCGACGTGGTCTTTCATTTGGCAGCCCAGCCACTCGTACGGTTCTCGCATCGCGAGCCGCTCGAGACGTTGTCGACGAACGTCGTCGGTACAGCGTCGGTGCTCGACGCCGTCCGCGGGCTGTCGAGCCCGTGTGCAGTGATCGTGGTCACGAGCGACAAGTGCTACGAGCCCCACGACTCAGGCCAGCCCCACCGCGAGGGCGACGCACTAGGCGGCCGCGATCCGTATAGCGCGAGCAAGGGAGCGGCCGAGCTTGTCGCCGCGGCGTATCGCCGCAGTTACTTTCCGCCGGAACGGCTAGCCGAGCACGGCGTGCAGCTGGCGACCGTAAGGGCCGGCAACGTGATCGGTGGTGGCGATTGGGCCGAAGACAGAATTATCACCGACATCGTCCGCCATCTGGCAGCGGACCGGCCTGTGCCAGTGCGCAATCCGGCGGCGATCCGTCCTTGGCAACATGTCCTCGAGCCCCTCGCAGGCTACCTCGCCCTGGCTGACGCAATGCTCGGCAAGCCCGATCCTGCCTGGTGCGCCGGCTGGAACTTTGGGCCCGCCGGCGGCGACGACATCACCGTCCGCGAACTCACCGAAATCTTCATCCACGCCTGGGGCTCGGGATCTTGGGAAGACTGCCACGATCCCCGGGCTCCGCTCGAGACGCATGTGTTGCGACTGGCGATCGACAAGGCCCTCACGGCCCTCCCCTGGCAGCCTAGGCTTGTGGGCCGCGACGCGATCCACCGCACAGCAGCCTGGTTTCGCTCTTTTGCAACTCAGCCATCCGCCGCGCGGGCGCTCTGCGAGGCGGATATCATCGCGTATGAGTCGGCCGCTTCGTCACCAGAGTCAGCCCGCGCATGACCGTCATCCCAACCCGCAGTCCCGATGCGATTCGTGCCGAGATTCGGGCACTCGTGGACGAGTATTGCCGGGTGGCATTTCCGGATCGGCCGTTCGCGGCGGGGCAGGCAGTTCCCGTGGCGGGGCGTGTATTCGACGAGCGGGAAGTGCAGCACCTCGTCGACAGTTCGCTCGATTTCTGGCTCACCACGGGCCGCTTCGCGGATGAGTTCGAGAAGCGGTTTGCGGCCCGCGTGGGTGTGAGGTGCGCGAGCCTCGTCAATTCGGGATCGAGCGCCAATCTCCTGGCGCTCACGGCCCTCACGTCGCACAAGCTCTTCGATGAGCAGCTCCGGCCAGGCGACGAGGTGATCACGGTGGCGGCAGGGTTTCCAACGACGGTCAACCCGATCCTCCAAAACAATCTCGTGCCCGTTTTTGTCGACGTGGAGCATCCGGAAACGCGAGCCACCTACAACGTCGATGCATCGCGTTTAGAAGCGGCTCTTAGCGATCGCACTCGCGCTGTCATGCTCGCCCACACGCTTGGCAATCCGTTCGACTGCGCGGCGGTCGCCGACTTCTGCCGCAGGCATAATCTCTGGCTCATCGAAGACTGCTGCGACGCCCTCGGGGCAGTCTTCGGCGGCAGGCACGTGGGGCAGTTTGGCGACGTCGCGACATGCAGTTTCTATCCTGCCCACCACATCACGATGGGGGAGGGGGGGATCGTGTTCACCGACTCTCCCAAACTCGAGAAGCTTGTGGAGAGCTTTCGCGACTGGGGCCGCGACTGTTGGTGCGAGCCCGGCCACGACGACACCTGCGGCAAGCGGTTTGACTGGCAGCTCGGCGACCTGCCCCACGGCTACGACCACAAATACATCTATTCGCACATCGGCTACAACCTGAAGCTCACCGACATGCAGGCGGCCGTGGGCATCGCCCAGCTCGACAAGCTTGACGGCTTCGTCGCCGCTCGCCGCGGCAACTTTGCCCGGCTTCGCGCGGGCCTCGAGCATCTCCAAGACGTGTTCGTGCTTCCCGACGCCACACCGGGCTCGGAGCCGAGCTGGTTTGGGTTTCCGCTTTCGGTACGGCCGACGGCGAGATTCACCCGGCGCGAGTTGGTCTGCCATCTCGACGACCACAAGATCGGCACGCGGCAACTCTTCGGCGGCAATCTGCTTCGGCAGCCAGCCTATCAAGGCAAGCCGCAGCGTGTCGTCGGCGACCTTCCTGGCGCCGACTACATCATGCGGCACACGCTCTGGCTGGGCGTCTATCCGGGCCTTACCGACGCCCACATCGACCACGTCATCGACACCGTTTCACAGTTCGTGAAAAAGTAGGACACGCTTCAAACTGTCGTAACGATGCCTACACACCCAATCGTTGCCGAAGACATCCGAGGCGTGTTAGCACGCACGCAGTCGCTCTGGCCCGATCTGAAGGGAGCGAGTGTCTTCATCACTGGGGCGACTGGCTTTTTTGGCATTTGGCTCCTCGAGACGTTGCTTGCTGCCAATCGTGAGTTTTCGCTTGGACTGCGGGTTCTCGCCCTATCGCGAAATCCCACATCATTCGCGACCAAAGCCGCTCACCTTGCCCATGACGCAGCCGTCACGTGGGTAACCGGCGACGTACGCGACTTTCCATTTCCAGCAAGCACGATCACGCATGTGATCCATGCGGCCACGGAATCCGCCTCGAATCTCAACGTCAGCGACCCGCAGGCGATGTTTGACGTGTGCGTGGAAGGCACAAGACGCGTGCTCTCCCTTGCGAAAGAAAAGCATATATCGCGGATGCTTTTCACGAGTTCGGGGGCGATCTACGGCCGACAACCTCCGGATCTCTCCCATATCCCTGAAGAGTATTTCGGGGCGCCCGATCCGCTTGATCGCATCAGCGCGTATGCCGAAGGCAAGCGAGCAGCCGAGTTTCTGTGTGGGCTCGCGGCCACCGACTCACCATCCGCCGTCTCGGTGTCAATTGCCCGCTGTTTTGCCTTCGTTGGTCCTTATCTGCCACTCGACGTGCACTTCGCTATCGGCAATTTCATTCGCGACGCGCTGGCTGGGGGGCCGATCCGGATCGCCGGCGACGGCACCCCCATGCGCAGCTATCTCTACGCCGCTGATTTGGCAGAGTGGCTAATCACGATACTGCTTCGAGGTCGCCCCGG
>CAZODJ010000054.1:0-15158 GCA_964578555.1 uncultured Candidatus Kuenenia sp.
GCTACGACGAGCGGAACACCGAGCCGGTGGTGCTGCCGAGCCGGTTCCCCAACCTGCTCGTCAACGGCGCCGGCGGCATCGCCGTGGGCATGGCCACGAGCATCCCGCCGCACAACCTCGGCGAGATCTGCCGGGCGCTCGTCGCGGTGATCGACAACCCCTCGGTGTCGATGGGCGAGCTGTTGCAGATCGTGCCGGGGCCCGACTTCCCCACCGGCGGCATCGTGATGGGCCGCGAGGCGCTCGTCCGCGGCTACCTGACCGGCCGCAGCACGATCACGCTCCGGGCCCGGGCCCACGTCGAGGAGTTTGGCAAGAATCGGAGCCGCATCGTCGTCACCGAGATCCCCTACCAACAGACCCGCGACGCGATCGAGGAAAAGATTGCCGAACTCGTCAACGAGGATCGGATCAAGGGCATCTCTGCGATTCGCAACGAGAGCGATCTGAAGGAGCCCGTGCGGCTGGTGCTCGAGCTCAAGCGGGATGCCGATCCCGACGTGGTGCTCAATCAGCTCTACCAGTTCTCTCCGCTCCAGACTTCGTTTTCGCTCATCTTTTTGGCGCTGGTGGATGGCAAGCCACGGATCCTCTCGTTCAAGAGCATGCTGGAGGAGTTCCTCCGCCACCGTACCACCGTCATCCGTCGTCGCACGCAGCACCTGCTGGCCAAGGCCCGCAGCCGCAAGCACACGCTCGAAGGTCTGCTGGTAGCGCTGGCCAATATCGACGAAGTGATCCGGATCATCCGGAGTTCCAAGTCACAGGCCGAGGCCAAGGAGCGGCTGACGTCGCTGCAAACGCCGGCAGCCCTTCTGGAACGGGCCCTCGGGGCGGAAGGGTTTGCCGTGCTGGTGGAGGAAAAGGGGACGGCCGAAACGTTCGGCCTCACGCCCGTGCAGGCCGACGCCATCCTCCGCCTCACGCTCGGCCAACTCGTCAATCTCGAGCAGGAAAAGCTCACCGGCGAACATCGCGAACTACTCGCCAAAATCTCCGAATTTCGCCGCATCCTCTCCAGCGAGGCCAACATCAAGGCCCTCATCCGCCAGGATCTGGTGGATCTCGAGAGTAAGCATGCAGACGACCGGCGGACCGAGATCAGCGGGGAGGCGGCTGATATCCGTGACATGGCGGAGTTGATCACCGAGGCCACGATGGTGGTCACGATCAGCCGCGCAGGGTACGTGAAGCGGACGGCGGCCGACGTCTACCGGGCCCAGCGCCGTGGCGGGAAGGGGATCAAGGGTACGAGCACCGACGAGGAAGATCCGATCGAGCACCTCTTCGTGGCCAGCACCCACGACTGGCTGCTCGTCTTTACGACGCTTGGGAAGGTGTTCTCGATGCGGGTCTTCGAGTTGCCTGAATTGGCGAGGGACGCCAAGGGCCGGGCGCTGGTCAACCTGCTCGAGTTCGAGCCGGGGGAAAAAGTGGCCGACTGCCGTGCCGTCTCCGGCTTCGAAGACCCCGATCAATGCCTCCTCCTGGTGACCCGCAGCGGCATGGTGAAGAAGACGGCGCTCGAGCAGTATCGCCGCCGCCGCACGAAGGGGCTCATCGCGGTGAAACTGAAGGAAGGGGACGAGCTGGTCGATGCCGTCGTGACGAAGCCGGGCGACGAACTCGTGCTCGCCACGGCCAAGGGAATGGCGATCCGCTTTCCGGAGTCGGATGCCCGCCCCATGGGTCGCGACACGAGCGGCGTGCGGGGCATCAAGCTCGGCTCCGGGGATCGCCTCGTGGGCATGGTGGTGGCCGATCCCGACGCCACGCTGCTGACCGTCTGCGAAAACGGCTACGGGAAGCGGACACCCTTCGGTGCCGGCACTCCGCTCTCCGGCCCTGCGCCAGGCGAGGACGGTGAGGCCGCAGAGGCCTCTGAAGTGGAGTCGCCGGAACCTGCCGAGGCAGCGGACGATGCCGACAGCGATGGCTCCACCGGCATGCGGTATCGCACGCAGCGGCGTGGCGGCAAGGGCATCCGCGACATCAAGGCCACGGCCCGCAACGGGCAGGTCGTGTCGATCGTGGCGGTTCGCGACGAAGATCAGGTGCTGATGATGACCGCCCGCGGCAAGATCCAGCGGGTCAATGTCAAAGAGATCCGCCCGATGGGGCGCAACACGCAAGGTGTGCGCATCATGCGGCTCGACGACGGCGATACGCTCGCCGCCATGGTGACGGTGCCGCCGAGCGAGCAAGAGGAAGCCGACTCCCCCGCCGAGCAGGAGTGAGCGTCCATCATGCGGATCGCGGTCGTGGGCACGGGGTATGTGGGGCTGGTGACGGGCACGTGCCTGGCCGACAGTGGCAATACGGTCACCTGTCTCGACATCAATGCCGACAAGATCGCCCGGCTGAAGCGGGGTGAGATCCCGATCTACGAGCCTGGCCTGGAGGAGTTGGTCGAGCGGAATGCCGCGGCCGGGCGGCTGCGATTCACGACCGACACGGCCGCGGCGATCCGCGACGCGGAGGTGGTGTTTCTGGCCGTCGGCACGCCACCGAGCGATGACGGATCGGCCGATCTCTCGGCCCTGTGGAGCGTGGTGGACTCGATCGCATCGCACCTCCACGACCGGGCCGTGGTCGTCACCAAGAGCACCGTGCCGGTCGGCACCTGTGCCGGTATTGAACGGCGACTGAGGGACCGGCTTGGCCGCGATTGCCGGGTGGCGAGCAACCCCGAGTTTCTCAAGGAGGGGGCGGCGATCGAGGATTTCCAAAAGCCCGACCGTGTCGTCGTGGGCGTGCGAACGGCGGAGGTGGGCGACCTCCTGCGCGGGCTCTATCTGCCATTCCTCCGCACGGAAAACCCCTTTCTCGTCATGTCGCCGGAGAGTTCCGAGATGACGAAGTACGTGGCCAACGCCTTGTTGGCTACCAAGATCTCGTTCATCAACGAGGTGGCGAATCTTTGTGAGCGGATGGAGGCCGATATCGATGACGTCCGCCGTGGCATCGGCCACGACAGCCGGATCGGCTTCGCCTTTCTCTTTCCCGGCGCCGGCTACGGCGGCAGTTGCTTCCCCAAGGACGTGCAGGCGTTGGCTGCGATGGCCCGCGGCAAGGGGGTGACCCCACGGATCCTGTCGGCGGTTCACGAGACGAACCTCGCCCAGAAACAGGTGCTCGGAGACAAGGTCGCGGCGCATTTCACGGGGAATCTTCAGGGTCGGGCGATCGCGGTCTGGGGGCTGGCATTCAAGCCGCGAACCGATGACATTCGCGACGCGCCGTCCCTTGATCTGATCGAGCGGCTGCTTGCCGGTGGTGCGCGGATCACCGTGTTCGATCCGGAGGCGACGGAGAATGTCCGGGCGATCTATGGTGATCGACTGACCTACGCAGCGTGCGCGATGGAGGCTCTCGACGGGGCCGAGTGCCTGGTGATCGTGACGGAGTGGGGCGACTTTCGCCGGCCCGACTTCGACGACATGGCCCGCCGCATGAAGGGCCGCGTGATCATCGATGGCAGAAACCTGTATCAGCCGCAGGAACTTGGCCGCCGCGGTTTCACCTACCACTGCATCGGCAAGCTGCCGGTCAACGGCAGGTAAAGCCAGTCCGGCTTCGGTGCGCACCGGCTCGGGGGCGGCGTGCGCGAAAGCGGCCACGTGGCTGCGAGAAGGCTGGCACCGGTGGGGCAAGCGAAAATTCACTCGTTTGACGGTGTTTTTCGCGACGGGTACAGTTCGCGGTCTCTGGCGACTCGGGGTTCATGCCGGCTTGCTTCGCCAGTTTCCGCTCACTTTCCTCTCACGGAGTTCATCCCATCGTGACACTGTCTCATCGTCTTGCTGCTGCCGTAGCGATTGTCATGGCTCTTCTTCCTTCGATCGCATGGGCTGGCGAGGCGGCTTCGGAGACGATGTGGCTGCTCGGCCCCTACGGATTCTGGTGGGCGGTCGGTGTGGCTTGCTCCGTCCTGGCTCTGTATCAGGCGTGGCAGTTCTTTCAGTGGATGGAGTCGCAGCCGGCCGGCTCGCCGGAGATGATCAAGATCGCCGGGTACGTCCGCACCGGTGCCGACGCCTATCTCAGGCAGCAATACAAGGTGGTGGCGGCGTTCTTCGTCGTCATCTTTCTTTTGCTGGCCGTGATGGCCTTCGGACTGGAAGTGCAGAGCGCATGGGTGCCATTCGCCTTCATTTCGGGCGGGCTCTTCTCCGGCCTCGCCGGCTGGTTCGGGATGAAGACGGCCACACTCGCCAGCAACCGCACGGCGGCGGGCGCAGAGCGAAGCCTCAACGAGGGCCTGCAGGTGGCGTTCCGCTCGGGGGCGGTGATGGGCCTCACGGTAGTGGGACTCGGCCTCCTCGACATCATGATCTGGTTCTTCATTCTCTATTGGGTCGTGCCCGTCTTTGCGGCACCGCTGTCGCTGGAGGAGATCACGGTCACGATGCTCTGCTTCGGCATGGGTGCCAGTTCCCAGGCCCTCTTCGCCCGCGTTGGTGGCGGCATCTTCACAAAGGCGGCTGACGTGGGGGCCGACCTCGTCGGAAAGGTCGAGCAGAACATTCCTGAGGACGATGCCCGCAATCCCGCGACGATCGCCGACAACGTGGGGGACAACGTCGGGGACGTCGCCGGCATGGGCGCCGACCTCTATGAGAGCTACTGCGGCAGCATCCTCGCCACGGCGGCCCTCGGTGTGGCGGCTTTCGTCGGTCAGCCGCGGATGCAGATGGCGGCCCTTTTCCTGCCGATGACCCTGGCGGCCATCGGCATTCTGCTCTCCATCTGGGGCATCTGGCAGGTTCGCACGAAGGAGGACTCGTCCCAGAAGGCTCTCCTCGCGGCCCTCGCCCAGGGCATCAACCTTTCCACGATGGCGATTGTCGGGGCCGCCTTCGTGCTCACGTTTCTGATGCTCGGCTGGTCGCACATCGGCGTGGCCGTTTCGGTGATCGTCGGCCTGGGGGCCGGATGGCTGATCGGCAAGTGGACGGAGTACTCGACGAGCAACGAGTACACGCCGACCAAGGATCTCGCCGACCAGGCGCTCACCGGCCCAGCCACGATCATCATCGGCGGTGTCGCCGAGGGCATGCTTTCGACCTGGGTGCCGGTGCTCGTCGTGGGGGCCGCCACGCTTTTGGCGTTCGGCTTCGCCAATGCGTTCAACTTCAGTGACCCGAATGCCTTCGCCCTCGGCCTCTACGGCGTGGGCATCGCGGCGGTGGGCATGCTCTCAACGCTCGGCATCACGCTGGCAACCGACGCCTACGGCCCGATCGCCGACAACGCCGGAGGCAACGCCCAGATGGCGGGACTGCCCGAGATCGTCCGCGAGCGAACCGATGCGCTCGACGCTCTCGGCAATACCACCGCCGCGACGGGCAAGGGCTTCGCGATCGGCTCGGCCGCCCTCACGGCACTGGCGCTCTTGGCCGCCTATGTCGAGGAGGTACGGATCGGCTTCGAGCGGTGGGGCAGCGTCGTCACGCAGGCTGCCGACGGTTCCGTGCTGGCCGACGGTGATCTCGTCAAGGTGTCCGGCAACGTGATCGTGGAGGCGGGCGGCGTGCCGGCCGACAACAGGACGTGGCTGCTGCTCAATGAGCGGGGCATCTCCGGCTACGAAAAACTCGCCAAGGGGACGAAGCTCCCGGGCATCACGCCCGAGAAAGTGCAGGAGCTCGCCGAAGAACATCAGATCGTCGAGGTCAAGAAGGCCACAATGGCCGACTTCATGCAGTTCTACGATGTCACGCTGATGAACCCGAAGGTGCTCGTCGGCATGTTCATCGGCGCCATGAGCACGTTCGTGTTCTGTGCACTGACCATGAAGGCGGTCGGCCGGGCTGCCAAGGGCATGGTGGAGGAGGTCCGCCGCCAGTTCCGCGACAGGCCGGGCATCATGAAGGGGACCGAGGAGCCCGACTACGCCGCCCCGGTGGCGATCAGCACCAAGGCGGCCCAGCGGGAAATGGTGGTGCCGTCGCTTTTGGCCCTCCTCGTTCCGATCGTGGTGGGGTTGCTGCTCGGCGTCGGCGGCGTCATGGGGCTCCTGGTCGGGGGCCTCACCAGCGGTTTTTGCGTGGCCGTCTTCATGGCCAACGCCGGCGGTGCCTGGGACAACGCCAAGAAACTCATCGAAAGCGGTGTCCATGGCGGCAAGGGGACCGATGCCCACAAGGCGGCGGTCGTGGGCGACACCGTGGGCGACCCGTTCAAGGACACCAGCGGACCGAGCCTCAACATTCTCATCAAGCTGATGAGCATGGTGAGCGTGGTGGTCGCCGGCCTCATCGTGCGGTACTCGCTCGAAGCAATGGGTATTTTCTAGTCGCCAATGCAGAAGGGATTTGCCTTTCAGCTCGATGCGGTCGACGGTGCCGCACGGGCGGGGGTGCTTACGACGCCGCATGGGAGCGTGCCGACGCCGCTCTTCATGCCGGTCGCCACGATGGCTGGTGTGAAGGGCGTCGAGATCGAACGGGTGCGCGAGGCTGGGGCCGGAATGGTGCTCGGCAATGCCTACCACCTGCACCTGCGGCCCGGTGAGGCGGTCGTGGAGCAGGGGGGCGGGCTCGCCCGATTCATGGGCTGGAATGGACCGACGCTCACCGACTCTGGCGGGTTTCAGGTGTTCAGCCTGGCCCAGCAGGTGAAGGTGACCGAGGAGGGGGCATTCTTCCGATCGCATGTCGATGGCGCGGCCGTGGCGTTCACGCCCGAGGCGTCGATGCGGATTCAGGAACGAATCGGCGCCGATGTCGCGATGCAACTCGACCACGTGGTGGCGCTGCCCAACGAGAGAAAAGTCGTGGAGGATGCGATGCGACGGTCGCTGCGGTGGGCCGACCGGTGCCGGGCCGCGCACACGCGATCCGACCAGGCCGTCTTTGCGATCGTGCAGGGAGGTCTCGATGCGGAACTGCGGCAGGAAAGTGCGGAGCGACTGCGAGCGATGGATTTTCCCGGCTATGCCGTGGGCGGCCTGTCGGTGGGCGAGGGGCCTGAGGCGATGGATGCCACGTTGCGGGTGACGACGCCCCACCTGCCGTCTGACAAACCCCGCTACCTGATGGGCGTCGGTCAGCCGCGTGACATCATCGAGGCTGTGGCGGCGGGCATCGACATGTTCGACTGCGTGCTTCCGACACGGTGCGGCCGGACGGGGCTTGCCTACTCGTTCAACGGACTGGTGCGGATCAAGAACGCCCGCTACGCGACCGAGCAGCAGCCCTTGGAAGAGGGCTGCCCCTGCGTCGCCTGCCGGCACAGCACCAGCTACATCCGCCACCTGTTTTTGGCGGGCGAAATGCTCGGGCCGATCCTGGCCTCCATCCACAATCTCACGTTTTATCAGCGGCTCATCGCGCGGCTTCGTGCGGCCATCGTGGCGGGGGAATTTGCCGCCACGCGGCATGATCTGCTCAGGCGATGTGGTGCGGGCGGCCCGGGCGATGAGAACGCCTGATCGCGTCAGGCCGGTCTGTGGCATGACGGTCTTGCCGGCCTGGCGCGCAGACCACTACATTCCCGGTTTCGTTTCGTGCTGCCCCCCGGTCTTCCGCCATGCCCGATCCCATCGTTCCGCTCTTTCCGGCCCTCCACGCGGCCGCACTGTACGCGCTGGCTGGCCAGCCGGGCCCGCAGCCCGGGGGCCTGGAGTTGCTCCTCACCTACCTGCCGATGCTGCTCATCGTGCTGGTGGCCTGGCTCTTGCTCTATCGACCCGAGCGGGAGCGGCAGCGGCGGCAGCAGGAGTTGCTTGCCGCCCTGAAGAAGAATGATCGCGTCGTGACGGCGGCTGGCATCTACGGCATCGTCGCCAATGTCGACCGAGAGAACGACCGGGTAACGCTCAAGGTGGACGAGGCTGCCAACGCGAAGATTACCGTCACCCTGTCGAGCATCAGCAAGGTGTTGGCCGCAACCTCCGACGATTCGGTGGCTGACGCCTGACCCCCCTATCGAAAACCGACTGCAGAGACTTCAAGCATGATGACCAGTGTTTCAATCGGCGGCATCCCCGTGGCCGGTCTCCTGGCGCAGGCCGCCGCCGCTCCGGTCGAGGGCCTTCCTTGGTATCGTGAGGGCTGGGCCATGTGGGGGCTCGTGCTGGCCATGGTGGCCGTGCCCACGTTTGTGGCGTGGTGGCTCGCCAGGCAGCTGCGGGCTGCTGATATGTGGGGCCGTCTGGCGGCGGTGCTTGTCGCCGCCACGGTCGGTGGCATCGTGACCTGGCTTGGGTGGCCTCCGCGGCTGGGTATCGATCTCAAGGGAGGAGTCATCCTCGTCTACGAAGTGGATGCGTCGAAACGCCAGACGAAGGAAGAGGTGGGCGACGATGTGTCTTCGCCGGTCGACATGGACAAGCTCGTCGCCGCCGTCAGTCGCCGCGTCAATCCGGGCGGGCAGAAGGAAGTCACGGTCCGTCGTTACGGTCTTGATCAACTCGAGGTGATCGTGCCTGATGTCGATCAGGCGGAGATCGACCTCATTAAGCGGATCGTGTCGAGCGCCGGCGTGCTTGAATTCCGGATCACGGCTAATCCGGAGGACCCCCGGCACAAACAACTGGTTGAACTGGCGACCCGCTCGCCGGGCTCGACAGTCAGCGAGGGAGGGCGTCCGATCGGCCGCTGGGTGGAACTTGACACCGCCAAGATGGATCCGGCCGAAGATCGGGGGCTTTTCACGCGGACAACGTCCGATGGGCGTGTCGAAGTGCTCGTGGTACTCGATCGGTTTAACGTGACCGGCGGGTACCTGACGCGGGCGTCGGCCAGCTACGATCAGAACCTTCAGCCCTGCGTGAACTTCTCGTTCAATTCGGGCGGTGCTGCCCTCTTCGGCACGCTGACAGGCCAGAATCTCCCCGACCCGGCCAATCGGCTCACCAGCCGTCTCGGGATCGTTCTCGACGACACGCTGCTTTCCGCACCCACGATCCGCAGCACGATCTCCAGTGACGGCCAGATCACCGGGAGCTTCAAGCAGTCCGATGTCGACTTTCTGATTGGCGTGCTGAATGCCGGGAGCCTGCCGGCGGCCCTCTACAGTGAGCCGATCAGCGAGCAGAAGATCAGTCCCCAGCTGGGGGCCGACACGATTCGTTCCGGCGCCCGGGCGATGCTACTGGCGACGATCGTCGTGCTCACGTTCATGCTCATGTATTACCGCTTTTCAGGCCTCGTGGCCGATCTGGCGGTCTTGCTCAATATCGTGCTGGTTCTGGCGTTGATGATCTCCATCAAGGCCGCCTTTACGCTTGCGGGTCTGGCCGGTCTCGTGCTTTCCGTCGGCATGGCCGTCGATGCCAATGTGCTCATCTACGAGCGGATGCGGGAAGAGCTTGACCGAGGGGCCTCGGTGCGAATGGCGATCCGCAATGGCTTCCAGCGAGCCTTTTCCACCATCGTCGACTCCAACCTTACGACCCTCATCACCGGTGTCGTGCTGTTTGCGATTGGTACCGACCAGCTCAAGGGTTTTGCGGTGACGCTCATTCTGGGGCTCACGCTCAACCTGTTCACGGCCGTGTTTTGTTCTCGCGTGGTGTTCGACCTGGCCGAGCGGAATCGCTGGATCACCAAGCTCTCGATGGCCCGCTTGTTCGACCGCCCAAACCTCACATTCGTCCGCTGGATGCGGCCGGCGATGATCGGGTCAGCCCTGTTCATCCTGGTCGGATTGGCCGCCGCCTGGCAGCGGGGCCAGGGTCTGTTCGACATCGACTTCACCGGAGGCACGAGCGTCCAGGTGGCGTTCAAGGCCGATCAGCCGCTCGACGTGGCGGCGGTGCGGAAGGCCGTGGCCGCGCTGCCGGACGTTGCGGTGAGCGCCGTGACCGGGGGCGACGCTCCGCCCGGCACCCAATACAAGATCGACACGTCGCTGCGGGATGATTCGTCCGCTGGTGGCACAGCTGTGGAGAAGGCGCTGCAGGCGGCCTTTCCCGGCCGGCTGGCGACCTACGACATGGGTTTCCGCGACGTCGTGTCATCAGACGGCGAAAGCAAGCAGGGCGACGGTCAGAAGCCGTCCGACGAGCGCGGAGCGGGCGAGCAAGACGCGGCCGCGACGGCACTGTCGACAGGGGCGGTGCTCGACTTCCCCCAGAAGATCACGCTGCCTGCCCTGCGGGATACGCTGGAGACGGCCTTGGCTGCCGAGGGATTCGCCGACGTGCCCTTCGAGATCAACGCCGAGGGCATGACGAGCCGTACGAAGCCCTACCGGACCTGGGCCCTGTCGACCGCGCTCGATCCTGAAGCCACGCGGAAGGTGCTCGAGCGGGTGGCGACAAAATTGCGGGAAACTCCGGTCTACTTGTCGGCCAATGAAATCGGTGGCAAGGTTGCCGGCAACACGAAGGTCACGGCGCTGTATGCACTGCTGGCCAGCCTGGCGATGATCGTGCTGTACGTGTGGGTGCGGTTCCAGAACGTCGCCTTCGGGCTGGCTGCCGTAGCGGCGCTGGTGCATGACGTGCTCGTGGCCATCGGCTGCCTGGCGTTGAGCCGGTATGTGGCGCCCTTTCTCGGCTGGGCACTGGTTGACGATTTCAAGATCAGCCTCGATGTCGTGGCGGCCCTGCTGACGATCGTCGGTTTCTCGATCAATGACACCATCGTGATTTTCGACCGCCTTCGTGAAATCCGCGGCAAGAGCCCGGTGGTCACGGGGGCAATGATCGACGCGGCGGTCAACCAGACGTTGAGCCGCACGATCCTGACCTCGGGCACCGCCTTGCTGGCGGCGCTCGTTCTTTATGTCTTTGGCGGGCAGGGCATTCATGCCTTTGCCTTCACGATGCTGATCGGCTTCTTGGCTGGCACGTACAGTACTGTTTTCATTGCAGCCCCCCTCGTTCTCTGGCTCCAGCAGTGGACGGGTACCGCAGCGGTCCCCACCACCCCACGCGGGATGCAAACGGCGTCCTAGTGGCAACTCGGTCGGCGCATGCCGGCTGGAGAAACCCTGCGGATTTGTCGGCTGGATCGGGGGCGCCCCGTCCGGTCATGCTGGCTGTCCTGTCGGCTGCATGACGATCGCTCGCCTTTTTCGCGGTCGGAGCGAGCCGTCCGCGCCTCTGATGGGTGGCATAGTTGCCTGTGGAGGTGCCTGCCTGTGAAGCGATGTATGCAAGCCCTGCGATTCGTGGCTGGTCTGGCCATGCTGGTTGGTGGTGTGGCCGTACTGGCTCCGCTGGCGGGTGATGTCCTGGCCCACCGGAGCCCGCCGATTCCCCACAGCGAAGAAGCCGGCTCTACCCAGGGCATGCCGCACGTCGCGATCGGCCATGCGATTCCCGATCCGAGAGCAGGGATCGGCATGCTGTCGGAGTCTCAGTTCCGGGCGGCTGACGTCGATGAGGGAGCTGCGATGCTGGCTCCTTCCCCACCGCCGGCGCCCGTGTACCAGCCACCGACCCCACCTTCACCTCTGCCCCCCGGGCCCCAGACAATGGCTCGGCCGGCACCGTCGCTTGACTCCATGTACCGCTCCACGCTGGCAATGCCGCCGCCGCCGCTCCTGGATGCCCACGGTCCTCCCCCACTGGCACCCGGCTGGACAGCCCGTGGTCCGCAGCAGCCAATGCAGGCAACCCCCTCCCATGGACCTGCCGTGCCAGCTACGTATGCGGTGCGGGATGGCGATGACCTGACGTCCGTGGCCATCCGATTTTACGGCCACCCAGCTGCTGCCGCCGCGATCCTCGCCGCGAACACTGATCGTGTCGCTGATCCCGATGTTCTTCCCATCGGGGTCAGGTTGCGGCTCCCGCCGCCTTGGACGGTGACGGCCGGCCGAACGTCGGCGGAGTCGCGGTCCATCGAGCCGGGGCCGGGTATTGACCGCGGACCGACCGCCATGCCGACGGGTCTGCAGCCGAGGCCGATGCCGTCGTCACGGCCATGGCTGAACCAGCACATGCCGGATCAGTCCTGATCCGTTCGAGAGCGAATCCAGGTCGTGCGTCGCTCGCAACGACGTCAGCGGCTGAGCACCATGTCGAAGAAACCCACGACCATGGCGGCCGCCTTCGCTGAAGCGTCACTGGCGAGTTTGTCACCCGACAACGGGCTGTCGGCATGCATGCAGAAGAGGGAAGCGTCAGCGGCCGTCTCAACGCCGTCAGCCTGTTCCTTGCGCTGCCCCGGCCCCTGCACGATCCACTCCTTCGGCCGCAGTCCCTTGAGTTGGTCGGTCAGTTTCTTGGCATCGCGATCACCACTTCCGGCGAGCAGCAGAATTGGCAGGGTGCGGCGAAAGACGTCTGTTTTCATCGCGGGCAGGATCGATACTCCCCCCGTGGCCGAGATGACGGGGCTGATGAGAACGATCGCCCTCACATGGGCTCCCTGAGGCCCTCGTGTGGTCGGAGGCCACGAGGCGTCGGCCACCGTCCAGAGTGCCCCGAGCGTGCCCCCCTCGCCACAACCGACGACACACAGGCGATCGACGGCGAGGGCTCCAGCGTTGGCCTGTTCCTGGATCCAGCGATGAACGGTCTCCAGGTCTCCGCGGGCCAGCGCCTGGTCGCGGATGCGGCCTCCCGACGAGGCCGCGATGGCGAGCATGTCTGGCTTCTTGAACGACTTTGCATCGAGGTCGCCGCTGCGGCCGCCAGGCAACACCGACGACACGCTGGCTCCGTGCCCGCGAAGGTCTGGCGCTACTACGGCGTAGCCGGCCGCCTGGAGACCGCGGGAAAGCGGTTCGACCGTCTCGTGCGAACCCTGCAGATCGTGGATCACGATGACGGTCGCCTTCACTTTGGCATCCCCGGCCACGGGATAGTACCAGGCAGCCAGTGCCACCCCGTCAGAGGTGGTCAGCGACAGCCGCTCGGAAGGAAGCGGTTCCTCCGCGGCTGACAAAGCCCGGCCACCACAATCCGCCCCGCCGGTCGCAAAAATCGTCACGGCGATCAACAAAACTGACGCAGGCTGCCAAGGACGGGGAAGGGAAGCGAAAAAAGAGGGCATGGTGCGGGATTTCCTGACTGCGGAAGCGACATCTCACGATAGAATACGGGGGCTGCCGGCGGCGGTCCATCACCGAATTGGCGGCTTGTTTCCTGGCGATTTCTCCGACGGTGGAACATGACTTCTGAATCTCACGAACTGCCGCCGTCCGACGTGCAGGAGCGAGTCGTTTCCCCATCATCGGGACCGACGGCCCCTGCCTGGGCGGTCAGTTTGGTGCTTCATGTTGGCGGTCTGTTGGCATTGGCCCTGTTCGCATTTGATCCGCCATTGCCTCCGCTCGAGCGACTCGTGCTGACGCAGGATCCGTTCGAAGATCCCGTGGTTCTCGAAGCGGTTGACGTCGTTGTGTCCGATGAACGGACCGAGGAAGTCGGTGCCCAAAGCGAGCGGGGGGCCGAGATGGCGGAGGCGGTCGCTCCGGAGATTTCGGAAGTCGTTGTTGCCTCGGTGGAGACTGTCACCGAACAAGACGTCGACATCGTGGTGCAGCCTCTCGATGTGATGCCCACCGCCAAGACGCTTACCGAGGCGATGGTGGTAAAGGGCGCTGTCAGCGGCGTGGGAACAGCGGGTGCCTCGGGCGCGGTCGACCGCTTGGCGGCGGAAATCAACGGTTACCTCGAACAGCAGAGCCGCAAGACCGTCGTGTTTTGGCTCTTTGACCAGTCGGTGAGCCTGGCAGCGCAGCGGACGGAGATCGCCTCGCGACTCGATCGCGTGTTCGATGAGATCGGTGTCGCCCACGGCGGCCCCAAGAGCAAGCGTCTGCTCAACATGGTGGTTGGGTACGGCAAAAACGTCACCCCCATCACCAAGGAGCCCACCACCGACTGTGAGACGGTCGTGAAGGCGATCCGTTCGATCGAGATCGACGAGTCGGGCGTTGAGAATACCTTCACGGCCATCGGCGCCGCGGCCGAGGTGGGGTGGCGGTTTCGCAACGCCACGCCGCGTCAGAATGTCTTGATCATCGTGTTCACTGACGAGGTCGGGAATGACGAGGACCGGGCGGACCAGACGACTGCCTATTGCCAGAAGCTCGGCATCCCGGTGTACGTGGTCGGTGTGCCTGCGCCATTCGGCCAGCGACAGGTGAAGATGAAGTTCGTCGAGCCTGATCCAGACTACGATCAGAGCGAGCAGTGGGCCGTGGTGGAACAGGGGCCGGAGACGCTGTATCCCGAATTGATCCGCATCCGCTCGGGGCGGTTTCACAACGACGCCATCGACTCCGGCTTCGGGCCGTTCAGCCTCAACAAGCTGTGTGCTGCGACGGGCGGAATCTATTTCGCCGTCCATCCCAATCGCAACGCATCCGGTCGTGTGACCGATCGTGAGGTGGTGGCTATGGCGTCGCAGTTACGGCATTTCTTCGATCCGCAGGTGATGCAGCAATACCGCCCCGACTATCGCACAAAGGCGGAGATCGATGAGCTGCTGGCTGGGAATCGTGCCAAGAAGGCGCTTGTCGAGGCCGCCAAGAATTCGGAAATCGATCCGATGGAATCGCCCACGATGACGTTTCCCCGGAAGGATGACGGTGACCTCGCGCGGCTGTTGGGTTTGGCCCAGCGGGATGCGGCCCTCCTCCTCGACCGGGTCGACCGGATCCATGACACCCTCGAAAAGGGACTGTCTGACCGGCCGAAGATCAAGGAAAAGAGGTGGCAGGCCGGCTATGATCTGGCCATGGGGCGAATTCTGGCCCTCAAGGTGCGGACCGACGCCTACAACAGCATGCTGGGTCAGGCGAAAGCCGGGATGAAGTTTCAAAAAGCCGACAGCGACACGTGGCAGCTTGTGCCGGCCGATGACGTGGCGGGCGTCGACTCACGGACCCAGAAATTAGCCGCTCAGGCGAAGGAATTGCTGCAGCGTGTTGTGGCTGAGCATCCCGGCACCCCCTGGGCCCTGCTGGCAGCGGAAGAGTTGGAGACGCCGATCGGCTACCGGTGGGAAGAGCGAAACACGGGCGTCAACAAGCCAGCAATGAACGCCGGAAACAACAACAATAACAACAACGTTTCGGCGCCGCAGGATGACCAAAAGCGAAAAATGGCACCCCCCAAGCCAAAGCGCAACCTGAAAAACGTCTGATGATTGGCTCGAGCCGGGGGCTGCGACCACGCTGGCTGGTGCTTCAGCCCGTCGGCTTCTTCACGCGAGCCTCGCCATCCTGGCCTCGGCTCGCTTGGCGAA
>CAZODJ010000055.1:0-9788 GCA_964578555.1 uncultured Candidatus Kuenenia sp.
GGGGCTGCAGCGGCGTTGGCACGGATTCCGGGCGGATATTCTTCTGCGAATCCCTTTTTCCACGCCTGAACAGCACAGATTCAGATGTCTCGACTCGGTCCCGGGGGGGCCGCTACGATCCGCCCTCCCTCATGCGAAAGGATTCGCCATGCAGATGTTTGTCCGGCTCGCCTGTGGCCTGCTTGCTGTGGCCGTTGCGGCACCGAGTTTCGCCCAGTTTGCCCCGCAGCCCGTTTCGGCCACCCAGCCGGGGCCGCAGGCGATGACCTACGGGTCGGCCGAGGTGCAGACCGTCGTCATGGCGCGGCAGTCGCTCGACGAGTTTTTCGGCCTGTCAATCGAATCGATTCCCCCCACCATGCTCAACGACGCCTCCGGCGTGGCCATCTTCCCCAACATGATCAAGGGTGGTTTCATCCTCGGCGTGAACTACGGGAAGGGCGTCATGCACGTCCGCAATCAGGACGGCTCATGGAGTCCGCCGGTCATGGTGACGATGGGAGGCGGGAGTGTCGGCTTTCAGGCCGGCGTGCAGGCCGCCGACATCATCCTCGTCTTCAAGACGCCCCGCAGCCTCAACGGCATTCTCAACGGGCAGAAGGTGACGCTCGGCGCCGATGCCTCGATCGCCGCCGGTCCGGTAGGCCGCCAAGCGAATGCCAGCACCGATGCCCGCCTCGGCGCCGAGATCTATTCATATGCCCGCAGCCGTGGATTGTTTCTTGGCGTGTCACTCGGCGGCTCCGATGTCTCGATCGACAACAATGCCAACTCGATGCTCTACGGACGCTTCGGCGTCACGCCGACCGACGTGTTCCAGAATCGTGGTCTGGCCATGCGGCCGGAGGTCGTGCAGCTGATCCAGGATCTCGACGCCCGTACGCAGCGGCCCGTGGCCCAACCCGTCACCCAGCCGCTGGCTCCTGCTGGGCCCGTGCCCCAGGCGCAGCCGGTGCCGCTTGGTCAGACAGTTCCACCGGCAGCCTTTCCGAGTCCGTCCGCGGTGCCCGTGGAACCTGCGGCGTTGCCGACAGCCCGCCTGTCAGCCGTGCCGCCGTCACAGGCGGCGCCGCCGCTGGCACCGCTCGCGCCGGTTCAGCCGGTCAATCTGCCAGCGAGCGTTACGAATCCACCGCTGGTGCCGATCGTGCCCCGGTGAGTTACGCAAGGGTCACGCGGGTGCCGGTCAGTGAGGAATCGTAGACGGCGGCGATCATCTGCACCGTCGTGCGGCCCGCATACATGCCCGTCTCCGGCTCTCGATCCTCAACGATGGCGTCGATCAAATCGAAGGCCGCCCGCTGCCCCCATGAGACGCGCTCCGCGGCCCGATCGATGTCCGGCGGCGGGGGATCGTCGAGCCCTCCGGGGCCGATCGGCTGCCACGGAAACTCCTTGTCGACCCGCCACAGGGGAGCCGCCCGGAAATAGCAGTGGGGGACATGGTCGGGTCGGATGTGAATCGCCCCCGTGGTGCCGGCGATCGTGAGCCCGAAGTTGGGCTGCTTGAGCCCCGCGTCACGGACGCTTGCGAAGGAGCCGATCGGTCCATCGGCCAGCCCAAACATGGCGGCGATGGCGTCGCCGGCGATGAGTCCGATGCCCTCCGGCCCCTCCGTGAGATCGGACTTGTCGATCAGTCGCCCGCCTTGCGTGACCACCGCATCGCACCACTTCGGTTCGCCACCGATGTCGGCCATCATGTCGAGAACGTGGCTGCCGAGCACCCACAGATCCTCCCCGCCGCCACGGTGATCCTCCTTGCCGCGGCCACGGAGTTCGAGCACGTCGCCGATGCGCCCCGCCTCGATCAGATCGCGGGCGGCGAGATACGCACTGCTATGGCGGTTCACGAAGGCCAGGGAGAGCTTCGTACCGGCCTTGCGGCAGGCGGCGATCACCGCATCGGCCTCCGCGGGCGTGCGCACAAAGGGCTTCTCCATGAAGATGCCCCTGGCCCCCCCCTCGGCGGCGGCGATGGCCATCTCGGCATGGCAGTCGATATGCCGCATGCAGATCGCCACGATGTCGGGCTTCACGTTCGCCAGCATCGTGCGCCAGTCACGGAAGCCGGCGGTCGCTGCGAGGCCGTGGCGGGCGACGGCCTTCGCGAGCCCTTCGGCCGACTCGTCGGCGACGGCCACCACCTCCGCGCCCGGCTGATTCCGCCAGAGTTCGTCGATGGCATGGCCCCAGTCACCACGGCCGCTGCGGCCGATCGCGGCGACGCGGAGGGGGGCGGTTTCCAAAACTGGCATGGCGTTCTCCTTCACTGACACAGATCACAGCGACGCGGGTATGATCCTATCGTCTCGCGGGATGGGCCGCAGCGGGGCAGGCACGCTCGAGCGGATCACATCGGATGCATCGAATCGCCACCGGAATCACCGCGGCTGACGCCTGCGGCCATGGGCATCACCACGGTCATCAGGGCCACGCCGCCTCGTCGCACGGCATCGATCGGGCGATGGCGATCGGTGTTGTGCTCAATGTCGGCTTCGTGATCGTGGAGGCAGTGTTCGGCGCGATCTCGGGGTCGCTGGCGCTCATTGCCGATGCCGGTCACAATGCCAGCGACGTGCTCGGACTGCTTCTCGCCTGGGGGGCCGATTATCTGGCCCGTCGTCCCCCGACCCGAAAATACACCTGGGGGCTCCGCCGCTCCACGATCTACGCGGCCTTCCTCAATGCGGTGCTGCTGCTCGTGGCCTGCGGGGGAATCCTCTGGGAGGCCTGGCATCGGTTCAGCCAGCCGCAGCCGGTGGCGGGGCCCACGATGATCATCGTCGCCTTGGTTGGCGTGGTGATCAACACGCTCACGGCATTGCTCTTCGTCAGGGGCCATCACGACGCCAACATCCGCGGCGCATTTCTGCACATGGCCGCCGACGCGGCGATCTCGCTCGGCGTCGTGGTCGCAGGCATCGCGATCCTGTTCACCGGCCTGGCCTGGATCGATCCGGTGGTCAGCATCGTGATCACGTTGGTGATCGTGGTCGGCACATGGGGCCTCTTCACGGAGAGCGTCGATCTCGCGCTCGACGCCGTCCCGCGGGGTATCGACATCGACGCCGTGCAGGCGGGGCTCATCGGCCTGCCGGGCGTGATGGAGGTGCACGATCTGCATGTCTGGGGCACAAGCACATCGGAGACGTCGCTCACGGCACATCTCGTGGTGTCGGATGACGCAGACCACCGGCTGGTGCTCGCTGCCGCGGAGAAGCTGCTTCACGAGACGTTCCACATCGTCCACACGACCGTGCAAATCGAAGACCGCGGCGAGTAGGGCTGCCCCAGCCCGCCCGGCGGCCAGGAGCGGCGCCGGCTCAGGCATCATCCCGCCGGCTTGCGCCTGGCGGCTGAGTGTGCGTGGACTGCGCCTGGCGGCTGCATGCGGATTGATGCGTCGGCGCTGGCTCCACCCAGCCCCGGGCGCGAGCCCGGGGGCCGGCAACGGCGACAGCTCAGGCGTCATCCCGCACAGCGGCGCGGGCGATGCCGGCCAGCATGCGGGTGAAGACGAGTTCGTGGAGCGGCCAGATGGCGTACCAGTAGGCGAGGCCGCCGAGCCCCTTGGGATCGAAGACGGCCGTCTGATGAATCGTCACATCGCCGTCCCGCGGCACCACCTCGAACTCGAGCCACCCGCGGCCCGGCATCTTCATTTCGGCGGCGAGCCGGAGCCGTCGCGGCGGATCGCAGATCTCCACCTGCCAGCAGTCGAGCGTGTCGCCCGCCACGAGCCTGGCGGGGTCACGGCGGCCGCGGCACATCCCGGGCCCACCGACGCAGCGATCCATCCAGCCGCGGAGCTGCCACAGCCAGTCGCAGGCATACCAGCCGTTGCCGCCACCGATCCGCTCGATCGCGGCGAAGGCGCGTTCCGGTGCGACCGACACGACCGTGTACCGATGATCGACCAGCCTGCTTCCTTCCGCCCGGCCACCGTAGCGGTGCGGCAGATCCTCGACGTCGGCGAAGTCGACCCAGCGCTTGTCGGCAAACTCACGGTCTTCATTGAGCCCGGCCTCACGAACGGCAGTCCGCAGGTCTCGGGGACGGATGGCAAATTCCCGCAGTGCCGCATCGCTCGTGACCACCGTCGGGTTTTTGAGGCCGTCGATCAACTTGCGTCCCACCTTCGAGTACTGCGGAGCCACCAATTTCAGCCACAGGCTCGAGAGCCGGGGCGTGAGCACCGGCACCGGAATCATCAGCCGCGTGAGGCCCCGTTGCCGGGCGTACTCCTGCATGATAGCGCCGTACGACTCTTTGTCCGGGCCGCCAATCTCGAAGATTCGGGAGCCGCTGCCGGAGAGGCCGATCGCGGCCGACAGATAGGCGACGATGTCGGCTATCGCGATCGGCTGGGTCGGCGTGGCCACCCAGGCGGGGCAGATCATCACCGGCAGCCGCTCGACCAGCGTGCGGACGAGGTCGAAGGAGAAACTGCCCGCCCCGATGACGATCGCCGCCCGAAACTCGATGACTTCGACTCCGCTGGCCCGCAGGATCGCCCCCACCTCATGGCGACTGCGAAGGTGGGCCGACAGCGTATCGTCGTCCGCGCCGAGACCTCCCAGGTAGATGATTCGCCGCACGCCGGCTGCCCGGGCCGCCGCACCAAACCGCTCCGCCGCCAGCCGGTCGGCCCGCTCGAAGTCCACGCCGCTCTCCATCGAGTGGACCAGCCAGTAGGCCACCTCGATGCCGGCACAGGCCCGGGCCAGA
This sequence comes from uncultured Candidatus Kuenenia sp., assembly GCA_964578555.1. Taxonomy (GTDB): domain Bacteria; phylum Planctomycetota; class Planctomycetia; order Pirellulales; family UBA1268; genus CACORA01. The sequence continues at coordinate 4,732 of CAZODJ010000055.1, forward strand.
TCATCCGGGTCGCTGGCATCGCCAGCCATGACCGTCGTGGTGGGGCCGACTTTGCCGGCCAGTTTCTCCGGCCGTCGGGCAAGACACCGGACGGCATGACCCTGCCGCTCGAGTTCCGGGAGCAGACACCTCCCCACATAGCCCGTCGCGCCGGTGAGGAGTATCTGCATGGAGCACGCTCCGCCGGGCCCGGGCTCGTGGCTCGGGCGATTACGGGTTATCCACCTCGAACGCCCGGTCCATCAACTCTGGATTGCCTTCCTTCAGACCGTAGAGAAACCACCGCACCCGCTGATCGCTCGAACCGTGGGTGAATGCGTCGGGCACGACGTAGCCCTGCGATTGCTTTTGAATCCGGTCGTCGCCGATGGCGGCGGCCGCGTTCACCGCCTCGCGAATGTCGTCCTCGTCGACGATTCCCGCGTAGCGAGCCACGTGGTGCGCCCACACGCCGGCAAGGAAGTCGGCCTGCAACTCCATCCGTACCGAGAGTTTGTTGTAGTCCTTCTCGGAGAGCCGGGGCCGCATCGACTGCACCTTCTCACTGATGCCGAGCAGGTTTTGCACGTGGTGGCCGATTTCGTGGGCGATCACATAGGCCTGCGCGAAGTCCCCGGGGGCGCCGAAGCGACGCTTCAGTTCGTCATAGAAGGCGAGGTCGATGTAGACCTTCTTGTCGAGCGGGCAGTAGAAGGGGCCGGCAGCCGCGCTGGCCAAGCCGCAGGCGCTCTGCACGCGGCCAGTGAAGAGCACGAGCGTGGGAGGGGCGTAGCGTCCTTGGAAGTGCTGCGGAAAGAGTCGTCCCCACACGTCCTCGTTGTCGGCGAGCACGACCGAGACGAATTGCTTCATCTCGTCGTCGGCCTGCTGCTGTTGTTGCGGCACCCGCTGCTGCTGAACCGGCGGGGCGGCGATCTTGGCCAGCTGCTCGGGAGGCGCGCCCAAAAACATCATCACGATCATGATCAGGATCGTGAACAGCCCTCCTCCGACCATCGCCGGGCCGGCGATGTTGCGACGATCCTCGACGTTCTTGCTCTGGCGGCGGCCTTCCCAACGCATTGGCTCCCTCTCACTCCTGGGTGCTTGTCCGCCTTGTGCGGCGACGCTTCTGAAACACTGTAGCAGGGAGCGGCGCGGAGTTCACGGAGGTGCCGTGCGGCTCAGTCGTCTTCCGGCAGCGGCCGCCCCCTCGTTTCCGGGGCGAAGGGAAGCACGGCGAGTCCGAGGAGGAAAACCAGGCACATCACCAGGCCCGCCGGTCGCATCGGTTCGGCCGAGCCGGCGAAGACCGAGCCTGATAGCTGCCCGAGCAGGAACGGCCCGCTGGCGGCCACGAACCGGCCGACGTTGTAACAGAAGCTCGTCCCCGTGCTCCGCAGGCGGGTGGGAAAGAGTTCGGGGAAATAGATCGCGTAGCCGGCGAAGAGCGACAGCTGGCAGAAGCCCATGATCGGCAGCATCCACCAGAAGTCACTGACGTCGTTGAGATAGCGGAAGACCATCATCGTCGAGAGCATCGCCGCGGTGAAGAACACGGCGAAGAAGGCGCGGCGGCCCAGCCGCTGGCAGATGCGGGCGGCGAGCATCATCCCGGCGAAGGCGCCCACCTGAATCATCATCGAGGCCACCCCCGACCAGATCGTGAGCCGACCGGCAAGTTCGGCGCCGGCAAGTCCCTGGGCCTCGAACGTTTTCCGCAGCACGCTCTGCTGCAGGTCAATGGCGAAGAAGCCGATGCCCCAGAGACCGATCACCCCCGCGCAGGCCAGCAGCATTCCCACGATCGCGTTCTTGCGCCAGCGTGGGTCGGCAAAGAGGGCTGCATACCCACCCAGCGCCTGTCCGGTTTTTCGTGACTGCTCCTTCATTGCCTGCCATCGTTCCGGCTCCTTGAGACCCGCGCGGATCACCAGTGCCAAGACGGCGGGGATCGCTCCAATCACAAACTTCCAGCGCCACGGAGCCCAGCCGGCGATCAGGCCCGTCTCGGTGAGCAGCTGCATCTGACCGAGGCCGATCCCGATCAGGGCCGCCCCGAAATTCCCGACGGCCGAGAGGGCCTGCAGCAGGCCGAGCGCGTAGGGCCGCGCCCGGTCGGGCATCACCTCCGCCACGAGCGCCACGCCCACGGCGAACTCGCCCCCGACGCCGAGGCCGGTGATGAACCGATAGAAGGCGAAGTCCCAAAAGCCGCGTGACAACGCCGAGAGGCCGGTGCAGAGCGAATAGATCAGGATCGTAAGCATCATGGTCTTGGCGCGACCGATCCGGTCGCCGACGACGCCGAAGATCAGGCCCCCCGTGGCCCAGCCGGCCAGGAAGATGCAGGTGGAGAGCCCGCCGTAAAAACTCACATCGCCGGCCGTGGCCGGTCCGGAGGAAGACGCGAGCAACTCCTTCATGGCCGGCATCCGCGCCAGGTTGAACAGCTGCTGGTCGAGGCAGTCGAACAGCCAGCCGAGGGCCGCCACCACGAGAACGAACCAGTGGTAGCGGGTCAGGCCACGCCACCAGGGACCGTCTTCATGACTGGACGAGACGGTGTTCGGGGAATTCAGTCCGATGAAATCTGCCATGCTGGCATCCTGAGAACGAGCGGGTTAGGAACGAACCTTGGCGACCTTGCCGGTGCGGGCGGAAGTGTAGCAGGCCTCGATGATCGCCACCGCCTTGCGTCCCTCGTGGGCGTCGAGCGACGGTCGCGTGCCCGCGCGGAGGGCCGAGATGAAGTCCTCGAAGTTTCGCGTGTGGCAGGAGTAGTTGATCGCCATGGGGTCGGCGGCGCCGCCGCTGGTGGAGCTGGTGGCGCCGAGCCGCTCGCGAGTGGCGACGTCGTCGGGCTGCTCCGCGCGAAACTGCCACGTGATGAGCTGCTCCTCCAGGACTTCCGCGGTACCGTCCCGGCCGCCGAAGAGAAACCGCCGCATCTGGCCTGGGTAGAGGCTCGTGGCGGCAAGGAGTTGTCCGAGGCCGCCGTTCTTGAACCGCAGCACGGCCACGCAGGTGTCTTCAACCTCCAGCTGCTCGGGATCGTGGGCCCGCACGGCGGTGAGCGCCAGCACGCTTTCCACGGGGTTGTCGCGGGGATCGAGCCCCGGCATCGTGGCTCCGCCGATCCACTGCAGCGCATCGACCCCGTGGATCGATTGGTTCATGAGGGCGCCGCCGCCATCGAGCGCCTTGGTGCCCTGCCAGCGGCCGGGGCCGTAGTAGGCGTCGTCCCGCCACCACGGGACGTAACTGGCGGCCACCGCCAGCGGGCCGAAGCGACCCGCCGCAGCCGCCTCATGCACGGTGCGGATCACCGGATTGAACCGCTGCGGAAAGATCGCTCCCAGCGTGATGCCGGCCTTGTCGGCAGCAGCGATCATGCGGTCGATCCGCTTGAGCGTGATCTCCAGCGGCTTCTCGCAGATCACGTGCACGCCCCGGCGGGCTGCGGCCAGCGCCGCCTCGAGATGAGCACCAGACGGTGTGGCGATCGTGACGAAGTCGGGCTTGGCACGCCGCAGCATGCGGGCTGTGTCAGCAAACCATTCACCACCAAACTCGGCGGCGAACGCACGCCCCTTTTCCTCGGTGCGACAGGTGGCAGCGACGAGTTCCACGTCAGGAATGTCTGCCAGGGCCCGGGCGTGCATCTTCGCGATCGCCCCGATGCCGATGATGGCCGCCCGCACGATGTGTTCTCCTCGAGTGAGCCCAGAGTGTTGCTGCTTGACTGTGGTCCCACAAGCCTCCGGCTGCAGCATGGGGTAGGATGATGGATATGGCTGATAGCGGCTGCTTGTCGTTTCCGGATCCCGCCGGCCTGATCGAGCGGCTCGCGGCGGCCGACCGACGGGTGGTGATCGTGTCGACGGGCGGTGGCTCGGAGGCGATCGCGCATCTGGTGTCGACGCCGGGGGCCAGCGCGGTGGTGCTCGAAGGACTCGTGCCCTATGCCCGAGCGTCGGTCGACGCCCTGCTGGGCGGCCCGCAGGAGACCTACTGTTCATCGCGGGCGGCGCGACGACTGGCGGTGCTGGCCTGGCAGCGGGCGTGCGGCTATGGGGCCACGCCGGAACAGGCCGTCGGCGCAGCGGTGACGGCCGGGCTGAAGACGACCCATCCCAAGCGGGGTGATCATCGGATCATCGTGGCCGTGCAGACGCTCGCCGCCACCACGGTCGCCCAGCTGGTCCTCGACAAGGATGCCCGCTCCCGGGCGGAGGAGGAGCGGGTGGCGGCGGCCGTGCTCCTCGATCGGCTCGCAGCCGTGGCGACGGGTGATGACGGGGCGACGGACGTACAAGGCTTGCGGCCAGGTGAGGTCATCGACATCGACGTGATGACCGCGCCGGCTGCGTGGCAAGATCTTTTCGCCGCTCGTCGGCGGGCAGTGTGCGTGCAGACGTCTTCGTGGAACGGCCCAGTCGATCTCACGGCGGACGACGATTTGCAGCCCACCGAGGGGCGGCTGATTTTCCCCGGCTCGTTCGACCCGCTTCACGAGGGGCATCTCCTGATGGCGCGGATCGCCGAGGAAATCGCCGAACGGCCGGTCGACTACGAACTCTCGATCACGAACGTCGACAAGCCGATGCTCGACTCCATCGCGATCCGCGGGCGGGCGGCCCAGTTTTCAGGTCAGCGACTGTGGCTTACGCGAGCGGCCACCTTTCTCGAGAAACTCGACATCTTCCCCAAGAGCACGTTCGTGATGGGAGCCGACACCTACATGCGGCTAGCCGACGCCCGTTACTACGGTGGCTCCAACACAGCCGCCGACCATGCCGTGCGGCGGATCGCCAAGGATGCCGCCGGGCTGATCGTGTTTGGGCGGGCGCGTGACGGAGCGTTTGAGGATCCGTCGCACCTCGACGTGCCGGCGGCCCTGAAGAAGGTCACCTACTACGTATCGCAACGAGAGTTTCGCTGCGATCTGTCGAGCACGCAGCTGCGGCAAGCCGCCCGGTAGATCGTTTGCAGGGATGCCCGTCCCCGCCCAGCCGCCACGCGCAAGGCTTCCCCCCACTCAGCCGCAGCACGCACGTCCCCCACTCAGCCGCCAG
>CAZODJ010000055.1:9888-12315 GCA_964578555.1 uncultured Candidatus Kuenenia sp.
AGCCAACGCTGCTGCAGCCCCCGGGCTCGCGCCCGGGGCTGCGTGGTCGCCGATGTTACCCGCGGTTGCGGCGGGCGAGGCCGGCGCCGATGCGGCCGAGCGTGATGCTGTGGTCGTCGAGCGCGATGTGGGCGCGGATGATGCTCATGCCGGTGGTGTCAGCCAGGGCGGCGTTGATCGCATCGTCGAATTCGCCTTCGGTCCGCACCTCATAGCCGGTGCCGCCGCCGAGCACTTTCGGCAGCAGCTGATACTGCCAGGGGTTGATGTCGTTGAAGCTCCCCTCGTGGATTACGCGCTCGGTGCCGTAGCCCTTGTTGTCGAGCACGATCACCGTTACCGCCAGCCCCCGCCGCACGATCGTGGAGAGCTCCATGCCGGTCATCTGGAAGGCGCCATCGCCCACCAGCGCGATCACCTTCAGATCGGGGCGGGCCATTTTCGCCCCGAGGGCCGCCGGCACGGCGAAGCCCATCGAGGTGTAGTAGGCCGGCGAGAGAAACTCGGTCTTCCCGCGGATCACCAGTTCGCTGGAGGCGAAGAGGGCATCGCCCACGTCGGCGATCACGAGCGTCTTGTCGTCCAGCGACTCATCGAGCCGGCGGACGAGCCGCGTGGTCGTGATCGGCCGGTCGCGGTCGAGCGTGTAGCCGCCTTGGGCCTCGGAGGGAGACGGCGGCAGCTTCCGCTGCGCCGCCTGCGGCTTCGCCACGGCCAGGGCCTTGATGAAGTCCTGGAGCCGCACGTTGTGGAAATGGTGATGGCTGATCCGCAGTTCGTCGCTCGTGGCGTAGATGCTCTTCGTGGGCTCGAGCTTGGCCGTGAAGATGCCCAGATCGATGTCGGTGAGCAGGGCGCCGAGCAGGATGATGCAGTCGCTCTCCTCGACAAACCGGGTCACCTCCTCGCGGCCGAGCGCTCCCTCATACAGACCGATGTAGAGCGGATGCACCTCGCTGACCACGCTCTTGGCGAGCATGGTCGCGGCGATGGGGATGCCGGCCGCCTCGGCCAAGGCCACGACCTCATCCTGCAGGCCGTAGCGGTGGAGCTCCACGCCGGCGATGATCACGGGCTTCTCCGCCGCCTCGATCTTGGCCACCGCTTCCTTTACCGCCTCGATCAGGGCATGGGGGGCGCTCTCGTTCGGCGGCCGCACGAAGGCGCGGATCTGCTGGGGCACCACCGTCACCATGTCGCGAGGCAGTTCGAGATAGACCGGCCGCTTGAGCCGGTGGGCGGTATCGAGGAGGAAATCGATGTCGCGGAAGGCGGTGGCGGGGTCGGTGATCTCGAGGCTGGCGGCGCAGAGCTTGTCGAAGACCTGGAGTTGCGTCTGCCACTCCCGCACGCGGTGGTGCAGCAGCGGGTCGCTGGCCCGCTCGCCGAGGCCCGGCGCGCCGGAGATCAGTACGACGGGGCTCTTCTCGGCATAAGCTCCGGCAATCGAGTTGGCGAGGCTCAGGCCACCCACGCTGTACGTGACGCATACGGCCCCCATCCCGTGAACGCGGGCGTAGCCATCGGCCGCGAAGCCGGCGCAGTCTTCGCGTGTGCAATTGACGAGATCGAGCGGGCTCTTCTCCAACATCGAATAGAAGGAGAGCACGTAGTCGCCGGGCAGTCCGAAGACGTGGCGGATTCCGTAGTCGGCCAGCCGACGGATCAGGTACTGGCCGATCGAGAGGCTGGTGACGCTCTCCTCACGCGGCAGATCAAACTGGCCATTGGGTGCGACCGCGAGGCCATTGTCGAGGCTCGAACCGAGAACGATCGACATCGTGACTCCTCCCGAGGTGGCATCGACACCGTGCACTCATCGCGAGGAATTATTCAGGCGGCGGCGGCGGGCGGCCAACAGCGCGGTCCAGAAGCCGAGAAACGCGGCCACGCAGGCGAGGACAACCAGCGGCCGACGGGCGTCATGGTTGAGCGTCCACGCGCCGATGGCATGGGCGATTCCCCAGATCACGATCCCGATCATGATCCAGCGGATGATCTTCTCGGCACCGGGGGGCGGGGTGGGTGGCATGCCGGAAAGAATAGGCATGCTCGCGGAATTCACCCAGGGGCGTTCAGGGACCGGCTTGGTGGCGCGGCTCGGGGTTGCCCGTACCGCGTCGCCGGACGTTCGCTACGGCGACCAATCCGCCTTTGGCGGATCGGTGCCCGCAGGCCTTCGCTCGCTCCCTGCCAGCTTCGCTTTCGGCATCCTGCCTGCGCTCGCTGCCAAGGCCGGCTCTCGCGATACGGGCAACCCCTCGCTGGATAGATGGATTGTTGGTCTCTGACCCCAGGGAGCCGCCTGCGCAAACTGGCGGGATGGCCTGGCTACCAGGTGAGGTCGACGGCTCGTGGTGCAAGGCCTGGAGGGCCGCTTTTCTTCCGCCCGGACGGGCGGCGAGGAAATGCGGGCCATGGATGGCC
>CAZODJ010000055.1:12415-14971 GCA_964578555.1 uncultured Candidatus Kuenenia sp.
TCTTCCGCCCGGACGGGCGGCGAGGAAATGCGGGCCATGGATGGCCGCATTTCCGTACAGTTGGCGCAAAAAGGCCCCCGGAACGGTCCAGTTCCCAGGGGGGCGGAGAAACTGAACCGTTTCCGGGAGCGATTGGACGGAAACAAGTTGTTCGGTTGTCACCTGATGCCCTGCTCGAAGCGGCGGCCGCATCCGTGCTGCCGCGTCGCTTCGAGTGGGGTTTCACCTGGCAAACCCCTCAGCCTTCAGGCGGGGGGGACAGTAGGGATCGGTTTTTGGCGGGTCAAGGCCGCTTGCCGCTGGAGCAACCGGCGAAAAATCCTTGCCTAGATCCCCTCGTCAGATTCGCCGCGGTGGAGGTGGGCAGGTGGCGAAGCATGGTGAAACGCTATGCTGTCAGGCCATCGTTTCAGAGCCCGAGGGAAGGAGCCATCGCATGCACGCGACGCCGTCGATCACCGGTTCGATCCAGCCCACTGCCCAGCCGATTCCCGGCGCTGGCGTGCCACCGACCGGTGAGGCCTGGCAGGCCGCGTTCCAGGCCGCCCTCCCCTATGGTGAGTTTCTTGACCGGTTCGCCACGGCCGAGCAGCGGGCCCGCTGGGATGCTTTTCATGCCCGCGTTTCGCTCACTCCCACGCAGAAGGAGTTGCTTGGGGGCTTTGTTCGGCGGATGCCGGTGCTCGTGCTGTCGGGCGCGTGGTGCGGCGACTGCGTGAACCAGTGCCCGATCTTCGCCCACTTCGCGGCGGCGTCCCGCGCGATCGACGTGCGATTTCTCGACCGCGACGCACGTCCAGACATCGCAGCTCATCTGCAGGTGTGTGGCGGGCAGCGGGTGCCGACGGTTGCGTTTCTCAGCGAAGACTGGCATCCCGTGCTCGTCTACGGAGACAAGACGCTTGCCGCCTACCGGTCGGCGGCGTCGTCGCAGCTGGGCTCGAGCTGTGCGACCGGCGTTGTACCGCCGGCCGACGACCTGATCGCGGCGGTGACATCCGACTGGCTCGACCAATTCGAGCGGGTGCAGCTGATCCTGCGGCTTTCCGGCCGGCTGCGACAGATTCACGGCGACTGACAAAAGGGGACGCAGCTCTGTTGATTCCGTTTCAACACACTTCCAACTGAATGGAGAATCGAGATGCCCCGTCCCCTGAAGTTCGCTTGCGTCTCGTGGCGGGGAGTGGCGAAGAACCGGTTGCACGACTTCGAAGCGGGAGCGTCGTCGCACCGCACAAAGCGGCCGGAGTGAGGATCAGGCGTCTTCGATGTCGCTGGCCTCGAGTTCTCCGGCGGCGATCGCTTCCGTGAGCCGCTTGTGATCGCCGGCCACGAAATGCGCCTCGGCCACCGCAAACACCTCCACCGCTTCGGCGAAGGATTTGTCGTCGCCGAGATAGGCGGCGATCGCCACGGTGTCGCCGCTGCGGGCGTGGGCCCGCGCGAGCGTGCGGGCGCAGAGGTCGGCGTAGAGTTCGACGGTGGCCAGCTTGGCCGACTCGACGTCGAAGCCGCCCTTCATGTCGTGCAGCTGACGGCCGAAGAACTGCTTGTTCGTGCCGGGCATGCCGTCGACCCAGCCGAGAAACAGGTCCGACACGGCCTGCATCAACTTCTGGCCGCGCACGATCCGCTGCCCTTCGTGCTCGATGCGCGGGAATTCCCCCATGTTTTTCACATGCGGTGCGAGCACGGAAGCCGTCGCTTCCTTGAATTGCAGGATGATCCGATCGTCGGCATCGCGGCCTTCGAGGAGCGTGACGAAGCAGCGTGTGCCGATGCTGCCCACGCCCACCACCTTCCGTGCGGAATCGATGACCTTGTAGCGGCGGGCGATGACCTGGTTTTCCGGCGGGAGCGTCTCGACGAAGGCCGCGTAGCCGGTTTCGACATAGACCCGCAGCTTCTCATCCTCGAGCCGCTCGAGCACGGGCGGCTTCGACTTGAAGCGAGCCTTGCCATCCACGTCTTCGGTGAGCCGGGCGATCGCCCGTTCCTGCGTGCGGCGGCGGGCCTTCTCGAGCGCTGCCTCGGTGTCTTTCGCGGGGGCCGCCGAATCCGCCTCGTCGGCCAAGGCCTCGATGTCGGCCGCCGTCATGCGTTCGTAGAGCACGCCGACGGTCGGCTTCTTCGAGAGCTCCTGCATGGTCTCGCGGTAGGTATCGGCGATATGGCGGGCGAGTGCGGCGGCTTTGTCGGCCTCGTCTCTGGAGTGCAGGCAGGTGACAAACGACGTCGCCAGCCGCAGCACGTCCCACTCGAAGGGGCCGGGGTGGGTTTCGTCAAAATCGTTGGCATCGAAGACGAGGTCCCGCTCGGGCGAGGCGTAGATACCGAAATTGGAGAGGTGGGCGTCTCCGCAGAGCTGCACGATGAGATCGGTACTTTTGCGGGCCCCGAGTGCGGCGGCCATCACGGAAGCCGAGCCGCGCAGCGTGGCCAGAGGGCACACGGCCATGCGGGCGTGGCGGAGCGGCAGCAGTTCGGCGATCCGGTCACGTCCTTCGGCGCGAAGCACGTCCACGATATCGGGCCGCTTCGTCCGGCACGTCGGGT
>CAZODJ010000056.1:0-7492 GCA_964578555.1 uncultured Candidatus Kuenenia sp.
AGCGTCTCCACTTCCTTTACAGCGTCTCCACTTCCTTTACAGCGTCTCCACTTCCTTTACAGCGTCTCCACTTCCAGAAGTTTTCATGGCCGCCACTACCGAAATCCCCACAGAATCGACCGCCCTCGAAGAAAACAAGCCGCTGAAGCTCGACGTCGACGTCGAGAAGGTTTCCACCTGTGAGCGGAAAGTGAAGGTGACGGTGGCCCGGGATGACATCGAGCGGGCCTTTGAAGAGGCGATCGGTGACTTGATGCCCACCGCTCTCTTGCCCGGGTTTCGGCCGGGACGGGCTCCGCGTCGGCTCGTGAGCAGCCGATTCAAGTCGGAATTGAAAGACCAGGTGCGATCGAAGCTCCTGACTGACGCGATGTCGCAGGTCACCGAAGACCAGAAGCTCGCCCCGATCAGTGAGCCCGATCTCGATCTCGAGGCGGTCATCCTGCCCGACGAGGGGCCGATGACGTTTGAGTTTGCGATCGAAGTAAGGCCGGAGTTCGACCTGCCCAAGTGGAAGGGGCTCTCGATCAAACGGCCCAGCCGCGAGATCACCGATGCCGACGTCGACGACGCCCTCGCGGGAATCCTTCGTGACCGCAGCCGGCTGGTACCGTTCTCCGGTTCGCCCGCTCCTGGCGATTTGATCGTGGCCAACCTCCGCTTCTTGAACGACGGCAAGGTGTTGTCGCACGCCGAAGAGGTGGAGATGGTGGTCCGCCCGAAGCTCTCCTTTGCCGATGCCGAACTGCCCGGGTTCGATGCCCTGGTGAAGAAGTCGAAGGCTGGTGACACCGTCACGGCGACCGTGACGGTGTCCAGCGAGGCGGCTGTCGAGGACCTGCGGGGCAAGGATCTGTCGCTCGAGCTGGAAGTGCTTGAGGTGAAGAAGCTTGAGCCGCCGGAACTGACGCCCACCCTGCTGGCGGAGCTGGGCGACTTCGAATCGGCCGATGATCTCCGCAAAGCTGTTCGCCGCCAACTGGAAAACCAGCTCGAGTGGCACCGCCGCCGGCAGGTGCGTCAGCAGGTGTCGAGCGCCCTCACGGCCTCGGCCGATTGGGAGTTGCCCCCGCGGCTGCTTCGCCGGCAGGCCCAGCGGGAGCTGGAGCGGGCGATTCTCGAACTGCGTCGCAGCGGCTTCGACGATGACTCGATCCGCCGATACGTAAACGAACTGCGGCAGTCGGCGATGGCCAGCACGGCCCGGGCCCTCAAGGAGCATTTCATTCTCGAGCGGATTGCCGAGGAGACGGCGGTGGCCGATACGGCGGCCGACTACGAGGAAGAGATCCGGGCGATCGCGGCCCAGTCGGGCGAGTCGCCCCGCCGCGTGCGGGCCAGCCTCGAACGACGTGGTCTGATGGACGTGCTTCGCAACCAGATCATCGAACGCAAGACGATCGACATGGTCGAGTCGGAGGCGAAGTTCACCGATACACCGTTTGAATTCCCCAAGCCCGATGCCGAGGCCATCGATCATGCCGCGTGCGGCGTCGTCGTTGGCGAGGAGGAATGAGATGAGCCGCGAATTCCTCCCCGGTACCACCAACGCTGCCAGCGCCTATGGCGACTACCAGCGTCAGCGGACGATGACGCTCGGCGATCTGCTGCTCGAGAACCGGATCATTCTCCTGCAGGGCGAGATCTACGACGGCAACGCCAACGAACTGGTCATGAAGTTGCTCTATCTGCAGAGCGAAAACCGTCGCAAAGACATCAACTTCTACATCAACTCGCCGGGCGGCAGCGTCACGGCCACGATGGCGATCTACGACACGATGCAGATTCTTTCCTGCCCGGTGGCCACCTACTGCGTGGGCCTGGCGGCAAGCGGTGGGGCGGTGCTGCTCGCCGGCGGCTCCAAGGGGAAGCGGCGGATCCTGCCGCATGCCAAGGTGATGATCCACCAGCCGTACGGCCAGGTGGGTGGCCAGGTGAGCGACATCGAGATCCAGGCCGACGAGATCATCAAGACCCGTGAGGTGCTCAACAAGATTCTCGCCGATCACACCGGCCAGCCGATCGAGCGGATTGCCAAGGACACCGATCGTGATCGCTACCTCTCGGCGGAAGAAGCCAAGGAATACGGCCTTGTCGATGAGATCCTGACCAAGCCGCCGGTGGTCGAGGAAGAGGAAGAAGACTGATTCATCACGGCCCGGCGGGCCGCAGCGAAAGACACTCCATGCCCCTGATTCCTTACGTCATCGAGAAGAGCGGCCGCGAAGAGCGGGCGATGGACATCTACAGCCGCCTGCTCAAGGACCGCATCGTGTTCTTGGGCACGCAGGTCAACGACGAGGTAGCCAACGCCATCGTCGCTCAGATGCTCTTCCTGCAGTCGGACGATCCGAAGGCCGACATCCATCTCTATGTCAATTCTCCGGGCGGCAGCGTGACGGCAGGCCTGGCGATCTACGACACGATGCAGTTCGTGACCTGTGACGTGGCGACCTACTGCATCGGCCAGGCAGCGTCGATGGGCGCGGTGCTGCTTGCCGCCGGTGCGAAGGGGAAGCGGCGGGCCCTGCCCAACGCCCGGATCATGATCCACCAGCCGTTGGCCGGCATGGAAGGCACGGCCGAGGAGATCATGATTCACGCCAAGGAATTCAAGAACGTCAAGCACAAGCTCAACAACATCCTTCTCAAACACACGGGTCATCCACTGGAGAAGATCGAGGAGGATACCGACCGAGACCGGTTCATGTCGGCCGAGGAGGCCCGTGACTACCGCCTCATCGACGAGGTGATCGAGCACATGCCCACGGTGAAGAGTGTTTCGTAAGGACAGGCGACAGTGTTGCTGGGTGTAAAAAACCGCATGACGCGACGACCCAAAAAAGCCCCGGGCGCAAGTCCGGGGGCCCGGACGACTGAGTTCCTCAAGGTTCACGTTCAGTAAAACACATCGATGACAGGCTTCCGCCTGTCGTTCAGAAAACGGCAGTGAGGCGCAAGGAGGCGCATCATGGGACGTTTGAAAAACTGGTGCGCGGCCTACTCACTGGCCTGCCTGATCGTGGCCTTGACCGGCTGCAAAAGCGACTTCAACCAGCAACTCCTGGAGCGCGAACTGCGGCTCCAGGAAGACCAGATCTACCAACTGCAGGATGAGCTCTCCGACAAGCGGGTCCGCCTCGACATGGTGGCCGCGGAGAACCAGTCGCTCAAGAAGCAGCTTGGTGTTGCCGACGCTCCGCCGGCAGCCAGATCGCGGTCGCAGCCGACGCCGGCCGGGCCGCCCCGCGGGGTGACGAGTGTAGCCCCGCCGGCGTTGGCTCCACCGACGATCGAAGATCTGCCCCCTCCGCCCCGGTCGATGGCGCCGGCCGAGAGTGGGCCGCAGTTTGGCGCACCGGGTGGTGATGCTCCCAGCTTCCGCGGCGGTATCCCGGCCCCGCCGACGCTCGATGGTGTGCCGCCGCTGCCTGATGAGCCGACGGCTCCGAAGAGCCGGTTCAATGGCACGAGCGTCGAGACGCCGGAGGACGGGAAGCCGCCGGTGCTGCAGCTTTCACACGAGCAGAGCGTGGCTGCCGCGCCGCAACTCACGCACCTCGCGCTCAACCGTGACCGCACGGAATGTCTCGATGGCAACGGTGATGGTATGAGCGAAGCGCTGGCGATCGTGTTCGAGCCTCGGGATGCCGACGAGCGGCTGGTGAGCACGGTGGGCGATGTGTCGATCGCGGTCTTTGAGCCCCTGACGGAGGCGACGGCGGCTGACCCGTCGGGTGAGGGCGTGCGGATTGCCCGTTGGGAGATCCCGGCGAGCGAGGCGGCAAGTCACTTTCGACGAACCTCGCAGCATCGCGGCCTGCATTTCGTGAGGTCGTGGCCGGAGCGGCCGCCGGTGGCCGATCATGTGCGGGTGTTTGTGCGGATGACGACATTCGAGGGCGCGGTGTTTGAAACTGAAGCCACCGTGCCGGTAAGGTAGCTGGTATGTCGAAGGCCCCCGGCCAGGCGGGCAGTGCCATCTACCACCCAGCCCCGGGCGCAAACCAGGAGGCCTGTCAGTACCGGGTCCGCAGCGACCTGTGGTCGCGTAGGCCCAAGCCTGCAGGGGGCAGGGATGCCCTTGCGGGCGTGAAATCAGAGCCCACGGTCTTCGAGGAAGTTCAGCAGGTCGGCGACGCGGTTGGAGTAGCCCCACTCGTTGTCGTACCAGCTGACCACCTTCACGAAGTTGCCCAGACCGATCGTGTCGACCGCCGAGAAGATCGAACTGTGCGGATCGCCCTTGAGGTCGGTCGACACCAGCTCCTTGTCCGTGTAGCGGAGAATGCCCTTGAGCGGGCCCTCGGCCGCCTTCTTCATCACGGCGTTGATGTCGGCCGGCGCGGCATCTTTATTGAGCAGGGCCGTGAAGTCGACCACGCTCACCGTCGGAGTCGGCACGCGGAAGGCCATGCCGGTGAACTTCCCCTGGAGTTCGGGAATCACCAGCCCCACCGCCTTCGCGGCACCGGTGCTCGACGGCACGATGTTGAGCGCGGCGGCACGGGCGTCGCGGAGATCCTTGGCCGCCGTGTCGACCGTCTTCTGCGAGTTGGTGTAGGCATGGACGGTCGTCAGCAGGCCACGGTCGATGCCGTAGGCCTCGTGGAGCACCTTCGCCACCGGCGCCAGGCCATTGGTCGTGCAGGAGGCGTTGGAGATGACGTGGTGCTTCTTGGCGTCGTACATCGTGTCGTTGACGCCCAGTACGATCGTGAGGTCCTCGTTCTTGGCCGGGGCCGAGATCACCACCTTCTTGACGCTGTCCCGCTTATGGGCGACGGCCTTGGTGGCGTCGGTGAAGAAGCCGGTGCTCTCGACGACGATCTGCACGTCTTCCGTGCCCCACGGAATCGCCCCCGGATCCCGCTCGGCGAAGACCTTGATCTTCTTGCCGTCGACCACGATGTCGTTGCCGTCATAGCTCACCTGCCCCTTGAAGGGGCCGTAGTTGGAGTCGAACTCGAGCAGGTGGGCATTGGTCTTCGCGTCGGTGAGGTCGTTCAAGGCCACAACCTGCACATCCCCGTTGAGCCCGTACTTCTCGTAGATGGCGCGGAAGGTGAGGCGGCCGATGCGACCGAAACCGTTGATGCCGACGCGAATGGACACGGCGAAACTCCTGGGGCGGGACGGGCGGGAGCCGGACGGCGCCGCGACGCAGCGGGCAGCCGGCCCCCGGAGTGCGTCGGAATATACATCGGGCCGCGCGGGCCACTCAATCGGCCTCCGGAATTCGGCGGTTTCGACTATCTTGAACGGATCATGGCCGTACCCGTCATCCAACTCGAACATGTGCGGAAGCGATTCGCCCTCCCCGGCGGGGAGGCGGTGCCCGTCCTCGACATCGAGTCGTTTGCGATGGCTGCCGGCGAGCAGTGCGCCCTCGAGGGGCAAAGCGGCTCGGGCAAGTCGACGCTGTTGCACGTGATCTCCGGGATCATGCGGCCCGATGCGGGCCGCGTCGTGATCGACGGTGTCGATCTGGTGCGGCTCCCCGAGGCCCGTCGCGACCGGGTGCGGGCCGATAAGCTCGGGCTCGTGTTTCAACAGTTCAACCTCCTGCCGGGATTCACGGCCCTCGAAAACGTGCTGGTGGCAATGTCGTTTGGCTCTGGCAAGGCCGACCGGTCGCGGGCCACCGACCTCCTCATGGCCGTGGGGCTCGCCGATCGACTGCATCACAAGCCGGCCGAACTCTCGATCGGCCAGCAGCAGCGGGTGGCGGTGGCCCGGGCGCTCGCCAACCGGCCGCGGGTGATCCTCGCCGACGAGCCGACCGCCAGCATCGACCCGGCCCATCAGCAGCAGGTGATCGACCTCCTCAAAAACACCTGCTCCGAGCACAACGTGGCGCTCCTCGTGGTCACGCATGCCCCCGAGGTGGCCGGCCAGTTTCCACGGCGGCTGCGGCTCGAGGACTTCAACCGGGCGGCGCGGGCGGGGGCTTCGGCATGACTCTCTTCGGCATCGCCTGGCGGAACATCCGGCAGCGGGCGCTCACCAGCGGCCTGACGGCCCTCTCGCTCGCCCTCGGCGTGGCCCTCGTGGTGGCCACGCTTGTCACCGGTGGAATCGTCAAGCAGGCCTTCGATTCGGGCTCCGGCCTTGGCTACAACATGATCGTGGGCGCAAAGGGGAGCCCGCTGCAGCTGGTCCTGAACAGCGTCTACTTCATCAGCAGACCGATCGAAAACATCTCCTGGGGCTTCTACCAGGAGTTTCTGCCGGCCGCCGAGCGGGTGGACGGCGAGGACGGCCGATTCGCCGCCAGCACCGCCACGGCCGTGCCGATCTGCATGGGCGACTACTACCGCAGCCACCGCGTGGTCGGCACGAATGCTACGTTTTTCAACCGGCTCAAGCGGGGCAACGGCGAGCCCTACCGGTTTGCCGCCGGGGCCAACTTCACCGACGACGACTTCTTTGGCGGCGTCATCGGCGCGTCGGTGGCCAGCACACTGGGGCTGAAGGTGGGCGACCCGTTCGCCCCCACCCACGGGGCCGATGATGGTGCGGTGCACGATCCCTTTTATGTCCGCGGCATCCTCGCCCGCACCGACACGCCAATCGATCGCGGCGTGTTCGTCAACATGGAAGGTTTTTATTTGCAGGAGGGGCACGCAAAGCCGCTGCCGGATGGGGCGGTCGCTGGCGAGAGCGACGGGGAGAATGCTGAAAGCATGGCGGTAAGCCCACCGCGTGTGGACGGCCAGCCGCAGCCGTTGCCCTACGCCCAGCGAGAAGTGACGGCGATCCTCCTGGAGACGGCGTCGCTGCCGGGCCTGCCGCCTGAGCTCACGAGCATGGGGCTGCGGACGACGATCAACGAGGGCCGCGAGGCTCAGGCGGCGTTGCCGATCGCGGAAATCCGCCAGCTGCTCGATCTCTTCGTGAAGCCCTTGGAACTGTTGCTCCTGCTGGTCACCACGCTCGTGGTGATCGTCTCGGCGATCGGGATCCTCGTGAGCATGGTGGGGTCGTCTCTCGAGCGGAGTCGCGATGTGGCCGTGATGCGGGCCCTGGGGGCGCGGCGGGCCCATGTGCTGGCGACCGTGCTTTTCGAGGCCATCCTGCTGGCGGGCTTCGGCGGCCTGGCCGGCTGGGCGCTCGGTCATGCGATCGTGGCGGCGATCGGGCCCTGGATCACGACCAACGCCGGCGTGTCGGCGAGCATCTTCTCAGGCTCGTGGGCTGAGGCACTCCTCGTGCCATTTCTCGTCGTGCTGGCGATCGCAGCCGCGTTGATTCCCGCCATCGCCGCCTACCGCACCGACGTTGCGAAGTGGCTGCAAGGCGGTTAAGCCGATCCGGGCGACGCAGGGTGGCGCGGGAGTGCACTCCGCCTAGCCCCCGGGCGAAAGCCCGGGGCTAGCAGCGGCGTTGGCTGGTGCTTCATCCCGCGGGCTTGCGCCCTGCGGCTGGCTGGGGAATGCTTGCGCCCTGCGGCTGGCTGGGATGGGCTTGCTGCGGAACCGACATTCAGCGT
>CAZODJ010000056.1:7592-10563 GCA_964578555.1 uncultured Candidatus Kuenenia sp.
TGCGCCCTGCGGCTGGCTGGGATGGGCTTGCTGCGGAACCGACATTCAGCGTCCTCGCCTCGCTGGGCGTGGAGCGGATAGACTGTTTTCCATGAGGAACTCCCTGCGATTTTCGCTCGTTCTCTTTCTGGTTGTTCTGTGTGTGGCTCTTGTGCCCGCTATGGCGCGGGCGTGTCCGTTTTGCGACGCGGTGTCGCTGACCTTCGCGCAGGAGATTGCACAGAGCGAGGCGGCCGTGATCGCCAGGCTCGTTGAGCCCCCGCCCGCCGCCGCGTTGTCGCCGATCGCGGAAGGGCCGCTACCCAAGGGGAAGTTTGCGGTGGTCGAAGTGCTCAAGGGGGGCGAACTGGTCGATGCCGGCGGCCACACGGGAGCAGACGCCACGCCAATCGAGACCATCCTGCTTGAAGAGAAGCCGGTCGGCTCGCTCTACCTCCTCATGGCCATCGAGCCGCCGAAGCTCATCTGGTCGAGTCCGGTGCCGGTGAGCGAACGGGCGGTCGAATACATTCGCAAACTCGCCGATCTGCCGGAGAAGGGCCCGGATCGACTCGCCTTCTTCCAGCAGTACCTTGAAGACGAAGACGACGCCCTCGCCCGTGATGCCTATGACGAGTTTGCCGTCGCCCCCTACGAGGACGTGAAGGGGCTCGAGAATCGGATGGATGCCACCCAGCTGCTGGGATGGATCACCGACCCGAAGGTGCAGACCAATCGGCGGCGCCTCTACGCGACAATGCTCGGGGTGTGTGGCACGAAGGCCGACGCCAAAGAGATCGAGAGAATTCTGGTGGGCGAGGATCTTGCCGAGTCGGAGGCCGAAGTGCGGAGTGGCCTCGACGCCCTCATCGCCTGCCATGTCACCCTGACCGGGACAGAGGGGCTCGACCTCGTCGATCGTCTGTTTCTCGACCGAGGCGACCGTGACGTGCCCTTCACCGAGACGTATGCCGCCGTGATGGCATTGCGGTTTCTGGGCGAGGAATCCGAGATCGTCTCCCGCGATCGCGTGCTCGCCTCGTTGCGGCTCCTGCTCGCCGAGCCAAAGCTTGCCGACCTCGTGATCGCCGACCTGGCACGGTGGCAGGATTGGTCGGTCGTCGACCGGCTCACCGAACTGTTCGAGACCGCGACGGCCGACAACATATTCGTGCGCGAGCCGATCGTGAACTACATGCGGGCCTGCCCCCTGCCGGAGGCAGCCGCAGCGCTGGTGAAACTCGAGAAGATCGACCCGGACGCGGTCCGCCGCGCGGCAACCATGGCCGGGCTGGCCGGAGCCATCACCGCAGCGACCCCGACCGGAACGTCTGCCGCGGGTGACCCGGCAGACCCGGGAGATCCCGGAGCTGGGCCCGACGGCCTCACCGTGCCCGCGACGGAGGCCGATCTCGAACTGGCAAAACGTGTCGCGCCCGTCCTTGCCGACGAGGACCTGGCGAGTGGTGCACCGGTGTCGCGGAGGGAGCCGGCTGCCTCCGAAAAAACTGCTCCTAACCGCGGTGGTTCGGGGCTCATGTGGCTCATCTGGGTCGTGGTTATTGTGCTCGTGGGTATGATGTCTAGACGGATGCTGCGGTCGGGTTCGGCCGCTCACTAACATTCCTGCCGACGTGTTTGAGCGATCCATGGCCGCAGGTCTTTTTGACTCACCCGCTTCTGCCGAACTCCTCGTGCACGACACGGTGGCGGATGATTCCTACCGCGCCGTCAGTGGTGTGACGGTGGCGGCGGCGGCGTTGGCCTTGCTCTCGCCGCTGGCCTTCCTTGACTGGTGGCTGGCGGTCGTCCCGCTCTTTGGCATCGTGCTGGGCGGTGTGGCACTGCGGGATATCGCCCTGCGGCCGGCCGAAGTGACGGGCCGCGGCTTCTCGTTGGCGGCCATCGCCGTGTCGGCCATGGCCTTCGTCGGTGGGCTCGGGTACCAGACATACGTCTACGCGACGGAACTGCCGCCGGGATTCGAGCGGCTCAACTATGCGATGCTCCAGCCGCTCCCCGGGGATCCCGCCACCGCCGTGCCTGACTCAGCGATGGAGATGAGCGGCCGCAACGTGCTCCTCAAAGGCTATATGTATCCTGGCAAGCAGCAGCAGGGCATCACGCAGTTTCTGCTGGTGCGTGATCAAGGTGACTGCTGCTTCGGCGGCAATCCGAAGATCACCGACCGTGTGCTTGTGACACTGTCAGACGCCAAGGGCATCGGCTTTTCGTCACGGATGCGAAAGATCGCTGGCCGGTTCGTGGTGAGGCCGACCGGTACCGCCGTCCTCGATGGCGGTGTCCTGTACCATCTCGAAGACGCGAACGTACGCTAGTTTCACGCGGCGCTCGCCCTCCTGGCCTCGCTTCGCGTGCGCGACTCCGTCGCGAAGAATCACGGGCCTCCAGCCCGTGCGGTCGTTTACGCGGCGCCTGAAGCAGGATTCGCTACCATTGCTCCGATGAATCATGACGTGAAATGCCTGTGGCCGCTCCTGCTTGTTCTTGCCGGATGTGGGAGCAACGAGACCGCGCCGCCACGGGTGGAGCCGGGGGCTGCCCAGAGGGCGGTCGATGTGGTGCCCGCTCGCCCGGCCGCTCCGGCACGGACGGGAGCGCCGCGGGAGATCACGTTTGACGACATCAAGTTTGAGATGGAGAAGGGCGCTCCGTTCACGTCCGACCTGCTCCCGAAGCGGGTGACCGCCCTGGAAGAGACACGGGTGCGGATCCGCGGCTACATCCTGCCGAGCTTTCAGCAGACGGGGCTGACGCAGTTCGTGCTCGTCCGCGACAACATGGAGTGTTGCTTCGGGCCGGGCGCCGCCCTCTACGATTGCATCGTGGTGCGGATGGAGCAGGGGAAGTCGGCCGACTTCTCGATTCGGCCGGTGGCCGTGCAGGGCACGTTTCGCCTCCAGGAACTCCGCGGCCCGGACGGCAACCATCTGGCGATCTACGCCATGGACGGCGAAGACGTGCGGTAATT
>CAZODJ010000056.1:10663-14758 GCA_964578555.1 uncultured Candidatus Kuenenia sp.
CTCCGGCCAGCGGGCCCCACGGCCGATTTCGGTGGGCCGCTGCACACGCCCCTGTCCCGCGTGTACGATCCCCGCCATGTTTCGTCCTGAATCCTGGTATTGGCTCTACGACATCCCGCCGGCACGGCTGGCGTTTTTGTTTATCGTCGCATTCGTTGGCTTCTATTGGGTGGGGGCGATTCTCATCCGGCCCATCCTTCGACAGTTGGTCAAGCACACCGCCAGTTGCAACGACATCGTCGGCTACGTGCTTTCCTGCTTCTGTGTGTTCTACGGCCTGCTGCTTGGCCTGATCGCCGTCACGGCCTATCAGAACGTCGCGGACGCCAATGAGAACGTCACTCGGGAAGCGGCCGCACTCTCGGCCCTCTACGAAGACGTCTCCCGCTATCCCGCTCCCTACGGCCAGAACCTCCGCTGGCTGCTCCGCGATTACACCCGCTACCTGATCAAGTACGGCTGGCCGTTGCAGCAAAAGGGTATCGTGCCGGAAGAAGGGACGATCCGGGCCGAGGCGGTTCATGACCAGCTCCTCGAGTTTCAGCCCCGCACGCCGGCCGAGGAGATTGTGCATGCCGAGGCGTTGCGGCAGTTCAACAACTTCCTCGAGTGCCGGCGGATGCGGCTCTTCTCTGTGACCTCCGCCCTCCCGGCCTCGATGTGGTACGTGATGATTCTGGGTGCTGTCTTCAAT
This sequence comes from uncultured Candidatus Kuenenia sp., assembly GCA_964578555.1. Lineage (GTDB taxonomy): Bacteria > Planctomycetota > Planctomycetia > Pirellulales > UBA1268 > CACORA01. Next base: position 11,358 of record CAZODJ010000056.1, read on the forward strand.
ATCGCCATCTGCTGGCTGTTCGACATGCGGTTCGTCACGCAGCTCATCCTCGGCGGCATCCTCGCCGCCTACCTGGGCATGATGATGCACCTGATCTTCGACATGAACCAGCCGTTCCGGGGCGACGTCAGCGTCTCGGCGGAACCCTTTGAAATGCTCTACGCGCGAATGAACGAGGGCTGACGGCGACCCTGGTCAGCAACTTGCGATGGATCGAGACGACATCCCTCCCGGCATGAACGCCCAGCGGCTCAGCCGCCGCGCAGCCTTACGGCAAGGGGGCGCGGCGACGTTGGCAGCCGCCCGCCTGCTTGCACCCGCCCTGTTTGTTGGCTGCTCGACCGGTGCCCCTCCGCGTCAGAAGACGGTGTCGGTCGGGCTGCTGCACTCGCAGACCGGCACCACGGCGGTCGGCGGTCGATCGCTCCGCGACATCGAGATGCATGCCTTCGAGCGGATCAATGCGGCTGGCGGCATCCTCGGACGCCAGGTGGAGATGACCGCCCCCAACCCGAGGTCGCGGGACGAACTGCGGCTCGTGAAGGCCCGGCAGATGCTCGACCGAGGAGCCGTGGCGGTGTTTGGCTGCTGGACCAGCGCCGCCCGCAAGAGCGTGTTACCGCTCTTCGAGGAATACAAGCGGCTGCTGCTCTATGCGGTGCAGTACGAGGGCAACGAGTCGTCACCCTACTGCGTGTATGGCGGCATGACGCCCAACCAGCAGATCCTGCCGCTGCTTGACTGGCTGACCGGCGCCGCCGGAGGAGAAAAGAAGCGGATCTTTTTGGTCGGCTCAGACTACGTCTTTCCTCGGACGGCCAACTTCATCACCAAGAAATATCTCAAGGCAAAGGGACTCGAGCCGGTGGGGGAAGAGTATGTGCCGCTGGGAGACCGCAACTTCTCGGCGGTCGTCAAGAAGATTCGTGAGGCCCCTGCCGACTGTGTCATCAACACGGTCAACGGTGACTCCAACGTCGGCCTCTTTGCGGCCCTGGCCGAGGCGGGGATCGAGCCTGCCTGGCTTCCGGTGATCTCCACCAGCATTGCCGAGGACGAATTGCGGAGCCTGCTGCCCGAGCAGGTCGTGGGCCACTATGCCGCCTCCTGTTATTTCCAAAGCCTCGACACAGACGCCAATCGGCAGTGGGTGAAGGGCTTCCAAAACGAGTTTGGTTACGACCGCGTGACGGGTGATCCGCTGGAGCCGGCCTGGTGCCTGGTGCACCTCTGGAAGCAGGCCGTGGAGAAGGCCGGCACGTTCGAGACCGAGGCGGTGCGGCAGGCGTTTCGGGACGGCCTCGAGTTTGCCGGGCCGGGCGGCAGAGTGCGGCTCGATCCGAAGACACAGCACACGACGAAGTATTTCCGGCTCGGCCGGATTCGCCCCGATCGGCAGTTCGACATCGTGCACCAGTCTCGCGGGCCGCTCGACCCCGATCCCTATCCGCAGATCGCCTTCCCCGGCTGGAGCTGCGACTGGACCCAGGATGGCGTCGTTCGGGGCGCGGAGGTGGACATCAATGACGACGTTTGAGATCGAGCAGGCCGAGGGCATGCGGTGGGTGCGGGTCGATCTCGAGGACGACGACGTGCGGACGGAGCGGGGCGCGCTCAACCACCTGACCGGGGCGGTGACGATGGACGTGCCGTTGCCGTCGCTCAAGGCATGGTGGGTGTCGCTTTTCTCCGACGAGTCGATGCTGCGGCCGCGATACCAGGGCACCGGCAGCGTCCATCTGGATTCCACGCTCGGCGGCTACCACATCATGGACGTGACGCCCGACGAGCGATGGATCCTCGACACGAAGTGCTTTTGGGCCAGTGATGGCGAGGTGTCGATCGGGATTCACCGGGAGCCGGTCTGGTCAGCCTGGTTGGCCGACCAGGGGCTGCTGTGGTACAAGACCGCGCTGCAGGGGGAAGGGCAGGTGGTGCTGTCGGTCGATGGCCCGGTGCAGGAAGTGAACCTGGTCAACGACCGACTCGTGGCTGACGGGCCATTCGTCGTGGCCCGCACCGCGGGGTTACGGCTCTCGATCCGTCGCCCCGCCCGCTCACTGCTGAGCTTCTGGCTGTCAGGGCAGCGGCGGGCCTATGTCTACGAAGGAACGGGAAAGTTGCTTCTGTGCACCACGCCCTATTGGCGGCAGCGGATGCAGAGGGAGCGGGTTCGCGACGCGACCGCGTATGCTTAAGGCATGCGCTGCTGGCGAATGCTGCTGACGGTGGGCTCCTGCCTGTGGGCGACGCTTGTGTCGGCCTGTCCGTTTTGCAATGTCGTCGGCCGCCCGCTCGCGCAGCGGCGGGACGAGGCGGCAGCGGTGGCCGTTGCCGAGGCGGCAGGGGTTGCGGCGGCTGGTGAAGATGGTCTCTTGCAGCAGCCCTGGCGGATCGACCAGGTCATCCGCGGCAGACCGGACCTTGTCGGCGGGGTTGTGACGGCTCGCGTAGGGACGTCGGCGGAAGGTACGGGCGTGCTTTTCGGCGAAGGGATCGCGGATGAGCCGTTGCGATGGACGGCGGTCGTGGCCGATGAGGCGGTCTTGGGCTACGTGGTGGCGGCGCCGGCGTGGGACGGGCAGCCGGTCGAGCGGCTGGCCTGGTTTGCCCGACGGCTCGAACATCCCGACCCGGCGATCGCTGAGGATGCGTTTACGGAGTTTGGGCTGGCGCCGTTTGCCGCGGTGCGGGCCGCGGCCGCGGCCTTCGATGCGGCGAAGCTCATGGCGTGGGTTGCCGAGCCGGGGATCGACCAGCGGCGGCGGGGCCTCTACGGCTTGTTGTTGGGTTTGGTGGCGGCGCACACCCCTGACGCCGCGATTCGCTCGGCAGCCCTCGGGGCCCTGCACGAGGCGATCGAAATGTCTGCCGACGACTTTCGCTCCGGCTTCGACGGCCTGATGGGGGGCGTGCTCGTGGCGGAAGGCGCGGCGGGGCTCGACTATCTGGAAGGGCTCGGCCTCACCGGGCCTGCCGGTCGTCCCGTTGATCAGCGGCATCTGCTGAGTGCGCTTCGCTTTGCCTGGGAATTCCTGGGCGCTGAGATTCCCCGGGAGCGGATCAGCGCGGCGACGGCCTGCCTGGTGGCGGCACCAGCCGTGGCGGCCGATGCCGTGATCGATCTGGCCCGGCAGCAGGCGTGGGGCGATGCGGATACCGTGGCCGAGCTGTGGGAGTCGTTGGGTGATGATGACCCGCTTGTGCGGCGGGCCGTGGCGGGCTATCTGACCGCCTGCCCACTACCGGAAGCGAAACGGCTTCTGGAGCACATCCGCGGCCGTGACCCCGAGCGGCTTCATGCGGCGATCGAGGCCGCGCGACTGCCAAGGTAGATAACCCCGGGCGCTGCCGGTGGAATTTGTCCGCGTATCGGCCCGCCGGCTGGCGCCTGGCGGCTG
>CAZODJ010000057.1:0-14389 GCA_964578555.1 uncultured Candidatus Kuenenia sp.
CGGCCAAGAAACCCGGCACGTAGCGAACGTCCGGCGATGTGGCACGGGCAGCCCCTCGCCTCACGCCATTTCCCGCAGCGCCGCGAGTTCGTTTTCACGCCCCACCACGAGCAACGCCTGCTCGTCGAGCAGCATCGTCCGGCCATCGGGAAACATCGTCAGCTTCGTCGACATCGGATCCTTGATCCCCATCACGTGCACACCGATGCGGCTCCGGAGGTTCGCCTCGCCCAGCGTCTTGCCCGAGAGCGACGCCGGCACTGTGATCTCGGCGACGCTGTACTCGGGATCGATCGGCAGGTAATCGAGCACGTTGGGCCACGTCTCGCGGTCGGCCAGTTCGCGGGCCACCTCCTGCTCCGGGAAGACCACGCGGTCGGCACCGAGGTGCTTGAGAATCTTGCCGTGCTCCTGCGTGACTCCCTTCACGATCACGTTGCGGGCACCGAGCTCCTTCACGTGGAGCGTGGCCAGCAGGGATCGCGCGATTGTTTCACCGAGCGAGATGAACACCGTCGTGGCATCGCGGATGGGGAGATTCTCGAGCACCTCGCGGTCGGTGGCATCGCCGATCACCGCCTCGGTAATGTCGTTCTTCAAGAGTTCCAGGCGGTCCCGCCGCTGGTCGACGCCCGTGACATGGCAGCCGTTTTCCGCGAGCCGCTTGGCAAGGGCGGAGCCGAACGAGCCCATGCCGAGCATGATGAACTTTTTCTTCGCAGCCATGGGGATCTTCAGCCGATGAGCGGCTCCTCCTCGGGGTAGGCAAGTTGGTAGGCGGTCTGTTCCCGCGACAGCGCGGCCACGGCGCCGATCGGCCCCAGTCGGCCGATCAGCATGAGGGCGATGATCACGAGCTTGCCGGGCTCGGAGAGGCTGGACGTGATACCGGTGGAGAGCCCCACCGTGCCGAGCGCCGAGATGCATTCGAACAGGGCATCGAGAAACCAGCGTGGCCGGCTGGAGATGCCGTTGTCGGCCTCGACCACCAGCAGGCTCACGAGGGCGGCGATGCCGACGGTGGCGAAGAGCAGCGCCGTCGCCGTGGCCCGCTTGACCGCGACCTCGGGGATGGTGCGGCCGCCGAAGTTGACCTGCCGCTGTCCGCGGAAGCTCGCCCACGCCCGGATGCCGAGCGTCATGAACGTGCTCACCTTGAAGCCGCCCCCCGTCGAGCAGGGGCCGGCCCCGATTGCCATGAGGATGATCGTGAGGAAGAGCGTGGCATTCGTGAGGCCCGCGTAGTCGACGGTGTTGAATCCGGCGGTGCGGCAGGTGGTGGCATGGAAGAGCCCCTTGGCGAGTCTGCCCGCCAGCGTGTCTCCGACGAGTGCCTTGTTCCACTCCAGTGCCACAAACGTCATCGCGCCGAAGAGGAGCAGGATCCCGCTGCCCAGCAGCATGAGCTTCGACTGCAGATGGAGCCGCAGCCAGAAGTCGCGGTGTTTTTGTAAGCGTGAGAGGACGTCGAAGATCACCGGAAAACCAATGCCCCCGACGATGATCAGGGCACAGATCACGGTCAGCATCGAGGCATTGTCGCCGTAGGCCATCAGGCTGTCGTCGCCGAGAGCGAAGCCCGCGTTGCAGAAGGCTGAAACCGAGTGGAAGAGAGCCCGCCAGACAACCTCGCCCGGTGCCGCCGAGCCCCAGGTGGTCGCGCAGAGCAGGCCGAAGCCGATGAGTTCCACCGTCAGCGTCGTGCCCAGCACGGCCAACGGCACCCACCGGAGGTCACGGCCAGACCTGATTCCCATCGTCTCGGCAATGACCGCCCGCTGGTGGAGCGTGGCCTGCCCGCCAACTTGAAAGGCCATCAGGGTCGTGATGGTCATGATGCCCAGCCCTCCCAACTGCATGAGCAGGAGGATGACCCCCTGCCCAAAGAGCGAGAAGTCATGGAGCGTCGAGCGGACAGCGAGTCCGGTCACACAGCAGGCGCTGGTCGCGGTGAACAGTCCATCGATGAGCGAAATCGGGCCGCTGCCGGGGTTCCGGGCGACTGGGAGCGTGAGCACAAGACCACCGGCCAGGATCGTGAACGTGTAGGCCGCCAAAGAAACACGGGCCGGAAATGCGACGATCGACCCAGTGAACTGCAGCATCGAATCCGTCGGCCCGGGCAGCGACTCCGCTGCCAGCCAGAGGGCACCAGTCCGGGCGACCGGCACGAGCCGATCGATGCCCCAGAGCGGGTGAAAGATCCATGGTACTTGGCACGGGTTATGCCGACCAATCAGGGCTGAAAAACCGGGTTTTTTCCGACCGAAAAACTTCTTCAAAAATGTTTGACTCTGGTGAGCCGACGTCCATAATGCGAGAGTCATCACGGACACCACCCGATGCGGCTTCTGCCGCTCCCATCCGCGGGGTGTGCGTCGACCGTCTGTCTTTCGGTGCTCGTCTCACCTCGGGCCCTCCCCCGACAGATGCCGTCTGTTCGGAAAATAGCCCGAGCGGTGCCGGATCGACCGGCCGCCTCCTCGGTTCAAGGACTCCACATTCACCCCAGAAAGGACTTTGCCCCCTCCGATGGCCCGGATTCGCAACGTTTTTGAAATCATCGAACTGTACGGTCACGACGAAAACTTCGAACCTCAGACCACGCCGGAATTCGTTCCTACGCACGCGCCTGCCGGTTCCAAGCAGAAAATCGACATCCTGGCTGAGCGGATTCAGCGTGGCATGCCCCTGTGGCATCCCGAAGATTCCACTGACTCGTCTACCGGCGCACTTGTCGGTGCCAACGAGGCCTGATCAGCCACGAGCCAGGGAGGGCTCTGCAGGGTCTTCATACGATCGGGCTTTGCCCGGTCTTCGCTCATGATTGCCCTCCGCGGCCCCGGCCGCGGAGGGCAATTTCAATATCTCTCCGCGCCGTGTCGGCCTTGAGCTTCTGCCGCTTGTCGTGAGCCTTGCGGCCGCGGCCGACGCCCATGAGCACCTTCACCCGGCCGTTCTTGAAATACATTTTCAAGGGCACGAGCGTCAGCCCCTTTTCGAACGCGAGGCCGGCAAACTTGCGGATCTCGCGACGATGCAGCAGAAGCTTCCGCTGCCGCTTCGGCTTGTGATTGAGCTGGTTGGCTTTTTCGTACTCGGGGATGTCGCAGCCCAGCAGCCACAGTTCATCGCCCTCGACCCGGCCATAGCCTTCGTCGAGTGACATTCGACCGGCTCGCAGGCTTTTCACTTCGCTACCGACCAGCGCGATACCACATTCGAGCGTGTCGAGAATCTCGTAGTCGTGCCGGGCCTTTCGGTTTTCCGCGACCACCCGCTCGGAGCCGGCTTCGGGAGTCTTTGCCTTGGACGAACGTTTACCTGACGACTTTCCCGACGGAGGGGGGGACGGCTGGGTAGGCTTCGGAGCGGCCACGGGGTCATCTCGCGTGTGGGCAGTGCGTATCAGAACAGATTACACTGAGAGCCTGGCTTCATTCTGAATTCCCGCCCGCGTTTCCCACCACGTGAGCCGCCGATGCCTTTCATCCGATTCGCTGCGGTGCCTGCCTGCGTCTCGTTCCTCGTGTTTCTCCTAGGACACGCCCCAGCCCACGGCGCACCGACCGACCCCATCCCCGGGTTTGTCTCTGGCGACGCCCGCCCCGCCGGCGACGGTCCTGCGATCCGCGTTCCGGGCGGCTGGATGGTGGCCTACGACGAAACGATCCCCGGCACCGACGTCACGTTTCGGATGATTCCCGTGCCGGGGGGCACGTTTCGCATGGGGAGCGTTGCCGATGAAGAGGGCCGCAGCGACGACGAGGGCCCGCAGTTTGAAGTGACAGTAGGGCCAATCTGGATGGGCCGGTGTGAAGTGACGTGGCGGGAATACAAGGCCTACATGGCGGCCTGCGACCTCTTCAAGACGCTCCAGGCCTCGGGTGCCCGAGTGGTGAACGATGCCAATCAGGCCGATGCGATCACCGCGCCGTCCGCGCTCTACGACCCCACCATGACCTTCACCAACGGGGAAGACCCGCTCCAGCCGGCCGTCACGATGTCGCAGTTTGCCGCCCGCCAATACACCGGCTGGCTGAGCGGCCTGACGGGGCGGTTTTACCGGCTGCCGAGTGAGGCCGAGTGGGAGCATGCCTGCCGCGCCGGCACGACGACGCCCTGGTCGAGTGGAGCCGAGGCCGACATGCTCGCCGAGGTCGCCTGGTTTGCCGACACCGCCGACGACACGACGCATCCGGTCGGTCAGAAAAAGCCCAACGCGTGGGGACTCCACGACATGCACGGTAACGCGGCTGAGTGGGTGGTCGACGAGTTGCTGGAAGGGGGCTACGGCCGCCAGGCGGCGCTGCCGCAGCCGGTGGCCTGGGCGGCCGCGATCGAATGGCCCCTGAACCTCTCGCCGCGAATCGTCCGGGGCGGCGCCTATTTCGACGAGCCGGCGGAGTGCCGGAGTGCCGCCCGCCGCGGGTCGCAGGACGAGGAATGGAAGGAAGTCGATCCCAACTATCCCAAAAGCCCGTGGTGGTACACCGAGGAACCGGCGCTTGGCGTGGGCATGCGAGTGGTGCGGCCGCTAGACGTTCCTGCCCCGACTGACCGCCGTCGCTGGTGGGATCCCGATATCGAGAGCATTCGGGACGACGTGGCCAGCCGGATGAACGAAGGCCGAGGAGCACGGGCCATCGTCGATCCGCAACTGCCTGCCGACGCCAAAGCCGCCGGACTCATTCCCTAAACTTCTTTTGATTCTTCCCTGCGAACTTGATCAGGAAATGCACCATGGTCCATCGGCTCTCCATCGCCATCCTGATGCTCTTGGCCACCGCCTCCGTGGCACGGACTGCCGATTGGCCCGACTGGCGGGGGCCGAATCTCGACCGTCACTACTCCGGACCGCCGCTGGTGACGAGTTTCGATAATGAGGACGGGTCAAACGTGCTGTGGAAGAACGACGAGGCTGGCGGCATTTCCACGCCCGTGATCATGGGGGGCCGCCTCTTCACGCTGGTGCGGCACAAACCCGACACGAAGGAAGAGGCCGAGAAGGTGCTCTGCCTCGATGCGGCCACGGGAAAAAAGCTGTGGGAAAATGTCTTCAATGTCTACCTCTCCGATGTGCCGGCCGAGCGGGTCGGCTGGTCGGCGGTCGCCACCGACTCGGAGAGCGGCACCGTGTTCGCCCACGGCGTGTGCGGAGTATTCACGGCGATCGACGCCACGACAGGGAAGACGAAGTGGCAGCGGTCGTTGCACGAAGAGTTTGGGTTTCTCTCCACCTACGGCGGGCGAACGAACATTCCCGTCGTGTTCGAGGATCTCGTCATCGCCAGCGCCGTCGTGACCGGCTGGGGCGACACGGCCCGACCGGCCCATCGGGTTCTCGGGCTCGACAAGGCGACGGGCGTCGTGCGGTGGATGAGCGGCACCCGCGAACTGCCCGAGGACACCACCTATAGCACGCCGTCGCTCACAGACTTCGGCGGCCAGGCCGCCCTCGTCTTCGGCTCCAGCGACGGAAGCGTCTGGAATCTTCAGCCGCGCACGGGCAAGGCGGTGTGGAACTTCAGGCTCTCGCGACGCGGCATCAACACCTCTCCGCTCATCGACGGGGATGCGGTCGTGATCTCACAGTCCGAGGAGAATCTCGACAATACCTCCATGGGGTCGGCCACGCGATTCACGGCCGCCGGCTCCGGCGACATCACCGGGACCGCGGTCGAGTGGCAGAAGAAAGGCATCATGGACGGCCGGTCGATGCCGGTCAGGCTGGGCGACCGCATCTTCTTCGTGGATGACGGGGCGAAGGTCCACGTCGTCGACACTCACACGGGCGAACCGGTGGGGCGGCCGCAGAAACTTCTCGGCACCATCGTTCGTGGGAGTCCGCTCGTGGCTGATGGAAAACTCTTCATCTGCTCGACAAGCGGGTGGCACGTGATCGAGCCGACCGCCAAGGGGATGACGTTCGTCAATCGGATGCGGCTCGACGAAGAGGACGAGGTGACGGCGTCGCCGATCGCCGCGAACGGCCTCCTCTATCTGACCACCGGTGCTCGGCTTTATTGCCTGGGCGCGAAAGTCGCCGCGCCGGTGACGTCGGGGCCGCAGCCGACGCGAGCCGCGATGGTGTCGGCCTCCACGAAGGGGCCGGCCGGTGATCCAGCATGGCTGCAGGTGGTGCCCGCCGAGGTGCAGATCGCAGCGGGCGAAACCGTGCACCTCAAGGCCCGGCTCTACGACGCCGCCGGACGGTTCGTGAAGGAGTCGCCGGCCGAGTTCACCGCGACGGCGGGCACGGTCTCGAACGACGGCACCTACACCGCGCCGGCTGGCCAGCATTCCGCCGCGATCGTCACCGCCAAGGTTGGCAGTCTCGCAGGCAGGTCGCGAATTCGCTCGATGCCGCCGCTCCCGTGGACATTCGACTTCGACGACATCCCGCTCGCGGCCGATCCCAAGACCGGCATCATGAAAGGCGAGCCGCCGCTGCCGTGGATCGGGATGCGGTATCGGCATGCCGTCCGCGAGGTGGACGGCTCGAAGTGCCTCGTCAAGGTAACGACGATCCCCAAGGGCACCCGCAGCCAGGGCTGGATCGGCCCGATCGATCTCCATGACTATTCCGTCCAGGCCGACTTCCGCGCCCAGGAGACTGGCGTCGAGAAGCCCGGCTCACCAGCTTCAGACACCGCGGCCTCGACCGCTTCCGATGCCGACGCGTTTACCAAGGCGTTCGGCAATGCCGCAGCGCTCGAGAAGGCCCGCATGCCCGACATGGGGCTGATCGCCCAGCGGTACACGCTCGACCTCATGGGCGCCGCGCAGCAGTTGCAGGTGCGTAGCTGGCCGCCGCAGGTGGCGACCTACTTCTCGAAGACGATCCCGTTTTCATGGGAGGCCGGCCGCTGGTACACGATGAAGTTCGAGACCCGCACGGGTGGCGGCTCGGCGATCCTTCGCGGCAAGGTCTGGCCGCGCGGCGAGCCGGAGCCGACCGCATGGACGATTGAAGCGACACACGACGCGGGCAACCTGCAGGGCAGCCCCGGCTTCTTCGGCAATTCGAAAGACTCAGAGATCTATATCGACAACGTCTCCGTGGAGGCTGTGAAATGACGACGACAAGAATCCTATCTCGCCTGGCGTGGGTCGGGGTTGTCCCTGCCGCATCGCCGGACGTTCGCTGCGGCCATCCTGGCCTGCGCTCACTCGATGCTGGCTGCGCTCCGCCATCCATGGCTGCGCTGGCCAACAACGCCGGCTCCACGGCAGGGGCAACCCCTCCTTGCATCATCGGTATGTTAGCTTGTGCCTTTTGTGTTGGTCTGCTCTCGGTGGGAGCTCACGCAAGCGACTGGAACCAGTGGGGCGGTTCGCCGATTCGCAATAACGTCTCTTCCGCGAAAAACATCCCCGCCGAGTGGAACCCGGGCGAGTTCGATGCCACGACCGGCGCCTGGAAACCGGAAACGAGCGAGAACGTGGCCTGGGCGGCTCCCCTCGGTAGCCAGTCCTATGGCAACCCGGTCGTGGCTGGCGGCAAGGCATTCGTCGGCAGCAACAACGGCAAGGGGTGGCTCGAGCGGTACCCGGCCGAGGTCGATCTGGGCTGTCTGCTGGCCTTCGACATCACCGATGGCTCGTTCCTCTGGCAGGATTCCAGCGAGAAACTCCCCACCGGACGGGTGCACGACTGGCCGCTTCAGGGAATCTGCTGCGCGCCGCTCGTGGAGGGGGATCGACTGTGGTATGTCACGAGCCGCGGCGAGGTGAAGTGCCTCGATACGGAGGGCTTCCGTGACGGTGAGAACGACGGCCCGTTCACTGGCGAGAAGCTGTCGGCAGAGAACGAGGCCGACGTCGTCTGGGTGCTCGACATGATGAAGCAGCTCGGTGTGTCGCAGCACAACATGTGCTCCTGCAGCGTGACGGGGGCGGGCGACTTCCTCTTCGTCATCACCGGCAACGGCGTCGACGAAGGACATATCAATCTCCCGAACTTCAACGCTCCGAGCTTTCTGTGTGTCGACAAGCGCGACGGCACTGTTCTCTGGGCAGACAACTCGCCGGGGGCGAACGTGCTGCACGGGCAGTGGTCGAGCCCGGCCTACGCGGAGATCGACGGCGTGCCCCAGGCCATCTTCGGCGGCGGTGACGGCTGGGTCTACGCGTTCGACGCCCGCGGCGAACAGGGCCAGGCGAAGCTGCTCTGGAAGTTCGACTGCAACCCCAAAGAGTCGAAGTACACCCTCGGCGGCCGGGCCGACCGCAACCACATCATCGGCACACCGGTGGTGTACGACGGTCTTGTCTACATCGCCGTCGGCGAGGATCCGGAGCATGGCGAAGGGGTTGGGCACTTGTGGTGCATCGACCCGACGAAGCGGGGCGACGTGTCGAGTGAGATTGCGGTGAGCCTGAAGGATCCCACCACGCCGCTGCCACACCGCCGCAACCAGGCGGTGATCCAGGAAGAGGGGGAGGTAGCCCGGCCCAACGCCAACTCCGCTGCCGTGTGGCACTATCCTGGCTTCGACACCGACGGCAACGGCAAACTCGACTTCGAGGAGACGATGCACCGTACCTGCGGCACCGTCGCGATTGCTGACGGGCTGCTTTTCGTGGCCGATTTCAGTGGCCTCTTCCACTGCCTTGACGTCACCACCGGCAAGCCGCTCTGGACGCACGACATGCTGGCGGCCTCATGGGGCTCGCCGCTCATTGCCGACGGGAAGGTCTATATCGGCGATGAGGATGGTGATATCACCGTCTTCGCTCTCGCCAAGGAGAAAGAGATCCTCGCCGAGATCAACATGGGCAACAGCGTCTACTCGACACCGATCGTGGCGGGTGACACGCTCTACATCGCCAACAAAAGCCACCTCTTCGCCATTCGGGAGGGAGCGAAACCGCTCCAGAAGTGATGCTGATCGATCACGGCAAACGTCGCGGCCATTTGGGTTCCGGCTGTTGGCTTTCGGCTTTTTCTGCCTGTCTTGCCTTGCTCCCTGCCGTGCTGGCGACCGCGGAGCCCACGACGCCGCTCGCTGCTCTCCGCGAGGCCCGCCGCATCGTCTTTCTCGGCGACTCGATCACCTATGCCGGCGGCTGGGTGGCCAACCTTGCGGCCTGGATGGAGCGGGAAGGCATGACGGGTGACGTGATCAACATGGGGCTCTCCAGCGAGACCGTCTCCGGCCTTTCTGAAGAGGGCCATGCGGGTGGGCAATTTCCCCGGCCGCATCTGGCCGAGCGGATCGACCGCGTGCTCCGTGTAGCCCGGCCGGATCTCGTCATCGCCTGTTACGGCATGAACTGCGGCATCTACCAGCCGTTGGATGAAACCCGCTTCGCAGCCTTTAAGGAGGGCATGCAGCGACTGCACGAGACGGTGGAAAAAACAGGGGCGAAGATCATCCACCTCACGCCTCCCGTCTATGACCAGCGGCCTGACAAACCGGGGCCGGCCGGCTCGGTCGACTACGATGCCGTGCTCGATGCCGCCTCGACCTGGCTGCTCTCCAAGCGGGCCGACGGCTGGCTCGTGATCGACGTCCACGGGCCGATGAAGGAGATGCTCGCGGCCGCCCGGGCGAAGGATCCGTCGGTCGTCTTTGCCCCCGATACCGTACATCCCAACGGGATGGGTGACTGGGCCTTCTGCCGGGCCGTGCTCGCGGGGTTCGGTGACACGGAGGCCGCCGCGGCGGAGACACCGGCCGACATCAAGGAATTCCTCCCCCTCGTCAAACAGCGGATGGAGATCCTCCGCGACGCCTACCTGCCCGCCGCCGGGCACCTGCGGCCTGGCGTTCGTACAGGATTCCCCCTCGGCGAGGCGGAGGCCAAGAGCCGGGCACTGACGGAGTCGATCCGCTCACGTCGGCTCCACCTCATGGGACGCCAACGCGAGGGAAGCGTCGAATGGCAGAACCCGATCGAATGGCCGAAGCCACCCGTGGTCGATCCGGGCCCGGAGCCGACCAGCCCCGTTCCCCCACCCACCGACGCGATCGTGCTCTTCGATGGCACCACCCTCGACGCGTGGGTCAATGGCGAGCAGTGGAAGGTGGCCGATGGCGTGGCCACGGTTGGCAAGGGTGACATCCGTACCAAGCAGGGATTCGGCGACTGCCAGGTGCACCTCGAGTTTCGTATTCCGACCGATACGAAGGGCAAGGGGCAGCAGCGGAGCAACTCCGGGCTCTTCCTGATGGATACCTACGAGATCCAGATCCTCGACTCATTTCAGGATGGCACCGACAAGCCGGTGACCTACTTCGACGGCCAGTGCGGCGCCCTCTACAAGCAGCAGCCGCCTGCGGTGAATGCCTGCCGCAAGCCAGGCGAGTGGCAGACCTACGACGTGCTGTTCACGCGGCCACGGTTTCATGATGACGGCACGCTCGCCGCCCCGGGCCGGGTCAGCGTGGTGCACAACGGCGTGGCCATCCACGTCGACACCGTGATCAAGGGCAACACCTTCTATCACGCGCCGCCGAGTTACACGAAGCACGCCGACGCCCTCCCCCTGCGGCTGCAGGATCACGGCAACCCGGTCCAGTTCCGCAACATCTGGGTGCGGCCGTTCGAGCCCCTCGCCCCGACGCCGATCGACGAGTGAATGGTGAAAATGCCGTTGTTGCCGGCCCCCGGGCTCGCGCCCGGGGCTTCCTCGTGGTGCGTCACGAAGTCAGGTGCTCGCGGATCTCGAGCAACTCGTCGTGCGAATCGCGGCCGTCGTCGGCACGTCGGCCGGCGCGCCGATACCAATACCGGGCATTCTCGAGGTCGCCCTCGATCTTGTGGATCACCGCATGGATCCAGGCGGCCGTGGGGTCGGTCTCGTCCTCCTGCACGATCCCATGGGCCCGCTTCCAGTCACCTGCCAAGGCGAGGTCGACGGCCTGCGCCAGATCGGTAACCGTCATGGTCCGACCAGCGCGAGGGTCGGCTCGCTGTTGGCAGTCGATGAGGTGACATGCTCGGTCGCCGAGAAGACCGGATCCTTCTTCCGCCAGCCCGCAGCCACCCAGCCATCCTTGCGGGCGACGAGTTGCTCCATCGGCAACGGACCGGCGTTTTTGAGTTCTCCCGGCAGATCAAGCGGCTCGACGTCGACGACTTCCTTGAAGACCTTGTTGAACCGCTTCTGGAGAATCCGCCGCAGCGACGTCTCAGCCACCGACAACTTCTCGCCACCTCCCGGCACGAAGTCAGGTGGGTAGATCTGCACGTCGCCATCTCGCACGAGACGGATCCCCCCGGCTGCCGGCTCGATCCGATACGCGGCCCAGATGTCCATCGCCGGAAACTCCCGGTCACCCGACGTGAACTTGCTGCCCCGCACGGTGACCTTCACGCGGTCGTCATCAGCATCGAGCTGCACCGGCAGCCGCTTGGCAAACGTGATCGACCATGGCGGCTGATCAGGGTCATTGCCCAGCGACTCTGGCAGCGTGCCGTTGTTCTTCTTGATCTGCTCCTCGACGAATTGCTGCGTGATCGTACGGCCCCCGAGTGTGATCTCGGCCGTGTTGTTGACCATCGTCTCGTGCACGCGAGCCGCCAGCACGGCATCAGCATCGACCGCCGGCGGTGCCGAAAAGGCGGCGATCTGATCGGAGAGTGCCTTGCGGGCCACGACCGACATCGTCGAGTCGCTCGTGCTCAGGTGCAGCATCTCGGGATACCAGCCCCGCTCCAGGAGCGGCCGACGAAACTTGGTCTGGTAGTCGCTCGCAGCCTGAGCCAGGGCACCGGCTGTCTGCGACTCGAACTGCTGCCGCGCCCGCTCCTCGGCACGGCTCCGCGAGATCGCCTCGGCCTGGGGACGAATCTCGGCGATCTTCTTGGTGGCCATTTTGCGGATGAACCGCTTGCCAAACCTGCTCGTCACGCCGATGCCGGCAGTCCGAGTGCGGACATCGGCCGAGGCGGAAGCGGGCAGTGACGTCACCCGCTGGTCGTCGATCATGATCCGCTTGCGGGCGTCGAGCGTGGTGGTGCCTTGCGTGTGCACCGTCACCGGCCCCTTGCTGCTGCGAGTGGAGGAGTGATTGGTGGCATCAAGCACCAGATCGACCATCGCCGAGTTGAGTGACGGCACGAAATCGAGCAGCACAAACCCGGTGGTGTGGCCATTGCCGCGGACACGGGTGCCGAGGATCGTGTCGTTCACTGGCGCGTGCTCATCCACGACGCGGTTCACCACGGGGGCCAGCAGGTCTTCCTTGACATCGAGATAGAGATTGGGGCGGCTGACGGCATTTCGCACCCGTGTCACCGTCGCCGGTGCCTGCCGCGATCCCTCCAGCCGGGCGAGCAGTGGACCGAGCGATTCGAGCGACTCGCTGGTGCCGCTGGCAGCGGCCCCGGCGAGCGTTTCGGTCAGCTTCTCGAGCCGTCGCGCCAGCACCTTCTCGGCTTCAGGATTCGTCGCGGCGTCGGCGGCGTCGAGATAGGCCCCGAGGGCCCGACGCACAGCGGCGAACTGGGGCATCTCGAGCCCGTTTTCCTCGGCCTCCAGTCGGCGATAGAGACGCAGGAGCGTGGCCGGATCGGCATTCCTCCCCGCAGCGGCCTGCTGGGTGAGCGCTGGCCAGTCGAGATAGGACTTCCAGCCGGCACCACTCTTGCTGCGCTGCAGGAGGGTGTCGAGAACGCTCAAGGCCGACCGGAGTTTGGCGGCAGCAGCGTTCAACTCGGATACCGAGACACTTCGAAAACCCTCGCCATCTCCAAGCGGATTCGCTGCCACGGCCGCCAAGTCAGCGGCAGCAACAGGGAGAGCACCACCCCCACCGAGCACCGAGAAGCCCAACAGCATTGCCGTCCAGCCCACTGTGGCAAACCGTCGATCCGTCGTCGAACCAGCCATGAAGACCGCCTGTCTGAAAAACGGGTGAAAAGATGGCGAACCGGGTGGGAGTGTAGCGATTGTGACGATTTTTCCCATGCCAAACCTCGGAGCCCCTTCCCCCCCTCCTGTTTCGCCCGCATCCCATTTTTCTGCCGAAATCCCCTAACAGCGTGCGATCACTCGACTTCTGAGGGGCCAGACACGGCGCAAGTCCAGCAAACTCGACGCGATCGGCAACGCCATCCGAATCCCTGCCGCTTGCCAGGGACCATTCGCCGCCTTTCAATCACGTCCCCATCGGCTCCTTCCCAGGGGCTGAAACCCATCGAAAGGATTTGATTCCATGAACATCACGTTCTCTGCAGGAGCGCGGCTCCGTCAGGCCATGACCGCCGTTGCGATCACCTGCTCCCTGTGCCTGACGAATGGATTTCTTGCCACCCACGACGCGGACGCTGCCACGCCCGATCGGTCGGCGGCCCTCGAGACGGCCGGCATCCCGCGAATCGACGACTATGCAGCCGCCGGTGAGGCCGCCAGGGCCTCGCAGGCGATGCTCCTGGTGTCGGTCGAGCCGAATGGCGGCGACCCGAGCGACTCGGCCGGACAGCGACTGGAACGAGCCGATGTGCAGGAGCAGTTTCTGCGCAGTGGCACTCCCTGGGTGTTCTGTCGGCTCGGCATGCACGAGGCCGGCGGCCTCGTGGGCGACCCGTCACTCGCCGAGATGCGGCGTGGCCCGGGGGTGTTCGTGGTGGATCACACCGGGGGGCCGCTGACCGGACGGGTCGTGTCGATCCTGCCGCGGACCTCCGGCAAGTATTATCGCTTCAGCTCGTCCCACATCGACCAACTGGCGTCGCTCCCCTCCGGCACGCTCACGCAGCGGTCGCTGATTCTCGCCGTCCGGATCCATCCGGAAAACCCGCAGAGCACGTTCGGCACCTGCAACCCGATGCTGTGCCAGGAGGCCGCCGCGCACTCGGCGCATCAGGCCCGCATCCGCACCCAAGGCCACCACAACTGGGGCATGCGGTCGCAGCGGATCGTCGGCAATGCCGGCGGCGCTGGCTCGGCCTCGGAAGTGTGTGCCGAGAGCTGGGAAAACCAGGATCTGCTCGACTCGTGCGTCGACTGCGTGGCCAGTTGGCGGCAGTCGTCAGGCCACTGGAATGCCGTTCGCAGCCCACAGTCGGCCTACGGCTACGACATCCGCCGCGGCCCCAATGGCATCTGGTACGCCACGGGAATCTTCCTACGGTAACCCGGCCTCGACGGCCGGAAGCACGAAGATCTTGCCGTCGCCCATGCGACCGGTGCGGGCGACGGCAGTGATCCGCTCGACCACCTCGTCGACACGGGAGTCATCCACCCACAGCTGAATCTCGACCTTGGGCAGGAAGGCGAGCGAATACTCACTGTCGCCATACTGATCGAGGTAGCTCTTCTGACGCCCGTACCCCTTCACTTCCCGCACGGTACAAGCCTCGAGTGGCGCAAACTTGAGTGCCTCGAGCACCTGCTCTGCCAGAAACGGCTTCACCACCGCAATGACTTCTTTCA
>CAZODJ010000058.1:0-14224 GCA_964578555.1 uncultured Candidatus Kuenenia sp.
CCGATGCTCTCGAGCGCATCGAGCTGGAAGCTCATGTCGATGCCGGTGTCGAACACCTTCTGGCCGAGCCGGAAGACGATCTCGAAGGCGTCGGCCCCGCGGACCTCGGTCGTGAGGACATTCCGCTTCTTGTCCATGAACACGACGCCGATGTCCTCGGGCCGGGTGGCCGCGGTCATGGAGTCGAGCGAGCGATCCATACTCACCGGGTCGTACTTGAGCAGGATGTTGGCGTTCTTCGGCCCGAGGTACTCAAACACCCCCTCCCGCATGGCGTCGAAGATGCCTTCACCGGCATTCCGCATCTTGTTCCGCATCTCGAGCAGCCAGCCGGTGCGGAAGCTGAAGACGGAATTCACGGCGCCGCCGAGCTTGCCTTCCATGAAGGGCAGCGGGATCTTGTCGAGTCCCTTGAGGGCACTCTCGACGCCGCCAACCGCGGCGTTGAGTTTGTCGAGGATCATCCCGGGATCACGGATGAAGTCGAGGAGTGTCTCCTCGGCCCCGAGCACGTTGCGGGCGTTTTCCAGCTCCGGCGCGAAGGCGAAGAGCACGCCGCCGAGGTCCGCGGCAGCCAAATCGAGCCGATCCCGCCACGTGGCCAACGACACGCCGTCGGCGTCGACCGTCTGGCCCCGCGACAACAGCGACGTGATCGCCGTCTGGGCCGCCTCCATCCGGCCGCGGGCGTCGAGGTAGCCCGCCAGGCTCGGCATCGCCAGATAGAAGCTCGCGGGATGATCCTGGATGAACCCGAAGATGCCGCTCTCCTGGGCTTCCTGCGAACTCGTCTGGGTGAGCGTGCCGGGGGCGAAATTCTCGAAGATCGGCATCTTCACCGACACCGCGCCGGCGAAGGCTGCGCGGTAGCTAGCCACGTCGCGGGCGGCCAACTGGCCGGCCCCGGGCTCGACGTAGAACAGCGACGACGCCGGCGTGCCGGCCGGGCCGGCAAGCGTCACGGCGAGCGACCCGTTCTGCAGCTGGGCCACGCCCTTGCGGACGTCGAGGCCGAACTTCGCCGGGAACTGCAGGTTCTGGCCGTTGACGCTGAAACTGATCGTGAACGACGTGCCATTGGTCAACCCGCGGCTGGTCGATCCGTCGTGGCCGTAGAGGAACGTCTTGTTGGTCGTGAGGTCAAAGCCCACAGAGAGCACGCTCGTGGCGTTGAGCACGACGTTCAGCGGGGTCTTCGACTCGCCATCGGTGAGCGCGTCGATGCCCTTGGGCAGCACGCGACCGAGCTGCTCGTAGTACTTGTACAGATCCACATCGAAGGCGATCGTCGTCGCCTTGCTCGCCCGGTAGGCGAAGTCGATCCGGTAGGCCTTGTGGACCGAGTCGTAGGTGATCCTGAGATCCGACGACGGCACGCCCAGCGACGTCTCCAGCGCCCGCTCCAGTTCCTGCGGCGTGGACGCGGAGAGCTTGCCGAAGGCCGCGATCCGCCCCGCGAGGCCGGCATCGAGTTCGATCAGGTCGCCGAGCGACTGATTCAAGAGCGGCAGCTCCGTGGCGTTGAATTCCTTCAGATCCCGCTCGATCGTGTCAAACACGCGGGAAGCCTGGGTGAGCGCCGAGGCAATGTTGGGCACGCTCAAGCCCGCCTGGAAGCCGATCTCACCCAGGTCGGCGGTGGGCGGCAGTGTCACCGTCGCGAAGTTCGGGTTGGCCACCTGCTGGATGGCCTCGGGCTGGATGCGGCCGGCAAGTGCTGCCGGGGTGAACCGGAGCAGGCCGGTGGCGTCGACGGTCGACGTCGTGGAGCCGGACTGCTCTTGGGCCGTTGCCAGGGCCGCGTTGAAGTCGGCCACGAGGTCGGCGAAGGTCGTGTTGTCGGCGGTCGCCGAGGCCGGGACGGTGACGGTATAGGTATCGGGGCCGCGGACGAGCGAGAGCGTGCTGTTGGTCGTAAGCCGCCCCGTGGTCGATCCGCCAGGGGCGAGATTCGCCACGAGCAGGTTTTCAAGAACGGGATACGTCACACCCGCCGCCGTATGCATCACGCTCACACGGCCGCCCGAGCCCACGAATGAGACTTCGCCCGAGAGGTTTGTCATCGTACTCGTGGGCGTGCCGTTGACGACCCGGACGGCGCCCGAAAGAGCCACGTTGAAGTCGGACACCAGGTCCTGGAACGCGGCGTTGTTCGACGCCACGGCCTGCGTCACGGTGACCTCGTACGTGTCGCTGCCGATCGTGAACCGCACCGTCGCGTCGGCTGAGAGCCGGCCCGTGCCCCGGCCGGAGTCCTCGAGGCCCGGCACAGACAGCGGCGCCCCGAAGGCCACGAAGGAATCGATACGATCCGCCAGGAAGTCGGAGACGGCGATCGCGATCGTGGCGTTGGCGGCGATGTCGTTGGTGCCGCCCACCCGCGAAAGGTTTTGGAGTGTGAGCGACGCCGAATCGGTGAACTGCGGGCTCAGCATGCCGACAGGATCGATCGCCAGGTCGTCGGGGGTAGCACCGGCCGACCCGAGCACGGCCGAGAAGACCGCCTGCACCGAGCCGCTCGTGTCGCCGAATCCGATCGTGTTGATGCCGTAGGCGACGCTGCCGGAGAGATCAGCGAGCGACCAGTCGAAGGAACTGTCGGCGAACTTCTTGGCGGGATCGGCATGCGGCACCACCAGTGACTTCACGCCCGACGGCCGACCGAAGATCGAGATCGGTGTGCCCTTGGTGTCGTCGGTGAGCTCAATGCCGTCGGAGAAGCCGAGGTCGAGGGCGGCCTGGTTGCGGGTGGCCGCCACGGTGATCCCGATCGGCATGCTCGAGTTCACCGTCGGCGTGTACAGCTCGATCCCCGCACCGAACTCGCTCTCCCGGGCCACGAGTGCGGTGCTACCGAGCACGGCATTCACGTCGGCGATCAGGTCGGCGAGCGACGTGTTGGTCTCCGTACTCGCCTTCGTGACCGTGATCTTCGTGGCCGAGCCACCCACGGGGGTGACCGTGAACGTCGCATCGCCCGAGAGGCGGTAGCTCGTCGCCGGGTCCGCTCCCAGCCCGAGCACGATCGGGCCGCCCGGGCCGATCTCGAACTGGATGCCGAAGCCCAGGCTCACGGCCGGCGAGAGGGCTGGCGCGGTGCCGCCAGTGAACGTGAGCGCCCCGAGCGGGGCGAGGTTGAAGGCCACCTCGGGTGCGACGGTGACGGGCGTGGTCTGCGATGCCGAGAACTGGAGCGAGACCGTGCCGGCGGTGTCGTCGTACACCGGCGTGATCCCCAGGCCCGCAAAGGCGGGGTAGGCCTGGAAGTCGGCGAGCGTCTGGAGATTGTCGGGCCGGGCCTGGATCGTCTGGGACGAACTGCCGCTGCCGACGGTCTTCTCGACCGTGACGTCGATGACACTGCCGATTGCATCGTCGAAGAGCTCGGCAAAATCGAAGAGTTCGCCGAGCGACTGCCGCGGCACGAAGGGCACCGAGGCCATCAGCGCCTCGGTCGTGCCGAGCGTGTCATAGGCACCGCCCACCTGCTTGACGCCGACGATGATGTCGTCGGACGAGATGTTTCCGAACCACGGTAGCCGGCCGAGGGAGATGCCCGACACGACAGGCGGCAGGACACCAAGCAGGTCCGTGAACGCCACTCGGAACACGGCCCCGGGAGCTACATCCACGCCGCTGAGCGTGGCCGTGATCGGCAGGTCGACTGTGGCCGAGGGTGCGCTCGACAGCGACGACGCCGACGCGCCCACGCTGCTCCAGTCGGCGACCGACTTCGTCGCGCCGCCGGAGAAACTGATGCTCGTGGCGTAGGGGAGCGACTGGCTGCCGCCGATCGTGGCATCGAGGATGCCAAACCGCAGGCTCGGGCCGAAGTCGAAGACTCCCGCCTCGAGCGTCGTGGAATCGATCGTGATGCTCGGCATGGGATCGTCAGCATCGGTGAGATCGACGCTCAGGGTGAACCCGGTCGAGAGCCGCGAGCCTGCTCGCACCTGCGGGGGAGCGCGAAAGGTGGCCCCGTAGTCGGAGTTCATCGCACGGATGGCCTGCCCCCAGGCCGTGGGAGCGGCGTCGGTGCCTTGGTCGATGTCGGCCCAGGCACTCCCGGCGGCGGTGATCGAGACGGCCAGGCTGATCTGCGAGCCCGCCACGGTGGGCGTGACCGTGATCGAGGGGGCGGTGGCCCCCGCGGCCGAGGCCTTCGCGGCGAGCGCGGAGTTGATCGCCGCCGCCAGGCCGGAGAGCGTGGGGCTCGACCCGGCCAGATACGTGGAGGCCGTCGTCGCCAGCGACAGGAACGACTCCAGGTCGGCCGGGGAGATCGAGGAGGAGGCGGTGAAGAGGTCAGAAATTGTTCGCTGGGCGAGCGGGTCGACTGCGGAAGAGCCGGTCTTTCCGGCGACTGCCGTGCGAATCGCCGGGGCGATGGTGTTAGCAAGTCGATCGAAGGCGTCTTGAACCGCCTGCTTCGAAGCTGTCGTGAACGCGTGGTCAGAGAGCGTCGTCTCCCAGAGCACATCGACGCCGGCGATGAGCGACGGCTCATCGACATCGCCGACCACGTACTCGAGGTCGAAGTCGCCGCCAAACGCCGTGGGCCCGGTGACGTCGATTGAGGCGGCGACATCAAATCCCGAAATGGAATGAATGGCATCAACGAGCGAGGCACCGTCGCCGCCGGCAATGTCACACCCCCACAGATACAGGTCAGCGCCTGGAGCGGCGAGGCGATTCCACGCGATGAGCGACGCCCCAATCTCATCGATCGAGTCCGCCTCGAACAGGGTGTTGCCCAGAGTGAATCGGCCGGGAGCCCCGTGGCTCACCAGATGAATGGACGAGACTCCCGGGTTCGCCTCCAAGGCGGCTGAAACCGTGGCAAACAAATCAGTCGTCACCGGCTCGACAAGAATGCGGGCATGCCGACCAAACGATGCGACGATACCGTGATCACTCGCCAACGAAGCATCGAGCACGACCAACTCGTGGCTGGACCAGTCTGCCAGACCAAAAAAGTCGGTCTCAACCGCGGTCGTTACGGCGAGCAGCTGACGCTGCTCGAGGGATTCATGAGGCGAGAGCCGGACAGGGGCGAGCGCGGGCCGACGGCGTCTTGCCCCGCCGGATTCCGCATGCTCCGACATGCGCGTAGGACGACGGCTGAAGCATGACCGAAGAAGACTGCCAGCGGACCGCTTGGCGGAGATTTTGCGACGCATCCTGATGACCTGGCAGTTTGGAGACTTTTGAACACCGGCGCGGGTACCAGGTGTACGCCGGGCTGACAAAGCCGGTTCGGTGCAATATCGGACAAAAGTATCACTGGCTTGGTGACGAGTCCAGAAATTGGTGCCCCCCCCAGAAAAAGGAGCGAACGCATGCCGCTCCGTGGTTTGCGCAGCCCGTTCCATCCGCGCAGCCAGCACATTCGGCAACGCCAGCGTGCCCCGCAATTGAAGCCGCTCCCCCGCCCCTCCCCGAAAGCGACGCCATGAGCCATTCCGCCGAGGTGGTCGCGAACTGGGGTCATCTGATGCCTGACCCGCAACCGAACCGATCGACGAATCACATCCATCCTTCTTCCGCCGGCGCGAGCAAGCCCCCATGGGAATCGATATTGCCATCCTCGTTTCGACGTATCAGAGGCCCGAGCATCTGCGTCGCTGTCTCTTGTCGATCGAGCGACAGCGCGGCGTGGATGGACGATTCGAAGTGGTCATCACCGACGATGGCTCGTCGGACGAAACGCATCGTCTGATCGTCGATACCGCCCGCCGGGTACCCTTTCGGCTGACGTTCACCACCCACGATCACGATGGATTCAGGCTGGCGCGATGTCGGAACGAAGGAGTCGCAGCCTCCACGGCCGAGTACCTGCTGTTCACCGACGGTGACTGCATCCTGCCCCCCGATCATGTTCGGATCCATCTCGACGAACGGCGACACGGCTGCGTGGCGGCCAGCGACTGTCTCAGACTCGACCGTGCGGCATCCGCCGTGACCGACGATTCGGTCATCACAGACTGGTCTGTGACCAGGCTCGTCTCGCGGCGCGAACGCCGCCGCATGCTCGGGAAGGCAGCCCGTGCGCTGTGTTATTCAGTATGCCGAGTCCCAATGCGACCCCGGCTCTCCGGCAACAACATCGCGCTGTGGCGACGCGATTTCGAACGTGTCAACGGATTCGACGAGGAGTTTATCGGCTGGGGACTGGAAGACCGCGACCTGCAGCGTCGGCTAGCAGCGGTCGGCGTCCGCGTGCGGTCGATCCTGCACCGCACGACGCCGATCCACCTGTGGCACGAACCCGCACCGAGCTTTCAGCGGAATGGGACGGGCACGGAAAACCTCCGTTACTATTCACGGCATGCAGTTCCGGCATTTTGCGTGAATGGGCTGATCAAACCCGATGACTCGGAATGCCCCACGACGGTGCCGTTGACGACGTGGAGGGGTGGCGCCGCCGAGCCAGTGCACCGCAGGGCCGCCTGATCGCCATGAAGCGACTCCTGTTTTGGAAACGGCGGCGGCGGCCGACGCAGCACATGCCTGTGCTGCCGATTGGGACTGGTGCCAGAACCCGACGTCTGCTCGGCAGCGACGCGTTCACGAACGTGTTCGCTCCGCTCATTGGGAGCACGGTCGGCTACGTGCGTGCGGAAGGCAACGTCGGTGATGATCTCATCGACGTCGCCGCTGTTCAGCTCCTCGAAGAATTTGGTATCCGTTGGCGTTTGCAGGTTCCCGGCCAGCCCGCCGACGTGGATTGCCTTGTCTTCAGTGGCGGAGGAAACATGGGGCCGCGCTACGCCAACAACCAACGGCTGCGCGAATGGGCAGTCGGATTGGGGCCGCCACTCATCATCCTGCCGCAGTCGTTCACGGGCCGCGAAGACAGGCCATACGCGAAGGTTTTCGTGAGGGAACGCGCGAGCCTCGCCCTCCGGCCCGACGGGATCCTCGCCCCTGACCTGGCGCTGGGCTTGGCATGCGAACCGCCTCCGGCACCGTCACGGGATCTCGGCGTCTGGCTCCGCCACGATGAGGAACGCGCGGAAAAAACATCACGGCGGTATCGGGACCCCGCCCTCGTCTGTCGTACTCCTGCGGACTACCTGCGATTGGCAGCACGATATCGACGCATCGTGACCGACCGGCTGCACTTCGCGATCGCAGGTCTCCATGCAGGCCGCGACGTCACGCTCCTTGCCAACGATTACCATAAAAATAAGTCGATGCACGAGACGTGGCTCGCCGACCTCGGCTGCCGCTTCGCCACCACGTTGTCTGAGGCGGTGGGATTACGACAATCCGCCTGATGCTCCCGATCGGCTCCACATGTCAGGAAAGCACCCCATGGAGCCCGTCCTGATTGCCGGCCGGTGGCGGCCCGCGGCAGCCGTTGATTCATTCCGCACCGTCGATCCCACGATGGGCGACCTCCGCTCCAGCGTCTGGCCCGTGAGCGGCTGGAGCGACGTCGATGCCGCGCTCGATGCGGCGACTGTCGCCGCCGCGGAACTCCGCGACATCGCCGACGAGCGGCGGGCGGATTTTCTCGAGCGGTATGCGAAGCGGCTGGAGGCCCGGGCTGCGGACCTTGTGGCGGCCGCCCATGCAGAGACGGGCCTGCCGGTGAAGCCGCGGCTGGCCGACGTCGAAATCCCGCGGATGCTCGACCAGCTCCGACAGGCTGCCGACGCCACGCGGGAGGGCACGTGGCGAATGGCGATGATCGACACTGCGAAAAACATCCGCTCGGCTGCCTGCGGCCTCGGGCCGGTCGTCGTCTTCCCGCCGGCCAATTTTCCGTTTGCCTACGGCTGCCTCACCGGCGGTGACTTCGCCTCCGCGATCGCCGCCGGCAACCCCGTCATCGCCAAGGCTCATCCCGGGCATCCGAGCGTGTCGCATATCGCCGCCGAGGAAGCAGTCCCGGCCCTTGCCGAAGCGGGCCTTCCCGCAGCCACGGTGCAGCTGCTCCATGGCATTCCACTGGCCGACGGCGTGCGGATCGTCGCCGATGGGCGGGTGGGAGGCACCGGCTTCACCGGGAGCCAGCAGGCAGGCATGACTCTCTTCGCCGCGGCCGCCGCCGCCGGCAAGGTGATGTGGGTCGAGATGGGGAGCGTCAATCCCGTCGTGCTGCTGCCGGCCGCCGTGGCCGAGCGGCGTGAGCAGATTGCCGACGACCTCGTGGCGAGTGTCACCGGGTCGGCGGGGCAGGTCTGCATCAAGCCTGGGATCGTGTTTCTCGTCGATGACGAGGCGGGGCGGACCTTCGTCACCGCCGTAGCCCAACGGCTCGGAGCGATCGGCCCGCAGGTGTTGCTCAACCCCCCGGGCCGCGATCGGCTCGTGACGAATATCGCCGCGCTCCGCCAGGCTGGCGCCACCCAGCTCACGGGCGACACGATGGCCCGGCCCGCGGCAGCCGGTCCCTGCATGAGCCTGCCGACGCTCCTGACAACCACCGGCAACGCATTCCTTGCCAATCCCGAATCGTTCCTCGTCGAGGTCTTCGGCAATGCCACGCTCCTGGTCACGTGCCGGTCGCTCGAGGAGCTGGCCCGCGGCGTGGCGCGTGTGCATGGCGCGCTGGCTGCGAGTATCTACGTGGCCAGCAACGGCGATGATGAGCCGGCCTTCGCGGCGATCGCACCCCTGCTCATCGAAAAGGCGGGCCGCATCGTCGAAAACCGGATGACGACCGGCATGGCTGTCGTGCCGTCGATGCAGCATGGCGGCCCCTGGCCGGCGGCCGCGCCGCCCTTCTATTCCGCCGTCGGTATGCCCTGGTCGATCCTGCGGTACGCGCGGCGGATCTGTTTCGATGGCTGGTCGCAGCAGCGTCTGCCCGCCATCCTCCGCGACGCCCTGCCCCCGGGCCGGCCGTGGCGGTTCATCGATGGCCGTTGGGCGCAGGCGGGCATCACGCCACGCGGGCGATGACGCACTTCAGATACTCGCCGTCGAGGCAGCTCACGCTCACGGGATGATCGGCCGCCGCGCCGCGGACCTCGAGGAGCTGCAGGGAGCGGCCGCTCCGCTGGGCCACGCCGGCGAGCATCATCAGAAAGTCGTCGCGGGCCACGGCGCCCGAGCAGCTGTTGGTGACGAGGATGCCCCCCGGCTCGAGCAGGTCGACGGCCAGCCGGTTGATTCGATGGTAGGCCCGCATCGCCTCCTCGAGCGACGCCCGGCTCCGGGCGAATTTGGGCGGGTCGAGGATCACCATGCCAAACGGCTCACCCGCCGCCCTGAGCGCCTCGAGCTTCTTGAATGCATCGGCCGTCTCGACCGTAATCGTCGCGGCGCCATTCAATTCAGCGTTGGCCTTGGCCAGGGCCGTCGCCTTCGCACTGGAGTCAACAGCCAGCGCGCTCGCCGCCTGCCCCTGCACCGCACAGGCGAGGGAAAAGCCGCCGGAGTAGCAAAACATGTCGAGCACACGGCGACCACGGGCATGGCGGGAGGCCGCCTGGCGGTTGTCGCGCTGGTCGAGGTAGAAGCCCGTCTTCTGCCCCTCGGTCAGATCGACGCCGAACCGCAGACCGTGCTCCGCGACAAACACGGGGCCGTCGGGCGCGCTGCCGCGGACGAGCCGGTCGGGCAGATGGAGCCCCTCGAGCTTCGAAAGCCCACGTTCCGCGCCCCGCAGCAGGATGCCCCGCGGTGCGAGACACGCATCGAGCATGTCGCAGATCTCTTCAAGCCGGCTCGCCATCGCGAGCGCCGTCACCTGCACGGCCAGCCAGTCGCCGTAGCGGTCGACGATCAATCCCGAGAGGTCGTCGCCTTCGCTGTTGACGAGCCGACAAGCTCCGCCGCGGCCATCGAGTCCGAGCGACCTTCGGAGGGCGATGGCCGATTCCAGCCGCGACCGCCATAGGCCGGCGTCGAGTTTCGTCGCCGCGTCGAACACATAGAGCCGCACCCGGATCTTGCTGACCGCATTCCAGAGGCCACGGGCCACGAAGAGGCCGTCGTGCGTCGTGAGGTCAACGACATCGCCGTCGGTCGGCTGGCCATCGACCCGCAGGATGGCCGAATCGAGCACCCAGGGATGGCGTCCGAAAAACGGCCGGGCCCGTTTTGGCTTGAGCACGACCGTGGCGGTCGGCAGCCCGGAAGACACATCGGCATCGGCGGGAAGTGGGAGCGTCATACAATCACTCTACCACCCTCTGCTCGCCTGGGCGTCGCCGGGCCGACTTACTCACCGACGCGGGCCTCGGCCTTGAGACGCCGCAGCTCAGCCTTGCCCCCTTCGTTGATCGAAAACATGAAGCGGGCCAGATCAAGGAAGGCCTGGCGATCCTTCAGTTGTCCGACGAGGCCGGCAGGCATGGTGGACTGTTCCTGCAGGATCACCTCCTCGACGTCCTCGGCGGCGAGCACCCGCTTGCCCCCCTTGTCGGTCGGCAGACTGAGGACGACCTCGGCATCGCTCCGCGAGACAAGGTACCCAGAGAGCACCTCTCCGTCGGTGGTGACCACCGTGACCGACTGATAGCCATCACGAATCGCCTTCGACGGATGAAGGATCGACTCGATCAGGTGGGCCCGCGTGGCATCGCTGCGGGCGTCGGTGAGGTGCGGCCCGAGCTGGTAGCCATAGTCGGCGGCGTGGCAGGTGGCGCAGGCAACTTTCTCGTTGAAGAAGACCGACGCCCCGCGGAGCGGATCACCCTGGGCCAGGGCGTCGGCCACGAGTGTCTCGAGCGGCTCGGCCGCGAGTTCGCCCTGGAGCTGCGGGTTGATCGGTGCTTCGTCGGCCAGTGCCGGCTGACTCCCCGCCGGGAAGGGATGCTCCGCGAGTAGTTCCTCCGGAGTATAGAACTTTCGTCGCCCACGGGTCTCGCCGCGAATGCGGGCCACGGTGGACGTGTCCACGGCCGGGGCATCATTGCCCCAACTGTTGCGGACATAGGTAAGCACCGCCGCAATCTCCTCGTCGGTATAAAAGAGCCCCACGGCCGTCATCGGGGGGACACCACCGGCCGGTTCGTAGCGTTTCCCGGCCACCTGGATCGGCCCCCAGAGGCCGTGCAGCGTGAGCTTGATGAGTCGTTCGGGCTCTTCGAGCACCCATTCGCTCGCCACCAGCGGAGGATAGATGCCGGTCACTCCCCGGCCGTGGTCGCGGTGGCACGTATTGCATGAACCTTCTTCGTAGAAGACCCGCTGACCGAGTTCATAGATTTTCTCGAAGCCCTTGTCTTTGAATTTGTCGGAGGCGCTGCGGACATTCTTCGGCTTGGCCGCTCCGGGCAGACGGCCTGCGAGCATCATGTCGAACTCAACGGAGAGTCGCTGGGCATCGAAGGAGGCGGTGTCGACGAGCTGCCGCACATCGTCGCCGAGGGTCAGCATGGCGGCATTGAGCGCGTTGCGAATCCAGGGATCGGTGGGCCGAGACGCGACCGTCAGCGCAACGCGGGCTCCAGCCGGCCCGCCCAGCCACGACGCGGCCGACAATGCCTCGAGACGAACCCGTGGGTGGTCATCACCAGCGGGCGCAAGCAGAATCTTCTCCGGCTCGTCGAGCAGATGGAGGCAGTGCCGCACCACTCGCACAGCTGCCGCCCGCACCCGGTGATCCCGCGCGGAAAGGCAGCGCTGGAGGAGCCGCAGCGATGGTGCCTGCTGCCCCCAGGTGGCCCAGAGCGACTCCAGCTGCAGCCGGTCGTCATCGCGGTTGGCGTCGGCGAAGGCCTCGGCCGCCGCCAAAACGGCCGCCCGATCGCGGCCACGCAGCTCTCGCTGCGACCACTTGCGGGCGTTCATCTCGGGGAGCTTGAGGTTGTCAAACAACGCCTCGAGAGGAGCCCCGGCAATCACCGGCTGCTCCACCAGCGGTCGGGCGGGGTAGGTGATGCGATAGATGCGGCCATACTCGGCATTCCGCAGCGGGTCGCGGGCCGAGTGCTGCATGTGGCCGATCAGCGTGTTGTGCCAGTCGAGAAAATACAGGCTGCCGTCGGGGCCGATCTCCAGATCGCAGGGGCGGAAGTTGCCGTCGGACGACTGGATCAGGTTCTGCCGGAAGCGGCCCTTGATCTCGCTGCCGTCCTCGATGACCTCGAAGTCCTTGATGCCCAGAAAGCCGATCGTGTTGGCATAGAGATAGTCGCCCTGCACCTCGTCGGGAAAATGTCTCGATGCGATGAACTCGGCGCCCGAGGTCGGCCGCACCTGATGCTCGTAGTTGAACTTTGACACCTTCGCCATCTCGGCGGCATGGGGCAGCCGGATCGAGTAGCCGAGCATCCAGAACTGCTCGCCCCCCGAGGCATCGTTGATGAAGGTCTGGCCGTACGCGTCGTGGGCGACGCCCCAGGGGTTGTTGACGTCGAGTTGCATCACCCGTTCGACCTTCCAGGAGTGGGGATCGAACCGCCAGACACCGCCGTCGGTCATCCGCTGCGGCCCCCAGGGCGTCTCCACCTGGGAGTGGAGGAAGCGGCCCTCGCACATGTAGATCCCGCCACCATGATCGACGTCGAAGGCCGAGATGGCATGGTGCGTGTCGTGCGGATCGAAGCCATCGAGGAGATATTCGGTGACGTCGGCCCGGTCATCACCATCGGTATCTTTCAGTAGCAGCAGAAACGGCTCCTGGGAAAGATAGACGCCCTCCGGTGCGAGCTCGAAGCCAATTGGCATGTGCAGGCCGTCGGCGAAGACGGTCTCCTTATCGGCCCGGCCGTCGCCGTCGGTGTCTTCGTAGATCAGCAGCATGTCATTGGGCTTGGGATCGCCCGGCTTGTAGTGCGGATAGCTCGGCAGCGTGGAGACCCACAGCCGGCCCCGGTTATCGAACCGCATCTGGCAGGGATTGCCCAGGTTGGGAAACTGCTGTTCTGAAGCGAAGAGCGACACCGCATAGCCTTCGGGCAGCGTGAAGGCGGCGAGGGCCTTGGCCTCCTCGATGACGTAGTCGGGACTGCCGTTCTTGGGACTGACCGCGTAGTTGGTCTCCACCGGCGAGAGCGGCCGAGTGCGTGAGTCATCGACGTCGAGTGAGGTCTTCTTCCCAGAGGCGATCTCCCAGATCGCCCGATCCCGCAGCACGGTCATCTGACGGATCTTCTCGATCTCTTCGGGATAGTTGACGTTGCCATAGGGGGCCCACCGCCGGCCATACGCATGCACGCCATTGAGCATGCGGTAGTCATTTCGCCAATACCAAGCCTTGTCGGCCACGGCCTGCTGCAACAGCGAGCCGGACTCGAGCGACCCAGGCTCGGTACCAAACAGTTGGCGAAACAGCTCCGGTGCAAGCCGGCGATAGCCCTCTTGGGAGAGATGCACGCCATTGATCGTGAGCGGACGCTCGGCCGCGGTAAACCAGGCGAGCGACGGCGTGAAGAGATCGACAAAGCCGACGCCCTGCTCGCGGGCCACCGCTTCGACGGCGGAAGCATAGGCCCGCAGGATTTCGTTGCGGGCCTGCGTGTCGGGGAGCGCCAGTTCTGGATGCTGCTCGCAGGCGATCGGCGTGGCGAGCACCAGCCGCGGCGGGATGGTGCCGCCGGCCACATAGCTCCGCGACCGCGTGTGCTTCACGAAGGCGGCGAGTTCGTTCTTGAAGTTCTCGACTCCGGCCAGCCCGTCGAAGGATTCGTTGAAACCGAAGAAGGCCACGATCGTCGTGCCACCGACGATCCTCAGCCACTCGTCGGGATTGGGATAGTGCCCCTCCCCAAAGTGCCCCTTGATCTCGGGCCGAAACTTTTCCGCTCCGGGAAACGCCCACGGGCTGCTTCTTCCCGCCTCGGGCCGGAACGCAGGAGTGTGGCCGGGAAACCCCATGTTGCGAAACGTGATCCGCTTTTCGGGAAACTGCCGATAGAGCAGCGTCTCGAAAAAAGCCGCGTGCTCCATCCGCTCAGCGAGGCCGTTGCCGAGAAAAACAAGCGTTTCCCCGGAGGCAAGCGTCAGCGGCAGCGTCGTGGGTGGCGCAACTCCCTCCACCACGGTGGGCTGGTGATAGGTGGGCCGCTGCTGATCGATCTGCTGTTTCTCGAGCGGCGTGAGAGTCGAGATCACATCAATCGCCCCATCACTCTTGCTCGACTCAGCCGCCAGCACCAAGCCTGCAGTGACCACGCTCGCCAGCAGCAGAAACCCTGTCATCATGAATCGCATCGACTTTCCTCGCACGCGAAAAGTGAACCCGTCTCCATGATAATGCAGGAAGCATGCCCCTGCCGTCACACAAAGCGGCTCAGCATCCGTGAGGGGCTGCCCGTGTCCT
>CAZODJ010000059.1:0-7632 GCA_964578555.1 uncultured Candidatus Kuenenia sp.
GCATCGACTGAAAAACCGCTGTTCTCCCACGTGAGCATGTCGGCGGCGGCAGCGGCGTCGAGCAGCCGCTGCATGCGGAACCACCGGATCACGCGGCGGCGCACCCGCTCGGTGAGGCGTCGCACCCTGCTCCGGCAGGAGCCGGCTCACTTCGAACCGGAGGTTCGCACGCGGGAGAAGCCGCCGGCTCTACCGCCGCGCACAAACCGATGCCTGCGTGAGTCGACCGCTCGCGACTCACCGTGATCGAAAGGAGGGCCCAAGAAATTGCACCAGGGTGATGCACGATGCGGGTGGCTAAAAACGCAGACACCCGCTAGATTTCGGAGGTTGTCGGTTGGCGTTGGGATTGTCTGGGAGAAGCAAGCAATGGCCATGAGCGTTTTGTCCTCCAGCGATTCCACGCGAAACCGTGTGTCGAGGTGGCTCGCGATCCCGCTGCTGCTCGTCTCGGCGGCGGGCCTGATGGCCGCGGAGCCCGCTCGTGACCCCGCCGGCCCGCCGGCCGATCGGGACTGGAAACTCGTCTGGAGCGACGAGTTTGACGGTGCGGAGATCGACCCGGAGAAGTGGATCCCCCTTCCGAATCAGCGCTGGGATTGGCCCGGGATTCCGACCAAGGCCCAGCCCGACCACCCCCGGCTCGACGGGCAGGGCAACTGCGTGGTGGAGCTGACCCGCGACCCCGATGGCACGGTGCGGAATGGCAGGGGGATGGTAAGCCGGTTTTGGCAGGCGTATGGCTATTTCGAGGCGCGAGTCCAGTTTTCGACGCAGCCTGGCTGGTGGGCCGCGGTGTGGCTCTCCGGGTATCCCTACGCCTGCGGCGTGGATACGTTTCGGAGCCCGCAGGAATTCGACTTCCTGGAGGACTTTTACAAGCCTAAGCAGCAGAATGACATCTCGCAGGCCTACCACTGCAGCATCAAGCTCGAGCCCCTGCCCCACAATCAAGGCAATGCCAGGGGGGTCGGAGACACCACCATCCTGCAGGCAGAGCGGCTCGGCCGCACGTCGGCCGCGCGACGTACCGTGCTTGACGACTACTCAGGCTGGCATGTCGTCGGCTTTCGGTGGACGCCGCTGGAGCACGTCTTCTTCGTGGACGGCCGAGAGACCTATCGCCTGACGTATCGTGATGTGCCGGTGACGAACGTGCCGCTGCGAATCTACATCACCGGTGAGTTCCGCACACCCAAGGGCCCCGATGACAAACCTTTTTACGGCCGCCTGGAGGAGGCCAACCTGCCCGACCGGATGCTCGTCGACTATGTCCGCGTGTACGAAGAAGACGCCGGGCCCGGCGGGCTGCCTCAGGTGACGCTCGCGGTCGACGGCTCCGCCACGGCTCGGGATGGCGAGCCGGTGACATTCCGCGTGGCCGCGGCGGCTCCGGACCGCAAGATCACCGATATCATGCTCTTCTCGATGGGCCGGCTACGGGCGGAGCAGGCCGTGGAGACCGTCTCCTCCTCAGCCGAGGCGAAATTTACCGTGACAAACCTCTTTCCGAACGCTCTCAATACCGTCGTCGCCATGGCCCGCGACGATGCCGGCTTCGTCGGCCAGTCGGCCCCGATCCGCATCCGGCCGGTCAATGGCCGGGAATTCACCGGCACGCCCTACCAGGGCGCCCCCCAGGCCATCCCCGGCACCGTGCGGGCCGGGCTTTACGACGAAGGAGGCAACGAGGTTGCCTTCAGCAGCAGTACTCCGGGGCCGAGCGACAGCCGCCTCGAGCATCGCACGACTGAAATCGGCGACATGCCCGAGGCGGTGGGTGTGGGCGAGGGACGGGCAAGCTGGATCACCTACGAGATCGACGTGGCCGCAGCCGGCGAATACGACGCGGAGCTGTTCATGAACCGGTGCGATGTGCATACCCCGCCGGGAATCGGAGAGTCGGCGGGGAGTGAGCGGGTCGTATTGAATCTTGGCTCAGCGGGATCGGCGGGTGAGTTTCTCGCCGCCTGGCCCCTGCCGACCACGTGGAACAGTGGCTACGGCTGGCGGCACCCGCAGAAGTCGGTTGGGGTGCAGCGGGTGCGGCTGCCCGCAGGCCGCCACAAGCTCGTCTTCTTCGGCGACGAGATCACTATCGGAAACACGTTTTTTTGCAAACTCGTCGTGACGCCCGTGAGGCCCTGATCACTTCCCGACTCGCGGCACCACTTCGCGATTTCAGCGCGGAATGGCGAGCGGGGAAGAAGTGCGTCGCCGACGACGAACGGCCGCGTCTGGAGCGGAAAGTCTGGCTGGCCAGTTCGAATGAGCGCTCCGGATTCCTCCGGCCTGCCCGCCATTCTGCCGGCCAAAAGGCCTCGCGGTCGACGTGGCATCCGGGCTGGCGTTCAGGTTCACTCGACGGCGGCTTCACAGCAAGGGCCATTGGGGAGTCGATCTTCACCGAGGCTGACTCACTGGACGAATTGCGGGCACATGTGCGATCCGCAGTGGGGTGTCACTTCGACGAGGGAAGCGCCCCCAAGGTGATCCGGCTCCACATCGTCCGTGATGGGATTCTGGCCACATGAGCCCGCGGCTGCCGCGGGATGTTTCTGGGGCCGAATTGGCGAGGCTGCTTGAGTTTTTTGCGTATGCGGTGACGCGTCAAAAAGGCTCGCATCTTCGTCTCGCGACGTTGCAAGGAAGTGAGCATCACGCCACGGTGTCGAATCACAACTCGCTACGCGCCGGCGCGGGCCGGCGCGATCAAGAGGACCACGTGCAGGCCGGCGGTCGGCACCCATGCGTGTCGCATCGAAAAGCTTTTCAGCAGGGGGCGGTCAGCGGATGCAATAGAGTGCGTCGGAGGACCGGATGAGCAAGGAGTCTTCCGTGACGGCGGGCGTGGCCCAGAAGATTTCATCGCCGCTTCCCACCGACGACTCCGCCAGCACCTTGAACTCGGGGCCGGCTTGCAACACGACCACCTTGCCGCGCTCGTTGACGAGGTAGATCCGGTCGCCGATCACCAGCGGCGAGCCCACGGCCGTGCTGCCCCCCGGCAGCCGTTTGCGGTATTTCTCCTCGCCGGTTCTTTTGTCGAAGCAGACGGCGATCTTGTCGAGGAAGTAGAGGTGGTCGCCGATGACGATCGGCGATGGCATCCCCACGCCGCACTTCGTTTTCGACCAGAGCACCTTGCCCCCCTGCGTAGCCCCCGCGGGCAGCGTGAGGTCGCCCTGGCAGCCGCGGGCGATCGCATAGGCGGGTGCCCGGCTCCCCGGGCTCGACGTGCCGAAGTAGACGCCCTCGGCATCCGCGACAACCGAGCAGGCGAACGACGTGTCGATGCCGCCGAACCGCCACCGTTCGGCGCCGGTGTCAATGTCGTAGGAGATCACCTTCCCCTGTCCGGCGGTGATCACTTCGGCAACGCCGTCGTTGCTCCATGCGACAGGCGTCGCCCACGAAGTGCCCTTGTCGCGATCAGCCGTCCAGACATCGGCGCCGGTGGCGGCGTCGAGGCAGACGAGCGTGGCCCGGTCGTCGTTATAGAGCTGCACGAAGAGCCCCGGCCGGCCCTGCGAATCGTGCGCGAGCAGGGGAGACGAGCCCGTGCCGAATAGATTCGTGGTGGGCTGCGGCCCAAGCTCGCGCCGCCAGCGCTCGTTGCCATCGCGATCGAGCGCGACGACCGTGCCCGTAGCCCCGAAGAAGGCATAGACGCCGTCAGGTGAGCTGCAGGGGGTCTCGGTGGCAAACGTGTTGGAGGTGTGCTTGCCGAATGTCGGCTTCACGTCGGCGACCGTCTTCGACCAGACGATTCCGCCACTGGCCCGGTCGAGGCAGAGCACGCGAAACTGGATCGGCTCCGACGGCGCCGATCCCATGCCCCACGTGGAGAGCGACATCACGCCCCCCATCATGCCGCTCGGCCGGCCGCCGCTCGGCGCCACGGCCGTCGTCAGAAAGATCCTGTCGCCCGACACGACCGGCTGCGACCAGCCGGCGCCGGGCACGGCCGTCCGCCAGGCGACGTTCTTTGCCGCGTCCCAGGCGAGCGGCACCTTCGCGAAGGGGGCCTGACTCAACGCCGCGCCGCCGCGAAATTGCGGCCAGTCTTCCGCCATCACGGTGCCGCCAAGCAGCGACACGAAGACCGCCATCCATGCGAAGAACTTCATCATCGCGCCTCCATGCCATTTGCGACCGGGGCTAACGGTAACCCCACCCGCGCAAACAGACAATTGTAGGACAGGCTTCAGCCTGTCGAAAATCGCTGCGGCGACAAAAAACCGATCGGCAGCGACGTTTGGCCTGCGGTGGCCAGATCGGCGAGGGCCTCCCCCATGACGCTCGCGAACTTGAAGCCGTGGCCGGAAAACCCCGCCGCGATCGCCACGCGGTCGCTCGCCGGGTGCTGTCCAACCAAGAAATGATGATCGGGCGACATCGTGTAGAGGCAGACCGCGTGCTCCGTGCCGCGGTGGCCGAGCGCCGGCAGATGCACGTCGAGGATCCGCTCGACGCGCTCTTTCTCATCGGCATCGATCTCGCGATCCACGGCCAGCGGATCGGCGACGACCCGTCCGCCCGTGTGCTCCGCGACCTTCACGCCGCGGCCGTCGATCTGAGGGAAACCGTAGAAGAATCCCGCGGGCGCATCCAACGCAAAGCAGGGGATGGCCCCGGCGGCGAAGGTGGCCTGCGATTCAGCCGCGGCCGCATACCAGAAGAGCGGTTTCCGCAGCACGGTCAGCGGCACCGCGGGCAGCTGCAAGAGCCCGGCGGCCCACGGTCCCGGCGTGAGGACGAGCCGGTCGGCAAAAAATGTTCCCTGGTTCGTCTCGACCGCGATCCCGCTCCGTTCGTTGCGCCAGCCGCAAACAACGACGCCATGCTCGAGCGTCGCGCCCGCCTGCCTTGCCGCTTCGGCATGCGCCTGCACGCAGGCCTCGACGAAGAGATAGCCGCCGCGGGGCTCGTGGACGACGGCCCAATCTTCCGGCAGCGCGAAGGCCGGCCAGCGGCCGCAAGCCTCGCGGGCGGTCATGCGGTCGACGCTGAGCCGATGCAGCTCCGCCGAGGCGATGGCGCCGGCGATCACGCTCCCCTCCGGTGGCCCGGCCATCATGAGCCCCGATTCGACGAGCAGCCGCCGCCCGACGACCTGCTCGAGCTGCCGCCAGAGCTCGTAGGCCCGCAGCAGGAGCGGTACGTAGTCGAGATGCTCGAAATAGGCCTGGCGGATGAGCCGCGTCTGGCCGTGGGAGCTGCCGCGGGCGTGCGCGATGGGAAACCGGTCGAGGGCGAGCACCCGGCGGCCGCGCGAGGCGAGGTGATACGCAGCCGCGCTCCCGACGCCGCCGGTGCCCACGACGATCACGTCTAACGACTGCATGGTGCGACCGAACCCTCGGAGAAAGCGGCCAGCATACTCCAAGCAGACAGGCACGGAGGCCTGTCCTACGGACGGAGGCGAGGACGATCAATGCATCGAATCTGGGGGGTGCTGCTGTGACTGAGGATAGCCCGGTGGGTTGGTTTTTTAAAACCATAGTCCAGTTGATGAGCGGTTCGTATACCGCTGATCCGCAGTCTGGTCGATTCGCGCAGACTGCCACGGATTGAACCGCGTTGATGCGGTATGATCGGGGCATGCAGCCACGGTTTTCCGCAGTCGCGCCGGATGTGTTTTGCTGGTCAGACACCTGCAATGTGTGGGTGATTCGCGACGGCGTCGCGGCCATCCTCATCGACCTCGGCGATGGCAGCGTGCTCGACGCCCTGCCCGAGATCGGCGTCGACCAGATTGATTGGGTCCTCTTCACCCACCATCATCGCGAGCAGTGCCAGGGCCACGGCAAACTCGTGGCGTGGGCCAAAGACCATGGGCCGGTGAAGCTTGCTGCCCCGGCGGCTGAGCGGGATTTGTTTGAAAAGCCACACGAATTTCGCCAGCTCGTGCCCAGGCTCTCCGATCGGTTCACGGTGCATGGTGCAAGCTTCGTCCGCCCGCCGATCGGGCCGATCCCCCTCGAGCGTGTCTTCGACAAGATGGACACGTTTTCGTGGCGGGGCCGCGAATTCTGGTGTGCCGAAACCGCCGGCAACAGCCCCGGCTCGATGAGCTACCTGCTCCGGCAGGGGAGAGCGGGGGAGGACGACTCCGGCTGGCTCGCCTTCAGCGGCGATCTCATGCTCGACGGGGCCACGATGCATACGTGGTTTGATAGCGAGTGGGACTACGGCTTCTGCAAGGGGCTCTACACGCTGGCCACGGCGGCGGCCTACCTCGAACGCTTTGCGCCGCTCACGCTCCTGCCGGCCCACGGGCCGCCGATCCGCGATGCCGGCCCGCAGCTGGCGGCCTACCAGCAAAAATTGCGGCGGCTGGAAAAGGTGATGAAGCGGGGCTGGGAGGTGTTTACGTTTGCCGGCTGCGACCAAGACCATGTGTCGCGGCCGTCGGCGGCGCCGCACCTGTGGCAGGTGTCGCGCCATCTCTACAAGGTGCGGGGGCATGAGTATTGGGTGAACTTCCACATGCTCGTCTCCGACGATGGTCACGCCCTGCTGATCGACTGTGGCCTCTTCGACCGCAAGCATCTCGACCGGGTGCTCGATGCCGCCCGCGATCGGCTGGGGATCAATGCCATCGATGCGATCCTGGTCACCCACATGCACGGTGATCACTTTCTCGACGCCGAGCATGTGCGGCAGACGCGGGGCTGTGAGATTTGGACGCACGAGCGGGTGGTCGATCTGCTCGAGCGGCCGCTCGACTACGACTACGACGCCATGATTCTCTCCTACCGGGAGCGGCCGACGGGCGACATGCAGAGCGTGAGGGTCGATCGCGTGATTGCCGATGGCGAGGTGATTCGCTGGCGGGGCCACACGCTGGCCTGCGACTGGATGCCGGGGCAGACGGAGTTTGCCTTTTGTGTGCATGGCGAGATCGATGGCCGGCGGGTGGCCTTTACCGGCGACAACGTGTTTGGCTGGCCCGGTGACCCCGCCCAGCACGGTCACGAGGCCGTGGTGGCCCGCAACTCGTGCACGGTGGAAGATGGATACGGCTATGCGGGCCGCTACCTGCACGGCATCGCGCCCGACCTGATTCTCGGCGGCCATTCGTGGGCGATCGAAAATCCAGCGCCACTGATCGAGCGATACATGGCCGCCAGCGACGAACTGCAGGCGGCACTGGCCGATCTGACAAGTGAGCGCGACTACCGCCTCTGGTTCGATCCGTATTGGGTGCGGGTGCATCCCTACAGGGTGCCGGTGGCGGCGGGCGGAAAGGCCGAGGCTCGGCTCGTGGTTCGCAACTTTCTCGATAAGGTGTCGGTCTATGAGGTGCGGGTCGTCTGTCCGCCGGGCGTCAGTGTCGCGCCGGCAACGGCCGCCCTGCGGGTGCCGCCGGGGGAAATAAAGACGCTGCCGCTCACCTTCTCGGCCGCGGCCGATGCAGCCGCCGGCCTGGCCCTGGCCGCCCTCGACATCACGCACGACGGCATCCGTCGTGGCCAGCTCTTCGACGTGATTCTCAACGTTATGGGAGAACGTTGACCGTCTAGCATGCCGTTCACACCGGCCGCCGGGCTTGCGCCCGGGGCTTCCTGGTGGAGCGGACAGCAAGCCGCCAGGCGCGACGGTCATCCAGCAAGCCGCCAGGCGCGA
>CAZODJ010000059.1:7732-9596 GCA_964578555.1 uncultured Candidatus Kuenenia sp.
CAGCAAGCCGCCAGGCGCGACGGTCATCCAGCAAGCCGCCAGGCGCGAGCCGGCGGGATGACGGCTGTCGAGGCGTCAAACGACCTGGGCCAGCGCGAGCACGCCCGCGAGGCCCACGACCGAGACGATCGTTTCCATCACGGTCCAACTTCTGAGCGTGTCGGCGATGCCCAGCCCAAAATACTCCTTAAACATCCAGAAGGCCGCGTCGTTGACATGCGAGCCAAAGAGACTGCCGGCCCCGATCGCAAGTACCATCAGGTTCGGATCAACGCTCCCTGCCGCCACGATCGGCGTGAGGATGCCAGCGGCGGTGAGCCCCGCCACCGTCGCCGATCCCACACACAGCCGAATGGCCACGGTCACCAGCCACGCCAGCACGAGCGGATCGAGCGGCAGTCCCTCGAGCATCTGACCGATCTGTGTGCTCACCCCGCTTTGCAGGAGCACCTCCTTAAACGCCCCCGAGCCGGCGATCACCAGCAGCATCGAAGCGACATCGCCAATCGCCGCGGCGAAGGTCTGCATCACCGTCGCCAGCGAACGGCCCCGGGCGAAGCCGAGCGTGACTGTGGCGACCAGCAGGGCCACGACCATCACGACGTCGGGATCGGACACAAACGCCATCGCGGCAGCCGCCGGCGAATCATCGGGCACAAGCCAGCCCGCTGCTGTCGTCGCCACCAGGAGCACCGCCGGCAAAAGCGCCGTGAGAATGCTCACCGCCGGCCCCGGCAGCTCTGACTCCGGCAAGGGCTTGGCCTCCATGCCGGCCAGCGGCCTGGCGGGGATGCCGGTGAGCAGCCTGCCAAAGATCGGGCCGGCGAGCACGAGAGCCGGCACCGCGATCGCCAGGCCGTAGAGCAGCGTGAGCCCCATGTCGGCATGAAACGTGGCGACCAGGGCCGTTGGCGCCGGATGCGGCGGCAGCAGCCCGTGCGCCACGCTCATCGACGCCAGCGCCGGCACCGCCACGACCAACAGTGGTAACTGGTAGCGACCGACGACCGCAAAGATGATCGGCACGAGCAGCACGAAGCCCACGCCATAAAACAATGGAATGCCGACAATGAAGCCGGTGAGGGCCATCGCCCAGGCGATCTGCTTTTCGCCGCAGGCCTTCACGAGCGTGGTGGCGATCTGCTGGGCCGCCCCACTTTCCACGACGAGTTTACCGAGCATCGCTCCGGTGACGATCACCAGCAGGAGCGACCCAAGCATGTCGCCCATGCCCTTGCGAATCGCCGCGGGCACCGCCTGCAGCGGCATGCCGAGCGCGACCGCTGCTCCCGCCGAGACGAGCACAAAAGCCAGCAACGGGTGCACCCTAGCCCAGGCCACGAGGATCACGAGGCAGACAATGGAAACCGCGATTACGACCAGTGGCAGCATGAAATTCCTTGCCGGGACCGGTAGACCCACGCCGGGATTGTTCAGGGGCGGCGATATTCCCGCAAGTCGGTCTCCATGGCATGAATCGTGGCTGCCCGCTATCCTGCCGCGAGGCAGAGTTGTCTTCGATGCCTCTGCTTCCGCTGCGTTTCCTCACGTGGAGAATCTGCCTGTCATGTCGGCCCAGCAAGCCTTTGCAGCGCTCAATGTCGCGCTGCCCCCTGCCCCCAAGCCCGCCGGTGTCTACAAGCCATGCTTCATTGATGGCCGGCATGTCTATGTGTCAGGGCATGGCCCTGTATTGCCCGACGGTAGCCTGATCACCGGCCGCGTGGGTCGTGAACTCGACAAGGATGCCGGCAAGGCCGCCGCCCGCCAGGTGGGCCTCACGATCCTCGCCACGCTCACCACCAGTCTCGGCAGCCTCGACAAGATCAAGCGG
Organism: uncultured Candidatus Kuenenia sp.; assembly: GCA_964578555.1. Lineage (GTDB taxonomy): Bacteria > Planctomycetota > Planctomycetia > Pirellulales > UBA1268 > CACORA01. The sequence goes on from CAZODJ010000059.1 coordinate 9,567, forward strand.
GTCATCAAGGTGCTCGGGATGGTGAATGCG
>CAZODJ010000059.1:9696-14185 GCA_964578555.1 uncultured Candidatus Kuenenia sp.
GGCTTGCCGTCGAAGTAGTAGAGCCCCTCGGTCTTGATGAACTCGAGGCCCGACTTATTCACACGGTCGAGCAGGGCGACCGCATCGGCGTGCGACAGGGTGGTTTTCTCCGGGTCATCGACCATGAACCGGCACCGCCAGTGGTCGCAGAGGAGCGTCTGGGCGAAGCCGTCGGGCCAGACCGACATGCCCCGGCTGGAGATCATCCGCAGCTTGAGCGGCCCGTGGTCGCACGTTTTCATCGCCGCCGCCACCTGCTCCGTCGTGCCGACATGCTCGACGAAGACATCGAGCCCGACGAGCTTGCGGACGACATTCGGCCGCGCGTAGGGCGGGTTGGTGTTGATCCTGCTCTCCTGCCGGTTGTAGCTGACCGCCGGGAGCGTTGCCGGCTTCTGCCCCATCCGAGCCACCACCGCCTGGGCAAACTCCTTCGTGCCCACCTTCTCCTTGCTGATGCCCTCCTTGAAGATGTCGTAGGTGTGGATGCCGTCTTCGATCGTCTTGAGCCAGGCGTTGTGGGCCCGCTCGGCCACCTCGACCTGGTTGATATGGAGCAGCATCATCACCGAGCCGAGGAAGAGGCCGGAGGGATTGGCGAGGTTTTGCCCAGCCCGCCGCGGGGCCGAGCCGTGGATCGCCTCAAACATCGCATGCTCCGGCCCAATGTTGGCCGAGCCCGCGAGCCCCACGGAACCCGCGATCTGGGCGGCGACGTCGCTCAAGATGTCGCCATACAGATTTGGCATCACGACCACGTCGAAGGCCTCAGGCGTATCGGCGAGTTTGGCGGCGCCGATATCGACGATCCAGTGCTCGTTTTCGATCGTCGAATACTCGGCCGCGATCTCGTCGAAGATCTTGTGGAACAGGCCGTCGGTGATCTTCATGATGTTGTCTTTGGTGAAGCAGGTCACCTTCTTACGGCCGTTGGCCTTCGCATATTCGAAGGCATACCGCACGATCCGCTCGGTGCCCTGGCGGGTGATCAGCTTCAGGCACTGCGTGACATCGACCGTCTGCTGGTGCTCGATGCCAGCGTAGAGGTCTTCCTCGTTTTCGCGGACGATGACGACGTCCATCTTCGGATGCTTGGTGCGGACGAACGGGTGATATGACACGCAGGGCCGCACGTTGGCATAGAGCCCGAGGGCCTTGCGGGTGGTCACATTGAGGCTCTTGTAGCCGCCCCCCTGCGGCGTCGTGATCGGCGCTTTCAGAAACACCTTCGTCCGCAGGATTGAGTCGAAAGCGTCCTTGGCGATGCCGGCCGAGTTGCCCTTGAGATACTCCTGCTCACCGATCGAGATCTCTTCGATATCGAGCGCGGCGCCGGCCTCCTTCAGGATGTGGAGGGTGGCGTCCATGATCTCGGGGCCGATGCCGTCGCCCTTGGCGACGGTGATGGTGGTGGGCTGGCTCATAGGAGTTTGGTTGCCGGGCGGGAACGGGATGGTTTTGATCGACGCGAGACGCCAGAATAAGGATTCGCGACCCCATAAAAAAGCCTCACCACAGGAGCAGCGTGATGATGCGACTGGATGCCCGGCGACGAACGGCGGCACCGGCCTTGGCGGGAGCGGTGATCGGGCTTGCTGCGGCGGCAGTCGGTGCGGCTGAGCCGAGCCCTCTGGTCGTGCCGGAGGGCCTGGAGGCGACGCTCTTTGCGGCCGAGCCGCTGCTCTCGAGCCCATCCGACATCGATGTCGATTCCCGTGGGCGCGTCTGGGTCTGCGAGGTGCTCAACTATCGGGGCAAGAAGGAGACCCGGCCTGAGGGTGACCGAATCCTCGTGGTTGAAGACACCGACGGTGACGGCCGGGCCGACGCCCAGACCCTGTTTCATCAGGGCCGCGACATCGATTCCGCCCTCGGCATCTGTGTGATCGGCGAGGGACCGGGCCGCAAGGTGATCGTTTCGTGCGCGCCCGATGTTTTCATTTTTCACGACGACGACGGCGACCTGAAGGCCGATCGTCGCGAATCGCTCTTCACGAAGACCGGCCAGCCGCAGCATGACCACTCCGTGCATGCCTTCGTGGTCGGCCCCGACGGGCGGCTCTATTTCAACTTCGGCAACACCGGCAAGGGGGTGCATGACCGCGACGGCAAGCCCGTGATCGACCGGTTTGGCAACGCGGTGCTCGACACCGGCAAGCCCTATCGGCAGGGCATGGTGTTTCGCTGCCGGCCAGACGGCACCGACTTCGAGGTTCTCGGCCACAACTTTCGTAACAACTATGAGGTGGCGGTCGATTCGTTTGGCACGCTCTGGCAGAGCGACAACGACGACGACGGCAACCGCGGCGTGCGAATCAACTTCGTGATGGAATACGGCAACTACGGCTACAAGGACGAACTCACCGGGGCCGGCTGGCAGGTGCCGCGGACGAACCTCGAGGCAGAGGTGCCGCTGCAGCACTGGCACCAAAACGATCCCGGGGTCGTTCCCAACCTGCTGCTCACGGGCGGCGGATCGCCGTGCGGGATCTGCGTGTATGAAGGATCGCTCCTCCCCAAACGGTATCGTGGCGCGCTCATCCACTGCGACGCCGGCCCAAACGTGGTGCGGTCGTACCACGTGACGCCACAGGGCGCGGGCTTCGCGGCCACCATGGAACCCCTCGTGGATGGCTCCGCTGACAAGTGGTTCCGCCCCTGCGACGTGTGCGTGGCCCCCGACGGTTCGCTGATCGTGGCCGACTGGCACGATCCCGGCGTGGGCGGCCACGGCATGGGCGACACCGAGAAGGGGCGGCTCTATCGGATCGCGCCCCGCGGCTCGACCTGGTCAGTGCCCACGGTTGACGTCTCGACCGTCGCCGGTGCCGTAGCTGCGCTCGCCAGCCCGAATCTTTGCACGCGGGCGTTGGCCCTCGAGCGGCTCGGCCGCGAACCCGAGGCGGCTGCAGCGGCCCTCGATGCGCTGGCCGCAAAGCCGATTGACGATCGCCATGCCGCCCGCCTTGCCTGGGCGGAGGGCATGCTACCGGGGCGGGCCGAGGAGACAATAAGCCGCCTCGCCGCGTCGCACGACTCAGGGATGAGGATCATCGCCCTGCGGATGTGCCGGCTCACGAAGGGAGACGTGATCGGCCTGGTCGAAATGCTCGCAAGTGATCCCGCGCCCGACGTGCGCCGCGAGTGTGCCATTGCGCTCAAGGGGATCGCCGGTGAACGGGCCGACCAGGCCTGGGCGGTGCTGGCCTCGCAGCACACGGCCGGCGACCGCTGGGAGACCGAGGCCCTCGGCATCGGCGCCGACAGCGTGACAGGCTTCGGAGGCCCAAGCCAGTGGGATGGCCGGCTGGCAGCCTGGCGGGCCAAGGTCGGAGATCGCTGGAAGACGCCCGCTGGCCGGCAGATCGTCTGGCGCAGCCGTGCGGCCGACACGCCGCGGCTGCTCTGTGAGCTGCTCAGCGACCCGGCGATCACGACGGCCGAGTCGCTGGCACTCGTCCGAGCGCTCGACTTCCAGGACCCAGCGGCGCTGCACCGTGAGGTGCGGGCGGCGGTCGCGTCGTTTGCGGCACCGGAGGAAAAACTCCGCGTGATCCTGCCGGAGCTGGTCGTGCGGCTGGAGCCGACGGCGGCGGCAGAGCCTACGATCGCGAAGCGAATCGATGAGGCGGCGGGTTACGTGGCCGGCACCCAGGCGTTTGTCGATATCGTGCAGCGTTTCCAGCTCCGCGAGCGGGTGCCGGCAGTCATCGCGCTAGCGGCCAGTCCCGGCACCGCGGAACAACTCGCCGTGTCGGCGGCGGCGGCGGCCGTGGCCCTCGGCGACGAGGCCACGCTGCGGGCCGGTGTGGCGGCGGCAGATGCGGCGGCGGTGCCGGCATTGCTTTCCGCCATCGGCACCGGCGGCAGTGCTCGTGCTCAGGCCCTGCTTGAGAGCCTCTTGAACGATGCCGACGCCTCTCCGGAAATAAAGGCCGCAGCGGTGCTCGGCCTCGGCCGGTCGCAGGCCGGGGCGAAGCGGCTGGTGGCGCTCGCCGAGCAAGAGCAGCTCACCGGCACCCTCCCACAGGCGGCGGCCGCGGTGATCGCGCTTTCGCCTTGGGCCGACATCAAGCAGGCGGCGGCGAAGGTGCTGCCGATGCCGCAGGCCAAGGGTGGCGGAGCCTTGCCCACGATCGCCGATCTGTCGCGGCGAGGCCGGGGCAATGCGGCGCGGGGCAAGGCCGTATTTGCCAACGCCGGCACGTGTGCGAAGTGCCACGTCGTGGGCGACGAAGGGAAGGCCGTGGGACCTAATCTTTCCGGCATCGGCGCAAAGCTTTCCCGCGTGGCTCTCTACGAGGCGATCCTCGCACCGTCGGCGGCGATCAGTCACAACTACGAGACCTACACGGTGGTGCTCGATGACGGCCGGGCGGTGACGGGCCTGCTCGTGTCGCAGTCGCCGGCCGAGGTCGTGATCCGCGGAGCTGATGGGATCGACGTCACGATGAAGGCCGACGCCGTGGAAGAACTCGTCAAGCAGCCG
>CAZODJ010000060.1:0-3144 GCA_964578555.1 uncultured Candidatus Kuenenia sp.
AGCGTGGCGTAGACCGGCAGGAACACGCTGAAAATGTCGTAGCGATTGAGGCCCACGAGCACATAGTGCAGCGGCGTGAACAGGAAAAACACCCAGAACAGTGCGCGGTGGTCGCCCTTGCGGGTGGGCGTGAGCGTGATGAACTCGCGGAGGGCCCAAAACGACACCAAGCCGAAAAGCACGACGGTGGCTGTCGTCCCCAGCCAGAAAGCGGCCGCCAACACGGTGCACAGGATCCACCAGCCGCGGAGCCGGAGGTTGAATGTCCGCACGGCTGCCGGGTCGAGACCACGGTCGGGATGACGCTTGAGAAACTGGCCGACGCCCGTGGCGACGGTCAGCAGGGCAAGCACCCCCGTGACCAGCACGATCGTCCGCACGTCGTTCATGCCGCGCTACTCCTTGAGCGCCAGCACCGCCCGGCGGGCCCGGGCGAGAAAGTCGAGCTTCTGCTCTCCCTGCTCCAGCCACAAGGGCGGGCCAAAACTGATGCATGACAGGAGCGGCACGGGGAGAAACTCTCCGCGGGGCAGCACGCGGTTGAGATTGTCGATGAAGACCGGAATCAACTCGATGTCGGGCCGCTTCTTGGCAAGATAGTAGAGTCCACTTTTGAACTCTCCGACTTCACCGGTGATGCTGCGGCTTCCCTCCGGAAAGACGATCAGCGATTTCGTGGTGCCGATCTCTCGGAGCATCAGGTCGACCGGACTCTGGTGCACCTTGATGTCGGTGCGGTCGATCAGCAGGGCATCAAACACGTCGCGTGACAGCCAGCGGCGAACGATTCCCCGCGACCAGTAGTCCTTCGCGGCGACGGGCCGCGTGATCTCGCGAATCGACGGGGGCAGCGAAGCCCAGATGACCAGAGCGTCGAGGTGGCTCGTATGGTTGGCAAAGTAGACCCGCTGGCAGGTGTCGGGCTGGCTGGCGATCCAGCGGACACTCGCACCGGAAAGAAGCCGGGCCAGACCTGCCAACACGAGCCCGGCCGCGCGACAGAGAGGCGACCGGACCGTCGTCGGGGCCGCGGAGGCAGGAGGAGCGGGAAGATCGGCCGGCGAAAGCATCAGAGCATCATTCCTCGCCACCGCCCACCCGGTCAATCGGCGTTGGAAACGCCTCCCCCGTTGAATGACTTCCGGTCGCGTGGCGAGGGTCATCGGGCGGCTCGCGGATCGGGTACAAACGGGTTGTGGCGGCGTTCATGGCCGATGGTGGTCGAGTCACCGTGGCCGGGGAGCACCAGCGTCTCGTCGGGCAGGGAATAGAGCGCGGAGGTGATGCCGCTCGCGAGTGCGTCGAAGCTGCCATCGGGAAAGTCGGTCCGGCCGATACCCTCACGAAACAGCACGTCGCCGGCGAACACGACCGGCGGGTCGCAGTCCATCATGCAAAACACGACGTGCCCGAGCGAATGGCCGGGGATTTCGTGCACGGTGAGTCTGAGGCCGGCAAGGTCGAGCGTCTCTCCGTCGGTCAGCAGCCTGTCTGCCGGGGGGCTGTTCACGAGAAATCCGAACGGTGCCGACAGGTTGGCCTGCGGATCCCCAAGCTTCGGAGCGTCGTGACGGCCGATCACGATCGGGAGCCCGGGCCAGACCTTCCGCAGGGCGGCGTTGCCGGCGATATGATCCGAGTGGCCGTGGGTGAGCAGGATCGCCTCGGGCGTCAGGCCTGCTTCCTCGATCGCTGCGATCACGGCGTCTGGCTCGAAGCCCGGATCAATCACGAGACAGCGGCGGTCGGGAGACCGATGCACGACGTAGGTGTTTTCCCCAAACGGCATCGACTCGACGCGGGTCACGGAGAGCCCCCCCGGGGCGGCGATGGAGGCGGTGTGGGACATGAGCGGGGGGAGCCGGGGGTTACTCAGCGTCATGGAGACCTGACCTGCGAGCATGGTTGCGACGCCAACGAGGAACAAGACACATGGCTATTTTTCGCGAAATACCGGGAAAACATGGCATGGCTGCCGGAAGGGGCCTCCGCTAAACTCCGCCCTCCTGCAGGCTGCCCAGGCTTCGTGTGAAACTTGTGCGGCTCTTCGGAACATGCCGGCGCGATGAGTGTTTCTCATGGTCGCGGGCGTGTTGAGCGATTCCAACACACAGGATTTACGTTTCCGGGTCTTCACATCTTCGACATGACGACGGTGGCATGGATGCCCCCGTACCCAAACACCCGGCAGGCAGATCCACGGAGGAAAAGATGGTCGGCAAGCAGATGTTCCTCAGTTTCCGCTGGACGGTGCTCATGGTGGTGCCAGTTCTGCTGGCATGCGTGCCGGCCATGGCCCAGCAGCCTGCCGCTCCAGCCGCCACACCTGCCGCCGGCGCCGTGACACAGGGGCCCGGTCTCGTTCCGGCCGGCGATGCCTCCCAAATGAATGCCAACGCCGGCGACGCCAACGCGGCCGCAGCCGGTTCCCATCCGCTCGAGCCGGCGCTGGAACTCGCCGGCAAGGGGCTGGCTTCGATCCAGGCCAACATGAGGGACTACTCCTGCACGATGGTCAAACGGGAGCGGATCGACGGCAAACTCGGCGAGCACCAGTACATGTTCGCCAAGGTGCGGCGGGCACCGTTCAGCGTCTACCTCTACTTCCTCGGCCCGGAAGACGTGAAGGGGCAGGAAGTGATCTATGTCGACGGCAAGAACGACAACAACATGCTCGCCCATGCCGGCAGCGGTGTCCGGGCGATGGTGGGCACGGTATCGCTCAAGCCCCAGAGCATGCTGGCCATGACCGGCAATCGCTATCCGATCACGGAGTTCGGTGTGGAGCGGCTCGCCGAGCGGCTGGTCGAGGTCGCCGAGCACGACAAGAACTTCGGCGAGTGCGAGGTCAATTTCTTCCCCAATGCCAAGGTGAACGGCCGGATTTGCACCTGCGTGCAAGTGGTGCATCCGGTGCCGCGCCGAAACTTCCGATTTCACCTCGCCCGGGTCTTCATCGACGATGAACTCCTGATCCCGATCCGCTACGAGGCGTATGACTGGCCCCACGAAGCGGGCGGGCAGCCGGTGCTCATGGAGGAGTACACCTACATGAACGTGAAGACTAATCAGGGCTTCACCGATGCCGACTTCGATCCTACCAATCCGTCGTACAAGTTCGGCGGGAAGAAGTAGGGGCTGCGG
>CAZODJ010000060.1:3244-13881 GCA_964578555.1 uncultured Candidatus Kuenenia sp.
GGTTTCTTGGCGAACATCCGTTCGCTCGCGTAGGCCCGCCCTCCAGGCGGGCAGTGTTAGCCTCTAACCAGCACAGCGCGCAAGCCCTGTGGCTGCGCTCGGTTTCCTACGCCGGCTCCGTGGCACGGGCAACCCCGAGCGGATTTCAGGCGCGGAACGGCTACACTCGTGCTGTGAGCGAAATTCATCCAGCGTCGAGTGTTCATGCCAGCGTGTTGCCTGCTGAGGTGATGTCGTTTCTCGCCGTCAGGCCGGGGATGCGCGTGGTGGATGGCACGCTCGGCGGCGGCGGTCATACGCGACTCCTCGCCGAGGCGGTCGGGGTGGAGGGGCTCGTCGTGGCGATCGACCGCGATCCCGAGGCCATCGAGCGGGGGGCTCGCGAGATGGCCGGCCTGCCCGTGCGATTTGCTCAGGCCAATTACTGTGATCTTCCGGAGGTGCTCGACGCGCTGTCGATCGACACGGTCGACGCGGTGCTGCTCGACGTGGGGCTCTCCAGCGATCAGCTGGCGGATGAGTCGCGGGGTTTTTCCTTCAACAGCGACGGGCCGCTCGATTTGCGGTTCGATCCGACGGAAGGCGAGCCCGCCTGGCGGCTCGTCAATCGCATGAAGCCGGACAGCCTCGCCGACATCATCTTCGAGTTTGGCGAGGAGCGTTATAGCCGGCGGATTGCCCGGAAAATCGCGGCCGTGCGGGAGAAGGAGCCGATTCGCTCGGCTCGGGACTTTGCCACGCTCGTCGCCTCGGCAATCCCGCGGCAATCGCCCCCTCCCCGGATCCATCCGGCCACGAGGACGTTTCAGGCGCTGCGCATCGCGGTGAACCAGGAGCTCAAGTCGCTGCGAATCGCCCTCGAACGAATTCCGGCCAGGCTTGCGCCCGGTGGACGGTGTGCTGTGATCTCGTTTCATTCGCTCGAGGACCGGTTGGTCAAGGAAGCGTTTCGCAATCGGCAGATCTGGGACTGTCTGACACGGTCGCCCATCGAGGCTTCCCCGGAAGAACTGGTCCGTAATTCACGCAGCCGGTCGGCCAAGCTCCGGGCGGCGCAGCGGATGAGTTGACACGACTGGCGGCGGTCAGCCGGGAGTTGTCCGGGTTTTCTCGGGGGAGACGCTCTGGCGTCAGCGTGGCGTTTTTTCCACAATCCGCGGCCCTTTCCGGTCTCAATGACGGACGATCCATGGGTCGCGAAGCACACATTCTCCTCGCCGGTCTCGGACTGCTCGCCGGCGCGTTTGTCGGCGTGCTGTCGATCAAGCTGCTCTCGCCGCGGCCGCCGGTCGGGGCTGGCGCGGACATTCACGGCAGCGTTGCGATCTCGACGGCCGCCGAGATCGTGGAGCCGCCGACTCTGTCGATCGCGGCAGAGCCAGCAGTGGCGGCACCAGCCGATCGCTACTCGGCGACAGCGAGCGGTTTCTCAGCCGCCGCCGTTGATTCCCTGCCATCAGACGGTGATGGCAGGGCTCTCGATCCACCACTCGAGCAACCTTTGCCGCCGAGTGACCCGTTCGCACGTACCGGACGAGTGACCCCAGCGATCGCCCCGATCGAAGAGCCGCAGCTGTTGGATTCTGAAGCGGTCGCCGGTGCCGAGCCGATGCAACGGTCCGCGTTGGATGACCTCCCCGCTGCGACCGCTGCAGCCTACGTGCCAGCTCCCACCGGCCATGCTCCCCGCCACGAGGTGACCCGCTACGTGGCGGCCGTCGGGGACTCGTGGTGGTCGCTTGCCGAACGGATGTACGGAGACGGCCGCTATTACCGCGCACTCTTCGCCTGGAACCGCGCCGTGAATCCAAGAGTGTCGCTCGTGCCCGGCACGCCGCTCGAGCTGCCGCCGCTCTCAAAACTGGCCGTCGCCTGGCCTGCCCTTGTGCCCGACGAGTAGCTGCCTCGTTGGCAGGCGGCGTGAGGTTGGCGATCCATCCCGCCGGCTTGCGCCTGGCGGCTGGCTTTACGAAACCCTCGCCATCCTGGCCTTGGGTTTCTTGGCGAACTCCGTTCGCTCTCGTAAGCCCGCCCTCCAGGCGGGCAGTGCGGGGTGGTGCGCATCCCGCCGGCTTGCACCTGGCGGCTAGGTGCGGCCACTGCCCACACAGCCCCGGGCGCGAGCCCGGGGGCCGGCGTGAACTGGATCGTGCAGCCTGCACTATGATGAGGCCGATGTCGGAAGCGGATCTGTATGACTATGAGTTGCCCCCGGCGTTGATCGCGCAGCAGCCGCTCGCGCGGCGCAGCGACGCCCGGCTGTTGCATGTGTGCCGCGCCGGCGGCGGGCTGGCCCATCGGCAGGTCCGCGATCTACCGGAGATGCTGCGGCCGGGTGATCTGGTCGTGGTGAACGACACGCGGGTGGTGCCCGCGCGGCTTGTTGGCCACCGGGCGGCGACGGGCGGCAAGTGGGAAGGACTGTTTCTCTCCGCGGATGCCGAGGCCGGCACCTGGCAGATTCTTGCCCAGACCCGCGGGCGGCCGGTCTGTGGAGAGCAGATCGTGCTCGAGAGTCGAACCGACCCGCCAACCACTCAGGATCGTCCTGTCTCGCTCGAGCTCCTCGACCGCGGCGCCGGGGGCAGTTGGATCGTGCGACCCACGCCACAGGAGCCGGCGCAGGTCCTGCTCGAGCGGGTCGGCCGGGTGCCGCTGCCTGGCTACATCCGCGGCGGTACGGAGGCGCAGGGGGACCGGGAGCGGTATCAGACGGTGTTTGCCCGCGCGGCCGGGTCAGCTGCTGCCCCCACGGCCGGGCTGCATTTTACCGACGACCTCCTCGCCGCCCTTGCGGCCCGCGGCATCGGGCTGGCTCGCGTCACGCTCCACGTCGGCATCGACACGTTTCGGCCACTCTCAAGCGACAGGCTCGACGATCACCGCATGCACACGGAGTGGTGCGAGTGCCCGGCGGAAACCGTGGCGGCGATTGCCGAGGCCAAGGCCCGCGGCGGCCGCGTGGTGGCGATCGGCACGACGGCGGTGCGGACGCTGGAGACGGCAGCCCAGCGGTCACCCGCCGGCGCGGTCTCGGTCTGGAAGGGGCCGACCGATCTGTTCATCAAACCCGGCTTTTCGTTCCGTGTGGTCGACTGCCTGTTGACGAATTTCCACATGCCGCGGACAACGCTCATCGTGTTGGTGAGCACGTTCGCCTCCCGCGACCTCATTCGTCGGGCGTATGAGGAGGCGATTCGTGAGCGGTATCGATTTTTGAGTTACGGCGACGCGATGCTGATCGAGTAGGAGTCTGTGATGTCAGTCATTCCCCAGGAAGATGTGCTGGTCGTGCCCCGGTCGCTGTTTGACGGAGCCGGTGCATTTCAGGGCTTTTGCGGTGACACGGCGGCCTATTTGCCGCGGCTGCTCGATCCCCGACATACGTCGTGGCGGCCGCGGGCGAGCGTCGAAGAGGATCCGTCGTTCAAACAGTTGATTCCCTACTGCGTGCTCGCGCACCGTGGTGCCGACGGCAGGGTCGAGTATTTCGCCTACACCCGTGGCGGCGGCCAGAGCGAGGCCCGGCTGCGGGCCAAGCGGTCGGTGGGAATCGGCGGCCATATTTCGAGCACCGATGGCGAGCATGGCGACGACACGTCCTACGAAGCCGGCATGCGGCGGGAGCTGGCGGAAGAGATTTCGATCGGCGGCGGCTGGACAAACCGCTGCGTGGGCCTGATCAATGACGACTCGAACGCCGTGGGGAGGGTGCATCTCGGGATCGTGCACATCCTCGAGCTCGAGCGGCCGGAGGTGGCATCTCAGGAAAGTGAACTGGTCGAGTGCGGGTTCGCGGCCCTCGACTCGCTGCTAGCCGACCGCGACCGGTTCGAGACCTGGTCGCAGATCACGCTCGACGCGCTCCGCGACGGTACACTCCGTTGAGTGATCTACCTCGACAACCATTCCACGACTCGGCTCGACCCGCGGGTGCTCGAGGCGATGCTGCCGTGGCTCACTGACCACTACGGCAACGCCGGAAGCACGACCCACGAGATGGGCCGCGAGGCACGGGCCGCCGTCGAGTCTGCCCGGGAAACGTTCGCCACTTCGATCGGCGCGACGGCCCGCGAGATCGTGTTCACGAGCGGAGCCACCGAGGGCAACAATCTCGCGATCCTCGGCACTGCTTCCCGGCGCGGCGAAGCAAAGGGGCACGTGATCACGGCCGTCACGGAGCACCATGCGGTGCTCGATCCCATCGAGCACCTGGAGCGGGAGGGCTTTGCTGTCACCCGGCTGCCGGTGGCGGCGGGTACGGGACGGCTCACTCCGGCTGCTGTTGCGGCGGCTCTACAGCCCAATACGTTTCTCGTGTCGGTAATGCTTGCCAATAACGAGATCGGCACGATCCAAGACATCCCAGCGATCGCCGCGGCTGTGCAGAGGCATGGTGCAGTGCTGCACGTCGACTGTGCCCAGGCCCTCGGCCGGATTCCGGTGGACGTCGACGCCCTCGCAGCCGATCTGGCGAGTTTCTCGGCCCACAAGGTTCACGGCCCCAAGGGTGTCGGAGCGCTGTATGTCCGCCGTCGCGACCGGATCGTGCGGGTCGATCCGCTCGTCTTTGGCGGTGGCCAAGAACGTGGCATGCGGAGCGGCACGCTCGACGTGCCCGGCATCGTCGGCATGGCGGAGGCCGCTCGGCTGGCAGCCACCCACCATGCGGAGGAGTCGCCACGGCTTCGCGACGTGCGGAACAGGCTCTGGCAGCGGTTGGCGGCTGGCGTGCCGAATCTCAGGCTGAACGGCCCGCCGCTCGACGGCCCGGCTGAAGGCAGCGGTCGGCTGCCCAACAATCTCAACGTCCACGTCCCCGGGGTCGATGGGCAGACGCTTCTTGCCACGCTCGCTGCCGAGGGGCTCGCCGTCAGTTCCGGCAGCGCCTGCTCGTCGGAAAACCCGCGTCCCAGCCATGTGCTTACGGCGATCGGGCTCACCGATGACGAGGCCCGGGCCAGCCTGCGGTTTGGGGTGTCGCGGTTCACGACCGAGGACGAGATCGACCGGGCCGCCGCGGTGATCGCCGCTGGCGTCAGCCGGCTGCGGGCGCTGTGAGGCCGAGGCCACGACACTCCCTGAAACCTGTTCTCCAGCACTTGGCCGGATGACGGACGGGGGCTACAATTTTTCGCAGGGAAGTTTGCGAGATATCGCGGCTTACCCCAGTCACCTTCCACGACCGTAGAAACAATCGAAGGACACAGGAGACCAGCGCCCATGTCGATCATGCTCACCGAAAAGGCCGCCGGCGAGGTCAAGAAGATCATCGCCGATCAGAAACTCGCCGCTGAAACGGTCCTCCGCGTCGGTGTCGCTGGAGGGGGCTGTAGCGGCTTCCAATACTCACTGGGCTTCGATACTGCCTGGGATCCGAAGGTCGACAGCAAGTCCGAGCAGCATGGTGTGCCTGTCGTGGTGGACAAGAAGAGTGACCTCTTTCTCGATGGCACCACGCTCGACTTCCACGAGGGGATCGACAAGCGAGGCTTCACGTTCAACAATCCGAACGCCAAGAAGAGCTGCGGCTGCGGCAGTTCGTTCCAGGCCTGATCCACAGCGGCGGCGCTGCAGGCCGTGGGAGGCTTCCACGGGCAGGGCATGACGGGAGGGTCGGTGGCTGCGGAGAAAGTGTTTATCGTCGGCATCGGCGATGACGGTGTCGACGGCATGACCGCCCAGGCCCGGAAGGTGCTCGAGAGTGCCGACGCCCTGCTTGGTCCAGAAGTCTGTCGGTCCCTGCTGCCGGCCGATCTTGCTGGCCGGCTGACCGTGGCGGCCACGCTCGAGGAGTTGTGCGAGAAGATCGAGGCGGCCGGCGACAAGCGGCTCGTCGTGCTCGCGTCGGGCGACCCGCTCTTCTACGGCACGGCCCGCTATGTCTGCTCCAAGCTCGGCAAGGAGCGATTCGAGGTAGTCCCGCATGTCAGCAGCATGCAACTGGCGTTCGCCCGCGTGAAGGAGTCGTGGGAGGAGGCGTTTCTCGCGAACCTGGCCGGGCAGTCGATCGAGCGTGTGATCGACAAGATTCGTTCCAGCGACACGGTCGGCCTCTTCACGAGTGAGCAGTGGCCACCGGCCGCCGTCGCCCAGACCCTGCTCGACAACGGCATCGATTCGTTTCAGGCATACGTCTGCGAAAATCTCGGTTCTCCCGATGAGCGGGTGACACAGGGGAGTCTGGCCGACATCGCCCGCGATGCGTTCGGGCCGCTCAATGTGATGATCCTCGTGCGAAAGTCTCGGGTGACCGACGCGGCCGGTGAAGTTGGCACGCGGCTCTTCGGCAACCCCGACGAGTGCTTCCTCCAGTCGCGTCCAAAGCGTGGTCTGCTCACGCCGGCTGAGATTCGTTCGTTGGCTTTGGCCGAGATGGCTCTTCAGCCGACGAGCGTCGTCTGGGACGTGGGGGCGGGGAGCGGCTCGGTCGGCCTCGAGGCCGCGAGGATCGCCCATGCCGGCGTGGTTCATGCAATCGAGATGGATCCTGACGACCACCAGCTCATTCTCGAAAATGCCGAGCGGTTCGGCGTGGTCAATCTGCACGCCGTGCTCGGCCAAGCCCCCGAGGCATGGGCCGGGCTGCCCGCTCCCGATGCGATTTATGTCGGGGGGAGTGGCCGCCACGTGGCGCGGCTCGTCGAGGAGGCTTGGAAGCGGCTGAAGCCGGGGGGGCGACTGGTGACCTCGTGTAACAGCATCGAAAACCTCGCGGCCGTCCACGCATTCCTCCGCGCCCGCTCGGGTGACGCCGCCTACTGGATGGTCAACGTCGCCCGGGGCATCGAGCAGATGGACCGCATCCGCTTCGAAGCGATCAACCCAAGCTTCCTCATGGCCGCTACGAAGCCCCGCTGAGTTGCCGCCTGTGACCAACAATGGCTGAGCCGCAACTTCCCGAACCGCTCGACGTGATTGCCGTTGGCGCCCATCCCGACGACGTCGAGATCGGCTGCGGCGGCACGCTGGCGCTCCTGGCCACGCAGGGATATCGTGTGGGCATCGTCGACCTTACCGACGGTGAGCCGACGCCGCGGTCGAGCGGGCCGGAGGAGCGGCTCGCGGAAGCCGCCGCCGCCGCCAAGGTGCTCGGCGTGGTGTGTCGGGAAAACCTCGACTTTCCCAACCGTCGGCTCTTCGATTCGTTCGAGGTGCGGGTGGCACTGGCAAAGGTGTTTCGCCGCTGGCGGCCGCGGCTCGTGCTCGGCCTGGGTGACAAGACTCCGCTCGCCTCGCCCGACCACGCCCAGGCGGTGGCGATCACCGAGGCGGCTGTCTTCTATTCGCGGCTCACCAAGTGGGACGACACGTTCGACGGGCTGCCCGTCCACACCGTGCCACAGTTCCTCACCTATTTTCTCTTTGCCGGCATGCCTGCCGTGCCGCATGGCCACTGGCCCGTGGTCATCGACATTGCGGGCCACCTCGACACGAAGCTGGCCGCCATCGGCTGCTATGCCTCGCAGTTTCCGCCGGAGAAGGCGCACGTATTCCCACGGGTGCGGGCGATGGCCGAGACGGCCGGCATCATGGCGGGCTGCACCGCCGGCGAGGTGCTCGCCGGCAGTCGCATGCCCTGCCTCACCGACCCGATGCGAACGCTCTTTCCCGTCGCCTGACGGAAGATCAGCGGACGACGCCGGGGTTCCAGAGGCCTTCGCGGACTGGGGGCGTTTCACCGGAAGCGGGCATCGTTGTCGCGACCGCGGCCTGGAGCTGCTTGGAAAGCTCGGCGATAGTGGCGGCGTCGTCGGCCGAGTCGGCGAGGTTCACGAGCTCTTTCGGGTCAGACTCGTGGTCGTAGAGTTCGCGGCCCTGCCGGCCCTCGTCCCACTCCGTGTACCGCCAGCGGGGCGTCCGCAGTGAGTAGCCGAAAAAAGCTGGCTTGTTCTTTCCCTGCCGGCGGACCACCTGCGAGATCGCCCACCCGCGGCCCTGCGCGTGGTGATCGGCGAGGAGCGGCACCAGGCTCTGCCCCTGCAGGGTGTCGGGGGCCTTCACGCCGCAGAGCGCGGCGAGCGTAGGGTAGAGATCGATCTGAGAGACAGGCGCTGGAGCTACGCCCGGCTTGGAAACGCCGGGGGCCACGACCAGGAGCGGGACGCGGGCGCTCTCCTCGAAGAGGCTCTGCTTCTGCCAGAGGCCATGCTCACCGGTGTGGTAGCCGTGGTCGCTCGTGAAGACGATGATCGTGTTTTCGGCGAGACCGTTTTTGTCGAGTGCAGCGATGACGCGGCCGACCTGTGCATCCATGAAGCTGATGCTCGCGTAGTAGGCCTGAAGGGCCTGTCGACGCAGGTCGTCGGTCATCGCGTCCTGCTCCTTTTTGGAGCTACCGAGGGCGGCGGGAGGCAGATCGGCCTGATCGGCCTTCACGTTGGTGACGACAGGCATCGAGGATTCAGGATAGAGACCGAAGTAGGGCTCCTTCGGCGCGACGTAGGGCGTATGCGGCCGGAAGAACCCCACGGCTAGGAAAAACGGTCGGCTGCGGTCCCGAGAGCACCGCTCCAGCACCCACTCGGCATCGGCCGCGAGCAGGCCGTCGGTATGCTCGGTGTTGGGCCGCGGCGAGGCGTACCAGGAGAGCGTGCCGCCGAACTGGCCGGGCACGAGCGAGAAAATCTTCGGCTCCTCCTCCAGGCGATCGACGCCGGCCGGGTTGAGTTCGAGTTCCCACGAGGCCGGGTCGTCGTGACCGTCGGTGCCGACCGAAAAAGGCACGTTGTAGTGATAGAGCTTGCCGATCCGGCCCACGAAGTACCCGGCCTGCCGGAAGGCCTGCGGCAGGCTCACGTGTTCCGGGATCGACTGCCGAAAAATTTGGGCGTTGACGAGGATGCCGGTCGAGTTCGGATAGAGCCCTGTCAGAAACGAGTTGCGGCTCGGCCCGCAGAGCGGAAACGTGCAGTAGGCCCGCTCGAACCGCACGCCCCGAGCAGCCAGTCGATCGATGTTCGGCGTCTTGGCCAGCGGATCGCCGTAGCAGCCGAGCAGTGTGTTGAGATCGTCGGAAACGATGAACAACACATTCGGCCGATCGGCAGTAGGGGTGGCGAAGCCCACCTGTGCGATTACGGCCCAGAAGACGGTGCCGACGAAAAGCAACATCCGTGACCAAGGCATGTGAGGGCTCCAATGAAGGGGGAGATCGTCCTTCGATGAACTTACAGGCTGCCGGTTGCGGCGGCGATCATGATGACGAAGACGAGCCCCAGCACGCCGATGATCGTCTCCTGCACCGTCCAGGTGCGGAGCGTGTCGCCGACGGAGAGGCCGAGAAACTTGCCGACCAGCCAGAAGCCGGAGTCGTTGACGTGGGAGACAACCGTGCCGCCGGCGGCGATGGCGATGGTGACCAGCGCGGCGAACGGTTCAGGACGGTCGGCCGCCTCGACGAGGGGCGCCACGAGGCCCGCCGCAGTGATCATCGCCACCGTCGCCGATCCCTGGAGCACGCGGATCACGGCGGCCACCAGCCAGGCCACGACCACCGTCGGGAGGGCGACGGCAGTGAGCGACGCGGCGACGGCCTGTCCGGCCCCCGAATCGATGAGCACCTGCTTGAACACACCCCCCGCGCCAGTCACCAGCAGGATCACGCCGGCCGGTTCCAACGCCCGCTCGGCGATCCGCTGCACCTCCGCCGCCGGCATGCCAAGACGGACGCCAAGAAAGTAGAAGGTGCCCAGCGTGGCGATGAGCAGTGCCGTAAACGGGTGGCCGACGAGGGGCAGCCACAGGGCCGCCGGCGACTCTTCGCCCCAGGCTGCCCGCACTGCCGTGTCACCCATGATGAGGGCCAGTGGCAGCACGAGCAGGGCGATGACCACTCCCAGGTGTGGCGCGGCCCAGGTTCGTCGCTGTCGGCTGGCTGCAGTGGGAGTGGCCGTTTCGGGTACGTCTCCCGCCACCCATCGTGACAGCACCCTCGAGGCGATCACGGCCGTGATGAGCAGCGTGGGCAGCCCGGCCATGATGCCCATCGTGATAACCCATCCGAGGTCGGCGCTCAGCAGATTGGCCACGGCGGTCGGGCCGGGCGTCGGCGGTACGAAGGCATGCGTCACCGCCATCCCCGCCAGCATGGGCAGCGCGAACCGCGTCACCGGCTCGCCCGTCCTGCGGCTCGCGGCCACCGCCAACGGCAGAAGCATGACGAGCGCCACGTCGAGGAAGACCGGAATGCAGACGAGGAAGCCGACGAGGCCGAGCGCGAGTGCGGCCCGCTGCGGACCGCACGCAGCGACCAGCCGCTCGGCAAGTTTCTCGGCCCCACCCGACTCCTCGAGCATCATCCCGAAGATCGAGCCCAGCCCCACGACCACGGCCACGAACCCGAGCGTGTTGCCCATGCCCGCCGTGATGGAGTCGATGACCTTCTGAGGGGGCATCCCCGCGGCCAGCCCCACGCCGATCGCCACGGCGAGGAGCGCGACGAACGGATGGATTCGCAGCCACATCACGGCGGCGACGAGAGCGGCCACACCCGCTGCGACGACAAGCACGAGCTGCCAGGATGCCATGTGCCTTTCCCTGCCTGATCCGGGCGGACCCTCCCGCCACGAGCGGCGGCAGCGTACCATGCTCCTTCGTATGAAGGCACTGCTGCTCTCCACGCCCGGCACGCTCGA
>CAZODJ010000061.1:0-13823 GCA_964578555.1 uncultured Candidatus Kuenenia sp.
CATCATCGGCGGCGTGCCGTAGGCATCGTTGGCCCCGTTGATCCAAAGCCACTTGATTTTCCGATCGGCAGCTGCGGCCGCGTAGAAGTTCGCCGGATCCCAGGCCCAGGTCTCGGGCCGCGGCTTCATAAACTCGCACCAGCCGCTATCGAGGTTCAGGAAACCGCCGATGTACTGCGGCGCGACGAAGGCCGGCCGATCATCGACGCCGCCCGCGATCGAGCAGATGACCGAGCCCCAGGAGATACCGACCAGGCCGATGCGGGCCGGATCGACCTCGGGCTGCGACGCGAGCAGCGAGAAGGCAAGCATCGTGTCGGCGACCGCATGGTAGGTCCACTGCTCCTCGAACGGCTGATCGAAACAGTCTCCGAAGGCGTTGCCGGGCCGGGCGGGGCCGCCGCCCCAGGGATGCCCGAGCGTGTCGGTGCGGATCCAGGCTTTGCCGGTCGCATTTCGGGTCGGAATCTGCCCCTCGAGATCGACGGCGATGGCGGCGTAGCCGCGGGCCGTCCACATCTTCACCCAGTCGGCGAAGGCGGTGCCGCCGCCACCATGCACGAGCACGACGCCCGGGAATTTTTCATTGACTTCAGCCGGCTTCGCGGGCATCCCGAAATAGGCAAACGCCTTTGTCGGCTTGCCCTGGAAGGGGAGCGCATCAATCCAGATCGCTTGCACGCCATCGACAGCGGCTTCCGCGGCTGGCTGCGTGGCCGGTGACCGGCGTAGCAGATCCACGTCCCACATCGGCAGACTGGTCGGCGGCGGCTGCCACGGCGACCGCACCGCCGCGGCTGATCCCGCCTCCACCGCCGCGGATGGCCGCAAGTCGAGGGCTGCAAACGCCATGGCCACGACTACGGCGATCGTTGCCCGATGCGGGCGTGGTGTCATGAGGCTCCTCATTGTCTCGGTGGAAACGTGTGGGAAGCAGGATGCCGCGGCGGCTCAAGTTCCGGCAATGCTTGACACGACAGAAGATCCTAATATGGTTACCCATATGAAGACAACCATAGATATTGCCGATGATCTTTTGCTCCGGGCAAAGCAGGAGGCCAGGGCTTCCCACACCACCCTGCGGAGCCTCATAGAAGCGGGGCTTCGTGAAATTCTCGGCCGTTCGTCCGCCTCGAAGCGACAGCCGGTCGAGCCCGTGACATACCGCGGAGAGGGCCTGCAGCCGGAGTTCAGAGGCAAAGGCTGGGACGCCGTGCGGGAAGCCATCTATGGAACGAACGAATCATGATCGCGATCGACACCAACCTCTTGGTCTATGCCCACCGTGAAGACAGCGAGTGGCATGCGGCGGCCAAGTCCTGCCTCGTCGATCTTGCCAACAGTGGCAGACCCTGGGCCATTGCCTGGAGTTCCGTGCATGAGTTTCTTGCCGTCGTCACCCATCCCCGCATCTATTCCCCGCCCACGCCGCAGACGACGGCTTTCGAATCGATCAAAGCGTGGCTGGGGTCGCCGGACCTGCATCTGCTCCATGAGGGCCCGGGATATCTCGACAAGCTCGAGCGCTTGTGCGTCCAGGGCCGAATCGCCGGTGGAAAGATCCACGATGCTCGCATCGCGGCGATCTGCCTGAACCACCGCGTCGCCGAACTCTGGACCGCTGACCGGGATTTCTCACTGTTCCCGGGACTCAAGACTCGAAACCCGCTCATCGGGAGCTCCTAGGGCCACAGAGTCGCGGGCCACGCGCGTACCTCCACTCGCTATCCACGAAGCTCCGTGTCTAGACCCGCACCCAGGCCGTGCTCAAATACCTCGGCAGACATACCTGAAGCTGGGAGGTCCGCTTGACTCCAGGCCCGATTCTCAGAGGTCCTTATCTTCGATCCAGCGGACTGGCCCTCGATCCCTCGTACACGCGATCGCCGCAAGCCCGCTCTTTCTGACGAAGTAGCCTCGCTCAGCCGGCGTCTTCGACCACGTCGTGGCCCGTCGCCGTGCGGCGGCTGAAGAGGATGCTCAAGGTTCGCAGGTAGGTGTGGAGCCCCGCATCCTGGATCGGGAGGATGTGGGCCGGCTGGCCTGACTCATTGTGGTGCGAGTGCCAGAGGCCCGGGGGCGTGATGAAGACGGAATGCGGCTCCCAGTCGAACCGCTCGCCGTCGGCAATCGAGCCATCGGCGGCCAGCTTCCGGCCCACCATCGTGTAGCAGCCGGGCTTGGCGTCGACAACGAGATCGACCGCCACCGACTGATGCCGATGCGGCGGCTGCACGACACCCACCGGCAGGATGCCAAACATCGCCCACAATACGTGCGTGACCGTCATCGACTGCGGAAAGAGATGATTGCCCAACAACACGCTCAAGCGATTGGCTCGGGCACTCTCCGGATCGCGGACCACGGCATCGAGCGCCTCGCGGATCGCCTCGTGGCGGTAGAGGGTAGGCCCAAACCGCCGCGTCGTCGCCACGGCGCCCAGATGCCGCAGGAGCGGTTCATCGTGCACCCAGTAGAGGGCCGCGTCGTCGCCGCCCACGTGCGTGGCGGCGCTCTTAGCCGGCAGCGTGAAGAGGTCGCCCGCCCGCCACGGAATCTCGAGGCCCGCGGGCATGTCGATGCCGCCATCGACGGCCAGCCGCGTCGTGCCCGTGCCCCGCATCACGAAGAAGAGTTGGCTCGTGGCGTTGGCGTCGGTGACGAGCGCGTGGCCGGAGTGAATCCGGATAAAGTTCGCACACAGTGCCGGCGTGGTGGCCGGCCCCGCGCAGCCGAGTGTCATGCTCGTGTCGAGCGGCAGGATTCGGGTCGGCCCCTGCTCGTGGAGCGCGGCGGCGAAGCGGGCGCCAGGGATCGAGGCCACTCCCGCATCGCCGAGCGGATTGGAAGCCTGTCGGTAATCATGAAACCGGGCGGCCGTGGTGAGCCGCTCCACGGGGTCGTCGTGAGAGCGCATGGGCTGAAGCATGGGATGGTTCCTCGGCCGGGGTTTGTTGACGGAAGTATACGCCCCGCAGCGAATGCCCTTTGAAACCGGTCTCTCACTCGATCAGAAGCGGCTGGGGCATGAACGTGATCACCGGGATCAGGAGCGCGAAGAGGCCGAGCGTCGTACGGAGTAGCCCGAGAGGCTGGCCGTCCTGCCGGATCGGGGGATGATCGGTGCCCATGAGCATCACGATCACCACCATCGCAATCCAGTTGTAGAGCCCGAGCACCGCGATCGCCACGACCGCTCCGGCCAGCACGCTGCGGGCCACCCATTTCGACTGCCGACCGAAGATCGCATAGCTCACATGGCCGCCGTCGAGCTGGCTCACCGGAATCATGTTGAGGCCCGTCACGAGCAGCCCCACCCAGCCCGCCATGAAGAGGGCGTTGGGCTCGATGCCCTCCGCGGCGTCGGGCCGCACCGTGGCGAGCATCCAGCGGGCCAGCGGCGAGAGTGCGAACGGGCTCGAGTCGCTCGGTGTGCCAAACAGCATGCCCACTGCCATCACCGGCAGCGCGATCACAAGCCCGGCGATCGGCCCGGACAGTGCGATGTCGAAGAGCTGCCGACGGTTGGCCCGTGAGCCCTCCATGCCGATCACGGCGCCGAGCGTGCCCGTGAGCAGGACCGGTACCGGCAGGAAGAAGGGGAGCGTCGCCGGGATGCGGTGCCACCAGGCCGCGATGAAATGCCCTGCCTCGTGCGCGGTCAGCACTGCCATCACGGCCACCATGTAGGCGAGGCCCCGTGGCCACTGCTGACCGAGCTTCGCGACCATGTCATCGTCAAAGCCCAGCAGCATCGGCTCCCATCCCACCACGCCGGCGGCAAACGTCGTGAGGCAGGTGAGCAGGTAGAGCAACGCCTGCAGTTGCATCCGTCGAATACGTGGAGTGCCCGCGGGGCCCCGACCGCTCCCTACCTTCCGGTCGGCGGTGGAATCGGAAAAGAACTGTCGGTCATTCGCGGGCGAATCAGACTGCATGCGGGGCGAGGATACCGGTTTTTGCCAACCCGCTGGTACACTGCGAGCGGATTCGATTACCACGTCGCGGTCCGCGATGGGCCGGCTTTCAGGAGATTCTTTCGATGCTGCGAGTCGCTTCGCCCGCCGGGATCGGCGTGGCCGCCCCCCTGCTCTTCCTTGTTGTCGGTATGGCGACGGTCGTCGCCGGCCAGCCAGCGGCCCGGGCCGCTGAGCCGACGGTGCTCGGCGTCGTGGCCGTCGATGGCTACGCCGACCTCAAGAAGCAGTTGGGCTGGCTCGGGGGCCAGATCGGCCAGCCGGGGCTGGCGGCGGTCGCGGAGTCGCTCCTGATGGTGGCCACGCAGGGCCGCGGCCTCGCCGGGCTCGACGTCACGCGGCCGCTCGGCGCCGTCGTCACCGTCGCCAACGGAATGCCAATCGTGCATGGCTACGTGCCGGTCAAAAATCTCGACAAGCTGCTCGAGTCGCTCCAGGGCACGCTCGGGCCGGCTGACCGCGACGGCGACGCCCGCCGTGTGACGCTGCAAAATGGAATCCCGCTAGAGTTCACGGAGAAAGCCACCGCGAGCGGCGCGTGGGCCGTCACGGCGATCCCGGGCAGTCCCGCCGGTGTCGATGATCCGCTGCCGCTCCTCGAGCAGGTCGTCGGCCCGTTGTCGCTCGGAATCCGGCTGTTTCCCAGCGTCATGCCTGAGCCGCTGCGGCAGCAGCTGGAAATGATCCTCGAGCAGGCCGCCAACTCCGCCGGTGAGCAGGGTCAGCCGATCGATTCCGAGGCGGTTCGCGGATTCGTCACGAATCTCCAAGACACCGAGTCGCTCGCGCTCGGGCTCGCCATCGACCCGCCCGCCGAGGAGGTTTTTGTGGAGGCCAGTTCCGCGCAGGTCGCAGGCTCCGCCGCGGCCGGCACGGCCGCCGCCGCCGCCCAGGGAACGCTTACGGTCGGCATGCCGCCAGCGGCCAACGGTGCCAAGCCGGCGCTCCGCGGCCACGTGGCCCAATCGTTGCCGCCGGAGCTCAAGGCCGGGATCACGAAGTCGATCGACGATGCTCTCGACAAGAATGCCGACGAGCCACTCGCCAAATCACTCGGCAAAGCCGGCCGCAGCCTGCTCGCGGCGATGCTCGAAGCGGGTGGCCTCGACGCCGCAGTCACGGTCGACACCAGCCCGGCCACGGCACAATCGCCACTTCCTCATGTGACCCTCGGCGCCCGCATCAAGGATGGCAAGGGGCTCGAGACGAAGCTCAAGCAACTGCTCGGCGGCGCTGCGGCTCTGCCGGCAGCGATGAAGGTGGCGTTCGACACCGGCACGGCAGGCGGTGCCACGCTCCATACGATCACGCTCGACCTCAGTGGCACGCCCGCCGAAGAGCAGTTCGGCGAAAAGGTCGACCTCACGCTCGCGGTGGCCCCAGAGTATGCGTTTGTGCTGGCCGGCGGAGACGTCAAGGCCCGGGCGGCAGCGGCGCTGGCCGCCAGCGGGAAGCCTGATGCGGCGGCCCAGCCGATCGCTGGTCTGCAGGCGGCGCTCGACGGCCTGTTTGCGTATGCGGCGGCGCGGAGCAAAGGCGACGAGGCCGAGCAGGCGGAAAAGGCGGCGGAGGCGGCCCGCAAAGCCGGCGGAGGTGCGGTCGAACTCACCGTCAAGCCGATCGAGCGGGGCATCGCCACGCGGCTGTCGGTCGACGCCGCGGCCCTGCAGGCGGCGGGAGCCATGGCTGCCGCCCAGCAGGAAGGGGGCCTGGGAGGCGGCGGAGCCGTACCGCTGCCGCAGGGCTTCCCGATTCCGCTGCCCGTGCGATAACTGTCTCTATGACAGCCCACCACGAAGCCATCCGCCACACGATCGCCGGGGCGAGCGTGCGGCACCTCGCCGAGACATTCGGCACGCCGCTCTATGTCTACGACGCGGAGATGATCCGCCACCGCTGCCGTGATCTCGCGGCCTGGGATACGGTGCGGTTCGCCCAAAAAGCCTGCTCGAACCTGGCAGTGCTCAGCCTGGTGCGGCAGGAAGGGGTGATGGTCGATGCCGTGAGCACCGGCGAGATCCAGCGAGCCCTCGCCGCCGGCTATGCGTTGCACGCCGTCCGCGAATCGACAGCCGACGGCCTGCCGCCGGTTCACCCCATCGTCTACACGGCCGACATCTTCGACCGCGAGAGCCTCGACGCCGTCGCTCGCCTGGGCATCCACGTCAACTGCGGCTCATCCGACATGATCGAGCAACTGGCCGAGCGGGTGCCGGGAGCGAACATCACGCTCCGCGTGAATCCCGGCTTCGGCCACGGCCACAGCCAGAAAACGAATACTGGCGGCGAAGGCTCGAAGCACGGCATCTGGCACGAGGAAATCCCCGAGGTGCTCCGCCGTGCCGAGTGGGCCGGTCTGTCCGTGAGTGGGCTCCACATGCATATTGGCAGCGGCACCGACTTGGCGCATCTGGCCGAAGTGGCTGGCGCGCTCGAAAGGGTGGCCGTCGAGATCGGCCGCTCGCTCACGACGATCTCAGCCGGCGGAGGCTTGCCGGTCCCCTATAAGCCCGGCGAGGAACATGCCGACCTTTCCGGCTACTTCACGCTGTGGGATGCGACCCGCAAGACGCTCGAGGATCGCTTTGGTCATCGGATCCGCCTTGAGATCGAGCCGGGCCGCTACCTTACGGCGGAGGCGGGGTTCCTCGTCACGGAAGTGCGGGCCATCAAGCATCAGGGCTCCCGGAAATACATCCTCGTCGATGCCGGCTTCAACACGCTCGCCCGCCCGGTGCTCTACGGCTCCTACCATCCGATGAGCCTCGCGCCGGCAACGGAAGCTGGTGCGGAGCCCGAGGAAGTGGCCGTCGGTGGGCCGCTGTGCGAGTCGGGCGACATCTTTACCCAGGCCGACGGCGGCTTCGTGGCGACCCGTACGCTGCCCCGGGCGGCCGTGGGGGACTTCCTCGTGATCGAGATCGCCGGGGCCTACGGCTTCGTGATGGCCAGCAACTACAATTCAAAGCCGCTGCCGGCCGAGATCCTCGTGGATGGCGGCCAGCCCCGGCTCGTGCGAGCGCGGCAGACGGCCGACGACCTGATCCGCGGCGAAACCGTGTGATACTCGCTCAAATGAGAACGATTTTGCCGGGCGGCTGCCGACGGCTACCATAATTTCGCATAGCAATCTGCTGAATTTTCCTCCCCTCCCCCGCCGATCCTCAACATCATGGCAAAAGCTGGCCCCCGCAAGAAACTGCCGAAGGAACTCGCGGTCATCAATGCCGACAACTGCACCGGCTGCGAGAGCTGCCTCGAGGTCTGCCCGGTCGACTGCATCATCAAGGTGCAGCAATACGATCAGTTCCACAACCTGCAGAGCTGGTGCGAGATCGATATCGAGCGGTGCGTCGGCTGCGAAGTGTGTGTGCATATCCCGGGCAAGAAGTCGAATCCCTACGACTTGAAGGTCTGCCCTTGGGATGCAATCGAGATGGTGCCCACCGAGGAGGTCGCCCAGGTGGTGGCTCAGATCGGTGGCCCGCCGGAGTATGTCGAGCAAAACTGGGACCGCCTCGTCGGCACCGCCCAGAAACTCGCTGAACTCAAGGCCGCCGCAGGTTGACCGCTCCATGCAGCCACGGTAAAACGTGACGCATGTACACCACTCCTTCGGATAGTCTTCGGGGCCATGTACGGCTGGCCTGCGTGCCGGGGATCGGGTCGCGGCTGCGGCGGCTTCTCCTCGAACGGTTCGGTTCGCCCGAGGCCGTGTTTCAGGCCGACCCTGCCGAGTTGCAACGCGTCGCCAGGCTCGGCCCGAAGCTCGCCCAAGAAATTCCGTCGCACGCCACGAGCACTGCGGCCGACGACGTGCTGGACCTGTGTGCGGCCCGCGATGTCGACATTATCCTCGAAGGGCAGTCTCGCTACCCGGGCCTGCTCTCGCGGATCGACGATCCGCCCGGGCTGCTCTTCGTCCGCGGCCAGATGCAGCCGGCCGACTCGCTGGCCGTGGCGATTGTCGGCGCCCGCCATGCGACCGCCTACGGCATCCGTGCGGCGGAGCAACTTGCCGGCGGTCTGGCTCGAGCCGGCTACACGGTAGTGAGCGGGTTGGCCCGTGGCATCGATGCCGCCGCCCACCGCGGGGCTCTCAAGGCCGGCGGCCGCACGCTCGCCGTGCTTGGCAGCGGTGTGCTCTCGATTTATCCGCCGGAGCACGAGGATCTGGCCGACGAAGTGATCGCCAACGGCGCCATCCTCAGCGAATTGCCGCCACGGTGCGAGCCAAACCAGGCGACGTTCCCGCAGCGCAACCGGATCGTATCGGGGCTCTCGCTGGGCGTCGTGGTCGTGCAGGCGTCGGAGCGATCAGGGGCCTTGATCACCGCCCGACTGGCCGGCGAGCAGGGCCGCGAGGTGTTTGCCGTGCCGGGCCCGATCGACTGCCGGGTCTCCCGTGGCTGCCACGCGCTGATCCGCGACGGAGCCAAACTCGTCGAAAGCGTCGACGACGTGCTCGAAGAGATCGGCCCTCTGTTCGAGACCTGCACCGCCCCCGACGGGAGGCAGATCCAGCATGCGGCCGAGCTGCAGCTCGGCCGCATAGAGAAACAGGTGCTCGACGCGGTCGCTGCCCGTGGAACGGATGAGCCCGTCGCCATCGATGACCTCGTCGTCGACACCAACCTCGCCGCCTCGCAGGTGCTGGCCACGATCGGCGTCCTCGAGATGCGCCGTCTGCTTCGTCGCCATCCCGGGAGCCGCGTGTCACGGGCCTAGCGCATCGTGGCAAAAGGCGATGGCAGGCTTTTTGCCCAAGGAGCTACCGGCCTTCTCCGGCAGTCAGCTGGGCCGTAGAATCGGCTGCATGGACACAGCCCTCTTTCACCGCGCCGAAGCGATTCGTTCCCGTCTCCTCCAACTTCGAGACTCTCTTTGACTGGGAAGGACGCAAGCGTTCCGCCGCCCGGATTGAAGATGCGATGGGGCAGGCTGGATTCTGGGACGACAACCAAAAAGCCCAGGCCACCGTCGCCGCGCTCAAGACCGTCAACTCCATCCTCAAGCCGCTCGAAGAGGCCCTTGCCGTTGCCGGTGATCTCGAGGCGCTCGAGGAGCTCGCCCGCGAAGACGAGTCGCTGGAGAAGGAACTGGCCGCCGAGGCCGATCGGCTGGAGAATCTTG
Organism: uncultured Candidatus Kuenenia sp.; assembly: GCA_964578555.1. GTDB lineage: Bacteria > Planctomycetota > Planctomycetia > Pirellulales > UBA1268 > CACORA01. The sequence goes on from CAZODJ010000061.1 coordinate 9,111, forward strand.
TCGATGCCCTCGAACTGACATCGCTTCTTTCCGGCACTCACGACTCGTGCGACGCGCTGGTGTCGATCCATGCCCGTGACGGCGGCACCGACGCCAATGACTGGGCCGAAATGCTCCTGCGGATGTATTCCGCCTGGGCCGCCAAGCACGACTGCGACGTGGAACTCCTCGACCGACAGGACGACGCCGTGGCCGGTATCCAGAGCGCCACGGTCGCCATTCGTGGTCCGTGGGCCTACGGGTACCTCAAGGGAGAGACCGGCATCCACCGGCTGGTCCGGATCAGCCCGTTCAATTCCGAGGGCAAGCGGCAGACGAGTTTCGCGGCTGTCGACGTGGCGCCGGAGATCGCCGATGACGACACCGAAGTGGAGATCGATGACGAAGACATCCGCGAAGATGTCTTCCGGGCCAGCGGAGCTGGCGGCCAGCACGTGAACAAGACCTCGAGCGCGATTCGGCTCACGCACCTGCCCACCGGGATCGTCGTGCAATGCCAGAGCGAACGCAGCCAGCACAAGAACCGGGCCACGGCAATCAAGATGCTGCGTGCCCGTCTGGCCCGTTTGGAAGAAGAGAAGAAAGAGGCGGAGCAACTCGCCCGCTACAAGCAACAGCCCAAGACTGGCTTCGGCTCACAGATCCGCAACTATTTTCTGCACCCTGACCAACGGGTGAAGGACCAGCGGACCGGCTTCTACGTGGGCAATTTTCAGAGCGTGCTCGACGGCAACCTCGATGGTTTCCTCGACGCTTTTCTGCGGTGGAAGGCCACCGGTGCGGCCCCCGAGGCTGGCGGCGACGACGACTGATCGCTCGGCCCAGCCCGCGGGCTTGCGCCCTGCGGCTTGCTTCACGAAACCCTCGCCATCCTGGCCTCGGGTTTCTTGGCGACCTCCGGTCGCTCTCGTAAGCCCGCCCTCCAGGCGGGCGGTGGAGCGTGACCCGGTGGTTCGCAGCACTCCACCCAGCCCCGGGCGCGAGCCCGGGGGCCTGCGGCACCGCCCCCTGATAGGCCACGGTTGGCTTTTTCCACGTGTAGGTAGACGCCCGGATGCCCGCGGGATACAGTCAGTGCTCCGTTTCGTTTTTGCGATAAGGAATCTGATGGCGGAGAAAGAACAGGCACTCGAGGTCGAAGGCGTGGTCACCCAGGCCCTCGCCAACACGCGATTTCGGGTGCAGATCGCCGGTGGCCACATCGTCAATGCCCACGTGGCCGGCAAGATGCGGAAAAATTTCATCCGTATCGTCCCAGGCGACAAGGTGAAGGTTGAGCTTTCGCCCTACGACCTCACCAAGGGGCGGATCACGTTCCGCGAACGGTAGTTTCACGCCGTCGCAAGCGTTTCCACAGCGAGCCGCCAGCCTGCGTTTCCCACCCAGCCGCCAGGCGCAAGCCGGTGTTTCCCACTCAGCCGCCAGGCGCAAGCCGGCGGGCTGACACGAGAGCCGCCACCCCAGCCTGCCCTACTCGGTCGCTTCGCCCGAATCGCGGTTCTCGAAAAACTGCTTCAGGTCGCCGAATGTGCGAAGCGGCTCCTTGCCTTCCTGCATCTCCTTCGTGATCGGCTTGACGGGCTTCTTGGAGGCGACCGTGTAGGTTCGCGGGCCACGCTCCTGCGGAGGCTTCTTCACCTCGCGATGACGACGTGACCGCGGCGGCGTCACGGCATCCTGCGAGGCTGCCCGCGGCTTGGCTTCATCCGGCTGGCGAGCCGGCGGCTTCCGAGAACGCTGCTCCTTTCGCTCCGGCTTCTTCGGCTCAGTGCCGGGCTTGATCATCGTGAGGGCCACTCGCCGCCGGGCCTTGTCGATCTCCAGCACCCATACGTTTACCACCTGCCCCACGCACACCACATCGTGAGGATCGCGGACATAGCGGCGGGAGAGTTGGCTGATGTGCACCATGCCGCTGTCATGAAGACCGATGTCGACAAACGCGCCAAAGTCGACGACGTTGAGCACCGCCCCCTGCAACTCCATCCCAACTTCCAAGTCCTCGAGCTTCAACACGCCCTTCTTGAAGAAGGGCTGCGGCAGATCGTCACGGGGATCCCGCCCGGGTCGAAGAAGCTGCTCGATGATGTCGGCCAACAGGAGCCGCCCCACGCCGAGCTCCGCGGACAACACGTCGAGGTCGACGGCCGCCACCCGCTGGGCGAGCGTCTCGGTCCCGGGCCGCGTGGTGAGATCGCTCACCGTGCCGCCCAGTCGCTCGAGCACCTTCTCGGCGATCGCATAACTTTCGGGGTGGATCCAGGTGGTGTCGAACGGGTTTTCGCCACCGGAAATCTTCAGGAAGCCGGCTGCCTGCACGAACGCGCTGTCGCCAAAGCCCGGCACGTCGAGCAGTTGCTGCCGGGAAGCAAACGGGCCGTTCTTCGCCCGCCACTCTTGGAGGTTTCGGGCGGTGGCCTGATTGAGACCCGAAACATACCGCAGCAGGGCCGGGCTGGCCGTGTTCACATCGACCCCGACATAGTTCACGCAGCTCTCCACGACGCCGTCGAGCGAGGCATGGAGATGGCGCGCCTTGACGTCGTGCTGGTAGAGCCCCACGCCGATGTTTGCCGGCTCGATCTTCACGAGTTCCGAGAGCGGATCCTGCAGTCGGCGGCCGATTGAAATCGATCCCCGGATCGCCGCCTCGTGGCCCGGCAATTCCTCGCGGGCATAGCCGCTCGTCGAGTAGACGCTCGCCCCCGCCTCGTTGACGATCACGTAGGCGACATCGAGCGGCTGCAGTTCACCGGTCACCAGTTCGGCCACCAGCGTCTCCACTTCACGGCCCGCGGTACCGTTGCCGATGGCGATCACGCTGCAGTGATGCGTCGTCACCATCTCCACGATCTTGCGGACGGCGGCCTCTTTCTTCTCCTTCTGGCCGATGATGTGAAGCACGGCGTGATCGACCGGAGTGCCGTATTCATCGATCACCACCGCCTTGCAGCCACTCTTGAATCCAGGATCGATGGCCAGCACCCGGCGGCCAGACACGGGCGGCTGGAGCAGGAGGTTGCGGAGGTTGCGGGCAAACACCGCTACGGCATGTTCTTCGCAGGCCTCGGTGATCTCCCGCCGCGTCTCCCGCTCGAGGCTCGGGAGCACGAGCCGCTGCAGCGAGTCGCGAACGCAGGCCCGAAGAAACTCGGCATGCGGGTGGCCGACCGGCACGAGCAGTTCCTCAGCGGCCGCCTGCATCTCCTCCTCGGGGCCCTCCACCCGCACCTTGAGCAGCCGGGCCCGCTCGCCACGGTTGATCGCCAGCACGCGATGCGGCGGCACCCGGTCGATGTGCTCGGAATAGTCGAAGTAGTCGCGATAGTGCTTGGCGTCTTTCGACACCGGCTTGCCTTCCACCTCAACTCGCTGGCTCCGCAGCCTTCCAGCACGGCCGAGGATGCCCCTGAGCCGCTGCCGCAGAGGGGCCCGCTCACTGAATTCATGCGCGATGATATGGCCGACGCCCAACAATGCGTCGGCCACCGATGTCACCTGCACGTCGGCATCGATGAAGTCAGCCGCCCGGGCATCCAGGTCGGCGACAGCCGCGTCGGCCGCGAGGATCTCCCGCGCCAATGGCTCCAGCCGGCGCTGTCGGGCGATCTCGGCCAGCGACAGCTTGCGGGGCTTGTAGGGCAGGTAGAGATCCTCGAGTTGCTTTGAACTCTCGGCCGTCTGGATCCGTTGCTCCAGTTCCGGTGTCAGCTTGCCCTGGCCCTGGATCGTCCGCAGGATCGTCTGCTTGCGTTCAGCCAGTTGACGGGCCTTGGCCACGCTCTCGGCGATGCGACGGATGTCGATCTCGTCGAGCCCGCCAGTCTGGTCACGGCGGTAGCGGGTGATGAAGGGAACGGTGTTGCCTTCATCCAGCAGTCGAACCGCCGCCGCCACGTGGGGCTCCGGCAGTCCGAGCCGCTGGGCAACCTGCCCGAGGTCGATGAGCACTGATAATCCCATACAGCGAAACTCGGTAATTCGAGGAATCTAGGGTCACCACGCCCCGGGTGTCAAACCGCCGTGGCGGGAAGGGCGGCCTCGCCCGGCCGCCAGAGCCCGCATGCCCTTGACGCACCTGCCGAAAGATCCCTATTTCCCACGCTTCACAGGTCGCACCGTGCCCCGACATCCAGTGGCCCCATGAACTGTTTTCACCGACCGAATCACTGGAGCGAGTGCGACGGTCGTGACGATGACGACACGCAAGCGTGGCATGACGACGGCCTGCAACGGGCCGTCGACCCGCGTCAGTCACCCGCCTCGGAGTCTTGCTGCCGATGACCCTTCCCACCCCCCCTGAAACTGTCGCCTCAGCCCCCCAGGAATGGCTTCCGTCGGTACCTCTGTTGGCTCTGGACCGGCAGTACGCCGCGATCAAGCACGAGATTCGTACTGCGATCGAGCGGGTCTGTGACTCCGGCCGGTTTGTGCTCGGCCCCGACGTGACGGAACTGGAGGCGGAACTGGCCCGCGCACTGCATGTGCCACACGTCATCAGTTGCGCCTCGGGCAGCGATGCTCTGCTGCTCGCGCTGATGGCGCTCGACATCCAGCCAGGTGACGAGGTGATCGTTCCCAGTTACACGTTCTTCGCCACGGCCAGTGCGGTCACCCGGCTTGGTGCCGTGCCGATCTTCGCCGACATCGATCCCGTGACGTATCTCATCGACCCGGCCGACGTGGAGCGGAAGCTCAGCAAGCGGACCAAGG
>CAZODJ010000062.1:0-13791 GCA_964578555.1 uncultured Candidatus Kuenenia sp.
TCGAGGTGCTGCAGGCGGCGAACCATCCGCAGGCCCAGACCATTCCCGACACCTTTCACATGCATGTGGGCGGCACGCCCGTGGAGGATCTTTCGAAACTGGCCGGCTCGGCCATCGGCATTTTCCAGATTGCGGATGCGCCGGCCGATATCCCGCGGGAGCAACTGAAGGATTCGCACCGCGTGCTGCCCGGAGACGGCGTGCTTCCGCTGGTGGACTCGCTGCGCCGACTGCGGGCCAACGGCTATGCCGGCGCGATCTCGCTCGAGCTCTACAATCCAGCCTATTACGACCGTGCTCCTGACGACTTCCTGGCCGAGGCGCACGCCAAGACGCTGGCCGTGATCGAGCGGTCTGCCGCGCCGTAGCGGCCCGGTGGCCCGCGGCCGCCCTGCCGTCTGGCGGGGGCGCGTGACGTGCTCCGCTTTCGGCTACGCGTGTCTGTATCTCCTGAGGAAACAGCGAGTTGGACTGGTCCGGCTCAGTGCAGCGTTCGTGGCAAGAAACCGGTATCGGCTCGCATCGAGCCCCCGACGTCACGGCAGCGCTATACGTTTCGTCAGCGGTTCATCGCCGTTCCCAAGTCGTCAGGGGCCGAGCCACCGCCGGACGGAGCGTGCGGGTATCATCATGTGGCAGGATCCCCACGCCATGACCACGACCGACTGGACGCTGCTTTCCCTCCACCTCGCGACGATGCTGTTCGTGGCGATCGTGCTCGGACAGGCGGCGCGGCGGATCGGAATCCCGGCGGTGGTCGGCGAAATCGCCGGCGGCCTCCTGCTCGGGCCGACGGTCCTCGGGCGACTCGCCCCCGACATCCACGCCTGGCTGTTCCCGCCATCGGGTCCGGTCACGTCCGCAAGGGCCGCGTTCGCCCGCGTCGGCATGCTGTTCTTCATCGTGACGATCGGTCTCAACATCAGCATCGGCGAGTTCCGCCGGATCGGACGCAAGGCGCTTTTCGTGGGGACGATCGGCACGCTGGTGCCACTCGCACTGGGATTCGTGATGTGCTATGCCTTTCCGGACGTGATCGGCGTGACACGCAAGGATCTCTTTGCGACGGCGCTGTTCATGGGTTCGATCCTCTCGCTGTCGGCGAATCCCGTGATCGCCCGAATCCTCATGGACATGGGGCTGTTCAAGAGCGAGATCGGCCGGACGATCATGTCGGCCACCCTCGTGGACGACCTAGTGGGGTGGGGACTGTTCGCCGTGATCCTGGCGGAGTTCGCGCCACAGGCGACTGGGCAGGGCCAGGGGGCCGCCATCCTCGGCCTCGCGTTCCTCTTTGTCGCCGGTATCCTGGCGGCTGGCCAGTTCGTTCTGCCACCGCTCCTGGGATGGGTGCACCGCAGTCTGCCGACGCCTGCGTCGCTAATTTCGTGCATCGCCGTCCTCGCCCTGCTCGGAGCGGCCGGCTCCGAGTGCCTCGGCCTACACTCCTTCCTGGGAGCGTTTCTCGTCGGCATCGCGCTATCCGACGTCTACCGCCGCACTCCGCTGCCGTTCGACGTGATCGGCGAATTCTCCTACGCGATCTTCACGCCGGTGTTCTTCGTCTCGATGGCCATCGGGGCCGACTTCATCGCGGGCTTCGACATCTGGCTCGTGGCACTGGTCACGGTCGTCGCGTTTGTCGGCAAGATCTGCGGCGTCTTCATCGGCGGCAGGCTGGCCGGCATGAATAGCCGGCAGTCGCTCGCGGTGGGATGCGGACTCAACGCGCGGGGCATCCTCGGCATCGTCATGGCCGCGGCCGCTCGCGAGGCGCAGCTGATCGACCTCCGCCTCTTCGTGGCCTGCGTGCTGATGTGCATCCTGACGACGATGGCCGCCGGTCCAGCGCTCAGCCTGATCCTCGGCAGACGCGGGACGCCGGTAGCCGGTGGCTGAGCATCCACCGGCGACTCATTCGGCGTTGGTGCGGCGCGATCCCCAGGGACAAGCGGATCGTGCGGCACCCGGCCTGTGCTCCCGGAGGCCCGGGAGGCACGGTCACGTGGCTCATGGATCGCTCAGCGACCGGAAAATGCTTGTGGCAGTGCCATCGTCCGGGCTCTCCTTTGGAGGCAATTTGGACCGACTTCCGGAGACGGCAGCGGCACGGGTTCTCAACAAACCGATGAGGCCAATCAACCCGACGAGGGCCATGAGTCCACCCACCCAGACAAGAATCTGGTAGGGCAGAGGCGAGAATCTTGTCACTCGGCTGACCTGCGGATCTTCGGGCAGATACGTGACGATGGACGTGCGGGTCTCGAGTCCGGATTCGTACGTCTGACTATCGACATCGAACGTTCGCCTCACCGGAGCCTGGTTCGCGGGGTGATACTCCACCACGAGGTGTGACCACTGGCCACCTCTCATGCCGGTGCTGATGAAACCATCGATCACCTTGCCTTCGATGACGGCATTTCGTTGATCCAGCCGCACGTCCGTCCTGACGCGAGTCCATCCGAAAGACGCCAGTCCGATTCCGAGCACCATCACGGTGGACATGCACAGAAATGGCTCGAGATTCGGTCGCGTCATGTGGAGATGAAGAAGGATGGCCCGGTCAATGGCACGTCCACAGCCATTTTTCGATTGCTGAGCGATTCGTGCGCCTCGCGGCGATGGCGGCCAGTTCACGCACATTCGCATCGTATGATAATCTCGTGATGGTGACGCTTGGGTATTGGCATGGATGAGAAAGAGACCAACGCGGCTCTCCGCGTGGGCCGGATCGACGAGCCTTGCCTGCGCTGAACTGGCGACAAGGCGGCGGCATTCCGGAATGCGCAGTGATCAAGCGAAGGACGATGACCCAGCCTCAGAATGCCTCCGAGTACTCCCGCGTTGCCATTCTTGGCGCCGGCTTCGGCGGCCTTGGCATGGCGATCCGGCTGCTCGAGAAGGGCCGCGGCGACTTCACGATCTTCGAGAAGGCCAGCGGTGTCGGCGGCACCTGGCGGGAAAACACCTACCCCGGCTGCGCCTGTGATATCGCCTCGCACCTCTACTCATTTTCGTTCGAACAGGATTCGGGCTGGTCGCGCACCTATGCCCCGCAGCCGGAGATCCTGCGGTACCTGGAGCGGGTGGCCGCGAAGCATGGCCTGGCCGACCGCATCCGTTTCAACACCGAGATCGTGCGGCTCGACTGGGACGAGGCCCGACGACGCTGGCAGCTGACTGCCGCCGACGGCCGCACGTTCACGGCCGATGTCGTCGTGGCCGGTGTGGGTGGCCTGCATGTGCCGCGGATCCCGGAGTTGCCGGGGCTCGAGACGTTTGCAGGCCCGGCCTTTCACTCAGCCCGCTGGCGGCACGACGTCGATCTCGCCGGCAAACGCGTGGCTGTGATCGGTACCGGCGCCAGTGCGATCCAGATCATCCCCGCGATCGCATCGCAGGTATCGCAGCTGCTCGTCTGCCAGCGGACGCCTCCGTGGGTGCTGCCGCGGCGCGACCGGCCGGTCTCCCGCTGCACGCGGTGGGCCTTCGACCATGTTCCCGGCATGCAGCGGCTGTGGCGAACGCTGCTCTATATGGAGTCGGAGACGATCGCGATCGGCTTCACGCTTTGGCCGTGGCTCCTGGGGAGCTGGCAGCGGGAATCTCTGGCACTCCTGGCCCGGCACATCAAGGATCCCGCGGTCCGCGCGGCCCTCACGCCGCAGTACACGATGGGATGCAAGCGGGTGCTGCTCTCCGACGACTATTACCCGGCGCTTGCCCGCGACAATGTGGATGTGACGACCGAAAAGATCACCGCGATCCGCTCGCATGCGATCGTGACGGCTGATGGCGTGGAGCGGCCGGTTGACGTGCTCGTGCTCGCCACCGGATTCCGCACGTTCAATCCGGCCACCGAAATCGACATCCGCGGCCGAGGCGGCCGCCGACTTGCCGACGATTGGGCCGCGGGGCCCGAGGCCTACAACGGCCTCCTGGTGGCGGGCTATCCGAACCTGTTCCTCCTGATGGGCCCCAACTCTGGCCTCGGCCACAATTCGATCGTGTTTATGCTCGAGGCTCAGGTGCGGTACGTGCTCTCCTGCCTCGACCTTCTCGAGACCGGGCGGCTACCGGAACTCGACGTGCGGCCTGACGTGCAACAGTCCTTCAATGAATGGATCCAGCGGCGGTTTCTGCGGACGGTGTGGGGATCCACCGCTGGTTCCGCCTCGACCGCCTGGTCGTGGCGTCGGCCCTGCACCACCTGGTATCGCGACCCGGCCGGCCGACTCTCGGCGCTGTGGCCCGGATTCTCGGCGTCGTACTGGTGGCGGCTGCGACGTGCCGATCCGCGAGACTTTACCGACTCAACGCCCCTGTTGCCGGCGACTGCACACGCCACTGCTGGATAAGGAAGCCCGTGGAATTTCCCGCTGTTCACCCCGTGCCACGGCCCTTGCCGGCGGCGACGCTCGACGAGCCGCCGCGGCTGACGGCGCGAACGCTCGAGGGACTCGAGTGGCTGCTGGCCAAGGAACTCGAGGCACTCGGCGGACTGGATCTCCGTGTCGGCAGAAGGACGATCGAGTTTTCGGCTCCTCCCGGCCGGGAACAGGAAACGCTCTACCGCGCCGTTCTCGAGAGCCGTACCGCGATTCGGGTTCTCGAACCGCTCGGGCGGTTTCGGGTCGAATCGCCGGAGTCGCTCTACCGCGCGATTCAGGAGCTTGACTGGACCGAGCAGCTGAAGACATCGGACACGCTCCGGGTCGACGCCGCCATCCATGACACGTTCCTGACACACTCGCTCTACGCGGCGCAGGTCGTCAAGGATGCGGTCGTCGATCAGCTCCGGACGCCCAGCGGAAAGCGGCCGAGCGTGCAATTGCGCGGGGCGACGCTGCGGCTGGCCCTCCATCTGGTCGGTGACGTGGCGACGATTTTTCGAGACGCTGCTGGCCGATCACTCCACCAACGAGGCTGGCGGATGGGAGACGTGGAGGCGCCGCTCTCGGAGGTACTCGCCGCCGGCATCCTTGGGATCGCCGGCTGGTGGCGGCCCGGCCATCCAGACGGTGACTGCTCAGGTGAGCCGCTGCTCGATCCCTTGTGTGGCTCGGGCACGCTCGTGATTGAGGCGGCCACGATCGCGGCGGGAATGGTCCCTGGGCTGTGGCGGGCCCGTCGCAAGGGCCATGGCTTTTTCCGGTTTCGCGACTGCGACAAAACACTGACCGCCCACCTTGTCGCGGAACTGGAGGCCCGCGTTCGACCTCCGGCTAGCTCGTTTGCTGCGAGCGACCTCGACCAGCAGGCCGTCGCTGCCGCACGCGCCAATGCCGAAGCGGCGGGTGTGGCGGCACACCTGGTCATCGAGCAGCGGCACTTCGAGGAGGTTCGGCCCAAGGAAGCAGCAGGCCTCGTCGTCACCAATCCCCCCTACGGCGAACGGCTTCCCTTGCCGCGGGCGGCGGCGCTCTACCGCCGCATCGGCGACTGGCTTGTGCAGCGCTGCGGTGGCTGGCGGGCGGCGATCCTTGCCCCCGACACACCCGCTATCAAACACCTCGGCCTCCGCCCCACCCACCGAGTGCCGCTCGCGAACGGCCCCATCGCCTGCCGCCTTCTGGAAGTCGACATCCGGCCGCGACACCCAAACACGCAATCCGTGGTTGCAGGCCAGGGGCAGGAAGAAGACGTCTCGTCCGATGGCGAGAGAGGCGTCGTGTCCGCTCCCGGCCGGCAGCGTGCCCGCGCGACCGACGAACAGATCGGCGACTTCCGCCGTCGACTCGCCAAGCGGTTCAAGCATCTCTCCAAGTGGGCCCGCCGCCAGGGGATCGAGGCCTTTCGCATGTACGATCGTGATATCCCCGAGGTGCCGCTCGTCATCGATTGGTATGCCGGCTGGCTCCATGCGGCCGAATACGAACGGCCGCATGAACGCACTGAGATCGAGCACGAGGTGTGGCTGTCGCGGATGATCGAGGCTGCGGCTGCCGAGCTAGGCGTGCCGCCGAACCAGGCGTTTCTCAAGGCCCGCCGGCGGCAGCGGGCGGGCGGGCAGTACGAGAAGGTCGGCCAACAGCAGACGCTGCTGACGGTGCGTGAAGGAGGGCTCGCCTTCGAAGTGAATCTCTCCGACTATCTTGACACCGGCCTCTTTCTCGACCACCGGCAGACGCGGGCCCTGGTCCGCGACGAAGCCCGCGGCAAACGGTTCTTGAACCTCTTCTGCTACACGGGCAGCTTTTCGGTGTATGCCGCGGCAGGTGGCGCAGCCGAAACGACGAGTGTCGATCTCTCCAACACCTATCTCGACTGGACACGGACGAACCTTGCCGCCAACGGCTTCAAGGATGCCGGCTGCCACCGCACGGTCCGCGACGAGGCCCGCGAGTTTCTGGAGCACCGTGCGCGTCGCGGCGAGCCACCGTTTGATCTTGTCGTCGTCGATCCGCCCACCTTCTCGCGGTCGGCGAAGAGCGACACGCCCTGGGACGTCGAACGCGACCACGTGGAGTTGCTGGAGCTGGTCGCGAAGAATCTCGCCCCCGGCGGCATCGTCTACTTCTCGACGAATTTCCGACGGTTTCACTTCGCGGAAGAACGTACTGCCGCCTTCTACACGATCCGCGAGATCACCCGCCAAACGATCCCCGAGGACTTCCGCAACGAGCGGATTCATCGTGCCTGGCGGCTCGTGGCGCGGTGAATGCCGTTTGACGCGTCCGAATCAAAGGCCCTACATTCCGAGGCATGAATTCATGGAACCGTGGCCTCGCCCTGCTCGTCGTCTGCATGGCATATGCCGGTTGCCGGCCAGCCGATCCGGGCCTCGTGCGAATCGTGTCGAGCCTGCCGCGGACCGGCTCCGCCAAGCAGCAGACCGATTCGATCGTGCGCGGGATCCGGATGGCGATCGACGAGGCTGGGGGCAGGGTCGGCCCCTTCCGCATCGAATATCTCGACCTCGACGATGCCACTGCTGCGGCCGGACAGTGGACGAGCGAAGCCGAGGCCGCCAATGCCCGGCGGGCACTGCAGGACCCAGACGTCGTCGCCTACATCGGCACGTACAACTCGGGTGCGGCGAAGGTGTCGATGCCGATCCTCAATCTCGGCGATCTGCTCATGGTATCGCCGGCGAATACCGCCGTCGGTCTGACAAAGCCCGCCATGGGTGAGCCGGGTGAGCCGGAGGTCTATCGTCCGACCGGTCGACTCAACTACCTCCGGGTCGTGCCTGCCGACGACCTGCAGGGGCCGCTCTCCGCCGACTGGGCGAAACAACGTGGTGTCAAAAAGGTCTACATCCTCGACGACAACGAGGTGTACGGAAAGGGCATCGCCGACCTGTTCGACGAACGGTGCCGCGAACTCGAGATCGAGGTACTGGGGCACGACTCGATCGATGCGAAGGCCCAGGAGTTCAAGTCGTTGATGGCCCGGATCAAGGCTGCCGGTCCCGACCTCGTCTATTTCGGGGGCACGACCCAAAGCAAGGGCGGGCAGTTGGCGAAAGACATGGTCAGCGCGGGAATCACGGCGCGGCTGATGGTGCCCGATGGCTGCATGGAGCAGGTGTTCATCGACGCGGCCGGTGCGGCCAATCTGGAGGGGCGCTGCTTCGTCACGTTCGGCGGCCTGCCCGCCGAGAAGCTCACAGGGAAGGGGGGCGAGTTCGTCGCCCGCTACCAGAAGCAGTTCGGTGAGCTGCCCGAGGGGTATGCGGTGTATGGCTACGAGGCGGCGCAGGTGGTGCTTCGGGCCATCCGTGATGCCGGCGTGAAGGACCGACGGGCGATCACGGATGCCGCCCGGGCGATCCGCGACTTCGACGGGGCACTCGGCCGCTGGGGCTTCGACGAAAACGGCGACACCACGCTCGACGCCCTGACGGTAAGCGTGGTGAAGGGGGGGCGGTTCGTGTTCGAAGAGGTCATCGATGCAACCGACGTGGCCGGTGCGCAGCCTTCCGAGTAGAACCAGTGCCCCGGAGCCACGGTCGTGTCTGCTCTCTTTTTTCTCCAACAGTGTCTGATCGGCCTGACCAATGGGGCGCTCGTCGCGCTCATGGCGCTCGGCTACACAATGGTCTACGGCATCATTCGACTGATCAACTTCGCCCATGGCGATCTGATCATGCTCGGCGCCTGCCTCGCGCTGACGCTCGTCGGGGCCTTCGGGTTTGGGGCCGCCGGCACGGCGACCGCAGGCATGGCGACCTGGCTCGGCATCGCGCTGCTCGTGGGCATCTGCGGGATGTTTTGCGGGCTGGTCAATGTCGCCGTGGATCGGTTCGTCTACCGTCCGCTACGTGACGCGCCCAAGCTCGCTCCGCTCGTCTCGGCGATCGGTGTGTCGTTCATCTTCATGAACATCGGCCTATTCTGGCTCGGGCCGGCCGACCGGTCGTTTCCGCAGCTGCTCCCCACCGCGAATCTCCTGCCGGGCGACGGCCTGCAATTTGGCTGGAAGGACCTGCTCGTGCTGGTCGTGGTCGTGCCGCTCATGGCGGCGCTCATGGTGCTGGTCAAGTCGACACGGCTCGGCAAGGCGATGCGGGCGGTGTCGCAGGACGAGACGGCGGCGGCGCTCGTGGGCGTCGACGTCGATCGCGTGATTGCGGCCACGTTTTTCCTCGGTGGCTTCCTCGGCGGTGCGGCGAGCGTGATCTACGGCCTCTACATCAATACGATCGGTTTTCAGATGGGATTCCAGAACGGCCTCTATGCCTTCACGGCCGCCGTGCTCGGCGGGATCGGTAGCATCCCGGGCGCCGTCGTCGGTGGACTCGTGATCGGGTTGGTGCGGGCACTGTCCACGGCCTACATCGGCGAACGGTGGGCCGGGGCGATGGTGTTCGCGATTCTCATCGTGATCCTCGTCTTTCGTCCGGAGGGATTGCTCGGCCGGCGCACGAAGGAGAAGGTCTGATGAGTACGGTGTGGGGCTGGGTTAGCGAGCGTTGGGAGGTGGTGGTGCTGGCCGTTCTGGCAGTCGCGCCCCTTGTCGTTCCCGCTCTCGGCGGCGCGCTTGGCGGGCAGGTCACCACGCTCTTCATCTACTGCATTCTGGCCCTGGGGCTGAACGTGATGGTGGGTTACACCGGCCTGCTCCATCTCGGGATCGCCGCCTTCTTTGGCATCGGTGCCTACGTCTTGGCGATCCTCACCGTGCCGACCTTTCCGTTTCAGATCGGTTGGCTGGCGGCGGCGGCCGTGAGCATCGCCGTGACGGCCGGCATCGGCCTGGCGCTCGGTGCGCCCACGCTGCGCTTGCGGGGTGATTACCTGGCGATCGTCACGCTTGGCTTTGGCGAGGTGGCGAAGGTCACGCTCCGAAATCTGGAGCAGGTCACCGGCGGCATGAAAGGACTCAATCCCGTGCCGCCGCCCGGGGCCGGCGTGACCGTGGCGGGCACTGATCTGGGCCTGGCGTTCGCCGTCGATCCGCGGTGGTTCTACTACCTGACGCTCGCCTCGCTGGCGGGCGTGGTCTGGGCGATGCGGCGGCTCGAGAACTCCCGTCTGGGGCGGGCGTGGGTGGCCGTTCGCGAGGATGAACTGGCGGCTGCGGCCATGGGCATCTCCGCCACCCGCGTGAAGCTGTCGGCCTTCGCGATGTCGTCGGCGGTGGCGGCGCTCGCCGGCTGCCTCTACGCCGCCAGCCTGTCGACCACGGCCGACCCCAATGCCTATGACTTCAACCGGTCGATTCTCGTCCTCTGTGCCGTGATTCTCGGCGGGCTGGGCAGCATTCCCGGCACGCTCCTTGGTGTGGCGATCCTGGTCGGCTTCGATACGGTGCTCGCACCGTGGGCCGACTCGCTGATTCAGCAGCTCAACATCAATCCTTCGGGGTCGAGCCTGCTCTCCTTCAGCGGCTGGCGGCTGGCGATTTTCGGCATCGCGCTGGTGCTCGTGATGCGCTACCGACCGGAAGGCTTGATCCCATCGCGGCGGCTGGCAGCCGAACTCCACGGAGACCAGCGATGAAGAGGGACCGGCCCGCTTCGGCCACCGACATTCCGCTGCTCGACATCGACCGCATGTCGATGCGGTTCGGTGGTCTCATCGCCGTATCGGATCTTGACCTCGACGTGCCCGAAGGAAATATCGTCTCGCTCATCGGTCCCAATGGCGCCGGCAAGACCACCGCGTTCAACTGTGTCAGCGGCATCTACTCGCCCACGAGCGGATCGGTACGGTTCGAGGGGCACCGTCTCACGCAGTCGTTCGGGCCGGGAGTGTTCTGGACGGCGCTGGCCATCGGTCTGGTCGTCGGGCTGTTCACGGCGGCCGCCGCGGTGGATGTCGATCGTCTCTGGCTGGCGGTTGTCAAGCGCGGCATGGCGATCGACGAGCCATTCACGCTGGAGACGGTGCGGCGACGACTGCGAGGCTACTTCCGCGCCGAGTTGGCGATCGACCAGATGGCTGGCAAGTGGCGGGTGGTGAGTGCCGACGGACGCGACGTGCTAGCGATCCGTCGTGACCTAGCCGACGCGCGGGCCCTCCGCAACCAGCTCCAGGCGGCGGTCACCGCGCGGCGGGCCGGTCCGGGCACGATTCCGGATGCCACGGACATGGCCGGGGCGGCGAGCCCGTCGCAGCCCCAAGCCTTGATCAGTGACGAGCTGCTCGACCGCTTGGCGGCCGGCAAGGCGCGGGTCCGCTTCCGCGGCTGGGCGGGTCTCCTGGCCGGCGGGCTTCTCGGTGCCGCCGGCACGATCGCCATCTGGAGGCGTGGCCGGCGGTCGCCGCATGTCGTCGCCCGCGCCGGCATCTCGAGAACCTTCCAGAATATTCGTCTCTTTTCCAACATGACCGTGCTGGAAAACGTCCTCGTGGGGCTCGACCGTGCGATCCCGGGCGGGACGATGGCGATGCTCTTTCGCACGCCGGCAAATCGTCGCGGTGAGGAGGAGGCACGGGCCCGTGCCGTGGAGGCCCTCCAGTTTGTTGGTCTTGCCGAGGCTGGCAATCGCATTGCAGGCGAACTGCCCTACGGTGACCAGCGGCGGCTCGAGATCGCCCGTGCCTTGGCCACGGGGGCGCGGCTCATTCTCCTCGATGAGCCGGCAGCCGGAATGAACCCGACGGAAACGACCGAACTGGCCCAGCTCATCCGCAGCATCCGCGATCGTGGTGTGACGGTGCTCCTCATTGAACACCACATGAACATGGTGATGAGAATCAGCGATCGCGTGGCGGTGCTCGATCATGGCGTGAAGATCGCCGACGGGACGCCGGCCGACGTGAAGCGCAACCGGCGGGTCATCGAGGCCTATCTCGGCGGAGACACATGAGGAACAGACGATGCCGATACTCGAGGTGACCGACCTGCAGGCCGGCTACGGGCCGATCACCGCACTCCACGGCGTGTCGCTCGACGTTGAGGAGGGGGAGCTCGTGGCCATCATCGGTGCCAACGGCGCCGGCAAGACGACTCTCCTGATGGCGATTTCGGGAGTCGTGCCGGCCCGCAGTGGCAAGGTGTTCTACCGCCGCCGTTCGATCACCGGGCTCGCGCCCCACGTGATCATGCGACAGGGCATCGGCCATTGTCCCGAAGGGCGGCGAATCTTTTCGCGGCTGACGGTTCGAGAAAATCTCGAACTTGGCGGCTTCACGCAGCGGGATCGGTGGCAGTTGAAGCGGGATATCGCCGAGGCGTGCGCGCTCTTTCCGGTGCTCGGCACGCGGATGGGTCAGGTGGCGGGAACGCTCTCTGGTGGTGAGCAGCAGATGCTCGCGCTCGCGAGAGCTCTCGTCGGCAGGCCGAAGCTGCTGCTCCTCGATGAGCCTTCGCTGGGGCTCGCGCCGCTCGTGGTGCGGCAGATGTTCGACGTGGTCGGATCGCTCACCGCGCGGGGCATCACGGTCGTGCTCGTGGAACAGAACGCGCGGGCCGCGCTGGGCCTGGCGTCGCGGGCGTGGGTGCTCGAGGCCGGTCGCGTGACGCTGGCTGGGACCGGTAGGGAACTCGCCGCCGATCCGCGTGTTCGGGCCGCCTACCTGGGCGAGTGAGGATATCGCCTCAGGACGGCTCTTTGCCGGCGACGAGGTCAAGGATTGCAGCGCCAAAGTCGGCGAGCCGCTTCTCGCCAATGCCTTTGCAGCGAAGCAGGGCGGCAGGGGAGGAGGGCTTTTCGCGGGCGATCGCGCGGAGCGACTTGTCGTCGAAGATCGTCCACGCCGGCTTGCCCCGGGCATCAGCCACGCGGCGGCGCCAGGTCCGCAGCCGTTCGAAGAGATCGCGGTCCACACCGCTCCAGTCCTCGGCATCTGCCTTCGCTGTCTTGGTCCTTCCGGCCCGCGGCTGGAGCAGCACCACCGGTCGCTCTCCCCGCAGCACCTCCCACGACCTGGCGTTGAGTGTGACGACCGGCCGATCGCCACCGCTGCGGGAAAGCAGTTCCTGGTCGAGCAATTGATGCACGAGGTTTTCGGCAGCCCGCTGATCAAGGAGCGGGAGCAGGCCGTAGGTGGACAGCCGGTCGTGACCGTGCCGGGAGATGCCCTCGGTCTTCGCTCCACGGAGCACCTCGCAGACATGCCGCACGCCGAATCGCTCCTCGACCCGAGCCACGCAGGAGATGATCTTCTGCGCCGTGACCGTCGAATCGGGAAGGCTTTCAGTCTCGCCGAGGCAGACGTCACAGGCATCACAGGTCGCGTGCGGATAGGGCTGCCCGAAATACTCCGAGAGGGTGGCGTGGCGGCAGCGGGCGGCTTGGGCGTAGCGGCGCATCGCATGCAGGTGCTCCACCGTCGAGGCCAGCAGTCGCGCGGCTTCATCTGGATCAAGGTCCGATTCGTCGATGCTCTTGCGGACAAGAGACTCCCAACTGAAGACGTCGGCCGACGAATACAGCAGCACGCACTCGGCGGCGAGCCCGTCGCGGCCGGCGCGGCCCGTCTCCTGCTGGTAGGCTTCGAGGCTCTTGGGGAGCGAGGTGTGGAGCACGAGGCGGACGTTCGAACGGTCGATGCCCATGCCGAAGGCGACGGTCGCCACGACCACGTCGATCGTCTCGCGGGCGAAGGCCTCCTGGGTGGCATGCCGCTGGCCGGTGTTGAGGCCGGCATGGTAGGGCTGGGCCAGAATGCCCTCGGCAGCCAGTCGCGAAGCGAGGTCTTCGGTCTCCCGCCGTGAGAGGCAGTAGACGATCGATGCTTCCCCACGGTGGCGGCCGAGGATTTCGAGCGTCTGCCCGATGCGGTCGGTGCGGGGCACCACGCGGTAGACCAGGTTTGGCCGGTCGAAAGTGCCGACGAGCACCTCGGGGTCGCGGAGGTGCAGCTGGGCGGCGATGTCTTTCCGCACCCGGGGCGTGGCCGTGGCGGTGAAGGCATGGAAGCTGGCCGCGGGAAACCGCTCACGGAGCATCGCCAGTTGACGGTATTCCGGGCGGAAGTCGTGGCCCCAATGGCTGATGCAGTGGGCCTCGTCGATGGCAAACCGCTTTACGCCCACCTGCGCCAGCAGGTCGAGCAGCCCGGTGTTCACAAGTCGCTCCGGCGCTGCAAAGAGCAGCCGCAGTTCACCCGCCACGAGCCGGTCGCGGATCCGTTGCCGCTCTTCCTGCTCCATGCCGGCATAGAGAGCTGCCGCCGGGTAGCCGATCGCCTCCAGCGAATCGACCTGATCCTTCATCAAAGCCACGAGCGGCGAGATCACGACGTCGGTCGTCTCACCCACCAGCGGCGGTAGTTGGTAGCAGAGGCTCTTGCCTCCACCGGTCGGCATCACCACCACCGAATCGCGGCCGGTGAGGGCCGCCGCGATCGCCTCCGACTGCAAGGGACGGAGCGTGTCGAAGCCCCACCAGCGGGA
>CAZODJ010000063.1:0-7235 GCA_964578555.1 uncultured Candidatus Kuenenia sp.
TGCTCGACGTGGCCGTCGGCCGCACGAGCATGCGGGAGCTCGAGGCGTTTCCCCGGTATTGGGCGGGCCCGGCCGAGCGGATATCAGAGTGTGCTGCCGCCGAAGTGGACGACCTGCCGATAATGGTGCTCGCGGCTTCCCAGCACGCGAGCATCTGTTCGAGCGACCGCTTGCTGCCCACGCAATCGTAGGACAGGCCGGCTCGTAGCATGCCCCGCGGCGATCGGCTATTCTGCTGACGTTTTCGAGGTCCGATCCTGCACCGCTGAGGGGCTCCTGATGCCTGACACTCTTTCAGAAACCAAAGCCTGCGAGCTGCTCGCCCGCCTGTTCCGCGCCCGCGGGTACGCAGTCACCCGCAACATCATGTTTCGCGAGTATGGCGTGACGTTTCATATCGACGGCTGGGACGCCAAGAAGCGGATCGGGTTTGAGTTTCTCACCAGTGAGGATGACGACCACGACGATCTGAGCCTCGAGGAATACAAGACACTGATGGCGGCCCAGCAACGGGGTGAGCTCTCTCTTCTGATCATGGATGAAGTGGAGCCGCTCTCTGAGGCCGATCTGACCGCGACGGCACACGAGTTTCTCGACGAGGTGGCCGAAGCCCGGCTTCCTCGACCAGCTCGGAAAGCCGCCCGCGGCAAACCGGCCAGCAAGGTCGCTCAGAAGACCGTAAAGAAAGGGACGAAAAAGAAGGTCGCTCAGAAGACAGGAAAGACTGCCGTCCGGAAAGCGAAGAAAAAGTCTGCAAAGACGGCCCGGGCCACCAAGAAAGCTGCAAGGAGGCGGTGATGAGCGATCGGCGGATACCCTCTCTTGCCGTGGTCGTTGTGATGGCTCTCGGGGCCGCTTCCTCGGGCCGCGGCGACAACTGGCCGCAGTGGCGAGGCCCGCGTAACGATGGCATCTCCACTGAGCACGGACTGCCTACGACATGGTCGAAGACCGTCAACGTGGCCTGGCGAGCGCCCCTGCCGGGGCGGGCCGGGGCCACGCCCTGCGTGTGGGGCGACCGCATCTACCTGACCAGCAATGAGGGCGACGACCTCGTGCTGCTGTGTGTCGCCGCAGAGAACGGATCCATCAAGTGGAAGCGGACCGCCTGCTCCGGTAATCAAGACGCCCGGGCTGGCGAGGGCAACTCGGCCTCGCCGTCGCCGTCGACTGATGGTGAGCATGTGTGGGCGTTTTTCGGCACGGGGATCCTCGCCTGCTACACGGTTGATGGCACCGAGGTCTGGCGACTCGATGCCAACGAGCGGTTCGGCACGATCGACATCCAGTTTGGGATGACCTCGACTCCGGTGCTCGATGGTGACTTTCTCTACCTGCAGCTGATTCACGGCGCGATGAAGCTCGATGACCAGACCCGTACAGGGAAGGTGATCAAGCTCAACAAGAGGACAGGCGAGACGATCTGGGAGGTCGATCGGATCACCGATGCGCAGTTCGAGTGCAAGCATTCCTATGCCTCGCCGATGCTCTACCGCGACGGTACCCGCGAGTTTCTCGTGGCCCACGGGGCCGACTGCACCACGGGCCATGCCCTCGATGACGGCCGGGAGCTCTGGCGGTTTGGTGGGCTCAACGGGCCGACCGCGACCAATCCCAAGCCCCACGACCAGACGTTTCGGTTCGTCGCCTCTCCCGGCGTCGTGCCCGGCACGATCATCATCCCCACCTGCAAGGGCGGCCCCACCGTCGCGTTGCGGGTCAACGACGATCTCGTCGGCGACTGCTCCGACAAGGCCGCGGTCGTCCGCTGGATCAACCCGCTCACCCCCGACGTGAGCATTCCGGTGATCGCCGATGGCCTGGTCTATCTGTTGCATAAGGACGGCAAGCTGCAGTGCGTCGATCTCGAAACGGGCGAGGATGTGTACGTGAAGCGGACCCACACCGGTCAGCACCGCACGAGCCCGCTTCTGGTGGACGGTCGTCTCTCTTTCGGGTCGAACGATGGGTGGGTCTCCATCGTGAAGGCGGGGCGGGACTTTGAACTGCTCGACTCGATCGACATCGGCGAGGCGATCACCGCCTCGCTGCTGGTCGCCAACGGCACGCTCTACCTCCGCTCCTATGACGCGCTCTACGCGATCCGGGCGAACTGACCGGCTCAAGTGCTATCGCGGCAGCCGCTCGACGAACGCCTGCTGGATTTTGTGAGCCATCCGCGCATAGAAAAAAGGTGCCAGCCACCAAAACTGGGTAATCCGGTCGGCTCGATTGGGTGTTTTCCGCAGATTTGGTGGCTGGCACCTTTTTTCTTTTCTCTTCTGGCATGGACGTCTTCCACTCGGGAGATGCCCTCCGTGTCACACGCACCGCATGCCAGTTCGCTCGCCATGGCTCCGCCTGCCACGCTCCGCGTCGGCGTCGTGGGCTGTGGCTCGTTTGCCCGCTTCGCGACGCAGCAGTATCGAAATCTTCCGGGGCTCGCGGTCACCGCGGTCGCCGACATCGACGTCGTCGCGGCCGGCCGCGCGGTCGCCGAACTGGGAGTGGGGCAACGGCACGTCGATGCCGTGCTGACGGCCGGCGACATCGACCTGGTTTACCTCGCCACACCACCGGCAGCCCATTTCCGCCAGGCCAAGGTGGCCCTCGAGGCGGGCAAGCATGTGCTCGTCGAAAAGCCGCCCGCCACGACCGTCGCCGAAGCGGAGGAACTCGCCCGCCTCGCGGCACGCGGTGAACTTGTCTGCGCCGCGAACCTCATCGAGCGGTACTCCGCGTTGGCCGATGTCGTCAAGCAGGTCATCCACTCTCGGCTGCTGGGCGACTTGATCCACGGACTCTTCATCAACGATGCCGCCGACGAAGGCCTCGGCCGCAACCACTGGTTTTGGAATCGTGACGTGAGCGGCGGCATCTTCGTTGAGCATGGCGTGCATTTCTTCGATCTCGTGGCCGACTGGCTCGGCCCAGCCACGGTCGTGACCGCGGCCCGGAGCGTCCGCCCGCATGCGGAAAACTCGGCTCACGAGCCGGTCGAGGAGCAGGTCTGCTGCACCTGCCGCTATGCCACGGACATCCCGCAGACCGGCGTGCTCATGCACTTCGTCCATGGCTTTCATCAGCCGAGCCGGCTCGACCGTCAGGAACTTCGGCTCGTCTTCGAACGGGGCGAACTGCGGCTCTTTGATTGGGTGTTTACCCACGGGGTCTTGCGGGCCCTCGCCGATGGCGCCGCCCTCGATCAGCTGGCCGACATCCTGCCGGGGAGCGTTGTCCGTCTGGTCGATCGCTACGACGCTGAGGCCCGCCGCATGCGGGGGCGGTTCAAGCCCTTCGAGGCCTCATCGCTCGTCGAGATCACGTTCTCCAGCGGACTCGACAAAATGGAGACCTACGCCCGCGCGGTCCGCGATCTGGCGGCCGACCAGATCGCTTGGATTCATGACCGCTCCCACTGCCGCCGCGTGACGGAAGCCAACGGGGTCGCAGCCGTCGCCACCGCCTGCGCCGCCGACACCCTCGCGCACGCGACTGGCTAGGCGTCCTGATACAGCCGGTAGGTCTTGGTTCGCAGGGCACCGCCGCGCTCGAGTGTCCGCCGCGAGAGGTGGTTGCTCTCGAGCACCCATGAAAATTCGACCTCCCGCATGCCCCACTCCTGCAACGCCGGCACGAGTGCCGCCATCAGCGCCAGCCCAATGCCCCAGGCCTGATACTCCGGGATCACGTTGGTCGTCATCGCCCGCATGCTCGTGATCGCCCGGCGGTTCGCCAGGAGCCGGAGGAAGCCGAAGGGATAGAGCCGGCCATTGATCGCCTTGATCCGCGGGTTGTAGTCGAGCAGGCAGAAGCAGGCGCCGACCGGCTTCCGATCGATCTCGGCGAAGAGGGCCAGCTCCGGCACGATAAGGTGTCGCAGCTCCACCGCGATGCTTGCCGCCTCCGACTGCGAAAGCGGCACGAAGCCCCAGGTGGCCCCCATGCTGCGGTTGTAGATGTCGAGGTAGGTGCTCACCTCCTCGGCGAAGCGAAGGGTGTCGAGCGTGCGAATCCTCACGCCAAACCGCTCCACCACGCTCTCGTTCATGGCGGCCAGCTTCGGATCGAGCGTGGCCAGCATGTCGAGTGTGCCCCAGAACGCGAAGAGATCCTGCACCGGCGCGAACCCGTTTTCGAGAATCAGCCGTTCGTACCAGCGATGGTTGTAGGTCATCATGAACTGCGGCGGCAGGTGAAAGCCGTCGACAAGTAGGCCACATTCATAGTTAAGCGACGGATTTGCCGGCCCACGGATCGCGGTCATGCCTTCGGCCCGAAGCCATGTCCGGGCAGCGGCAAAGAGGCCCTGCGCCGCCTCCATGTCGTCGGCGCATTCGAAGAAGCCGAAGAAGCCGAGCCGTTCGCCGTACTGCTCGTTGTGGGCATCGTTGACGATCGCCGTGATCCGGCCGATGTCGCCGCCCTCCCGCGTGGCGAGGAACGAGCGGCTTCGGCCGCGGTCATAGAACGGATGCCGGGCGAACCCCATCTGGCGTTTGGCAGCCTGCACCAGCGGCGGCACCCACTGGGGCGTGTCCCGGTAGATCTCCCAGGGCAGGCGGAGGAATCGTCGCTGCTGGCTACGGGTGTCGACGGGGGTGATTGTCACGTGGGGCATGTCGCCCCCTTCCGTCGCGCGGCGGCCAAGGCCTTCCGGACTTCGCCGTCGGTGAGCCGTCGGACCAGGCCCGGCAGGAGACGCTGGCCGGTGCGGAGCAGCCAGCTGTCGAGCCCTACGGAGCCGTGCACCACACCCCGCTCGATGCAGCGGGCGATCGCACACGCCACCTCATCGGCCGAGTAGATGCGGTTCCAGCCGCTCTGGCTCTCGAGGGCCCACACGGCTGGCGGCTTGGTCCGGTTTTCATCCGCCAGCCCTGGCGTGTCGGTGGTGGGAGGATAAAAGACGCCGACACGCACGCCGTGGAGCTTCATCTCTTGCCTCAGCGACTCAGCAAGCGTCGCGATCGCTCCTTTGCTCGCCGCGTAGGCCGAGTAGCCGTAGATCGGCAGGCAGGCGACGAGCGACGACAGCAGGCAGATGTCGCCACTTCCCTGACTGGCCAGCACGGGGGCAAAGCACCGTACGGCATGCACGTGGCCGAGGTAGTTGACCGCCATCAGGCGGCCAAACTCATCGGGATCGGTGTCGAGAAACGCAGCGGCGCGGGCATAGCCCGATCCACACACGAGCACATCGAGCCCGCCGAGGTCGTTCAGAATCCGATCCCGTGCGGGCATCATTGTCGCGGGCCGGCAGACATCGAGTTCGACCGCACCGTGGGGCGCTGAACTGATCGCTGCCAGGGCCGCCTTGCCGTCGGCCAAGTCGGTCAGACTGCGGGCGGCGATGCAGACGGTCGCACCGCGGTGGGCCAGTTGCAGGGCGAGGGCCCGCCCGATGCCGCGGCTGCCGCCAATGACAAGCACCCGCTTGCCGGAGAAGAATGGCATGGAACACCTTTTCGAGGCGGGGTGTTCCATGCCCCTTGCTTCACCGCGCGTGGCTGCGCGGCCAAACGTGTCGCCTGAACGGACAACGGGTGGACTTTACTCTCAGCCACCTCCCGACGCCAATCGGGCGGCGACATCGGGAAAAATGACTCGAAACGCGAGCCAGGCCATGACGAACGTGAGAAACAGATTGAAGGCCTGCCCGCAGACGTAGAGGGCGACCGGCTTCCATGAACCCATAGCGGCTGCGAGCCGGCGCACCTCGGTCTCCAGGCCGAAGCTGACGAAGCCCAGACAGAAGCACCACGACTGCATCATCTTCACGGGCCCCTTCAGCATCGTCGCCACGGCGACGTCCCGGCCCGGCCCGCTCGCGGCGAGCAAGGTGAACAGGGCCGAGGCACCGATAAAGCCGAAGACGAACTTGGGCATCCGCCGCCAGATCTCCGCCAGCATGCTGCCGGCTGACACGGTCGTGGCCGGCCGTGCCGCACCGGAGGTACTTCCCCCGTCTTCCGTCCGAGCCCACCAGGCCGCCACGGCGAGCGAGATCACACCGATCAGCACGTTTTGAATCAGTTTCACCGAGGCTGCGACGTCGCGAGCGATAGGGCCTACGAGTTCGCCTGCCGCCACGACGGCACCGGTGGAGTCCACCGTGCCGCCGATCCAGGCCCCGGCAAGCACCTGATCGAGCCCCATTGCCTCGATCGCCATCGGGAGGGCAAACATCATGATGACGGTGAAGGCCAGCGAGATGCCGATGGCGATCGAGAGCTCCTCCTTCTTGGCGCGGCAGGCTGCTGCCGTCGCCACCGCCGCCGACACACCGCACACGCTCATGTCGGCCGAAAGCACGAGATTCAGCGAACGCGACTCGATCTTCAGCACCCGTTGCCCAAAAAGGTAGGTAGCAACGAGCACGATCGGTGTCGTGACCCAGGAGACGAGAATCCCTGGCGGACCGAGCTTCATCAGGGTGCCGAAGAGCAGGCTGGCCCCCATCAGGACCAACCCGATCTTGATGTAGAGTTCGCCGCGCAGTGCCGGCTTGAGCCAGGCCGGCGTGCCGATCACGTTGCTGATGAACAGGCCGCCGGCAAACGCCCACAACACATACTCAAGTTGCAGGAGTTTGTTCAGCGATTGCCCGTTGACGAGCCACGCGAGCGTGGCCAAAGCCACCAGCCCCACGACTGCCGGCACACTGCGGCCCGGGGGCACGCCCACCCCCGCCAGGGCGACTGCCAACACAAGGGCGCAGCCTGCCATCGTCACAGCCACTGCAGAGGCCCGGCTCGGCCCACCCGGCTCGGTCGGGCCGCTGAAGGCCCGGAATGGATCGGTCGACCAGCCGCCGGGCGTGGCGAGCCACGGCGTGAGCAGGTTGCGAAACGCGGGCTGCCCCGGTTCCGCCGTCGCCTCGCTTGCCGGCACAGTGCACCACCAGGCGGCGGCCAACAGGCCGGCCGCCACCAGCATCGCCCATGCATCATCGCTTCGCCACCAGGATCTTGTCGTCGTTTCACTCACGTCATTCCCCTCACATCCTGATCATCCCAGGCATCGATCACCGCGCAGCCGCAGCAGTCGCTCCACACGTTGACAGTCGTCCGCATCATGTCGAGGACGCGATCGACCGCCAAGATGACTCCCTGCGACTCCATCGGAAGCCCGACTGCCTGCAGGATGATCGCCATCATGACGAGGCCGGCGTGGGGAATGCCCGCGGCGCCCACGCTGGCCACGAGGGCCGTCACGCAGACCACCACCTGCTG
>CAZODJ010000063.1:7335-11846 GCA_964578555.1 uncultured Candidatus Kuenenia sp.
CCAGCGACCGAAACACGCCGATCCCTTGGGTGGCCGTGACGGAGGCGACGAGACAAAAGACTCCCACCGGCGCGAGCCGAATGATGGCAGTCGTCATGGCCATCATGACGGCAAAGCCTGTCTCGGCCGCGCGGCGGACGGAGGCCGCCACCTCACCGCCCACGAGCATGGCAAAGATCGTGAAGGCGACCGTGAAGGCGATGATGGAGAGAAAATTGGGCTCGACCAAAGCGGCGAACGGGTTCTCCGGGATCATCGCCTCCACTTGCGAAAAGAGCACGTCGCCGAGCCCCCGCGCTGCAGCTGGGTCGGCGGCGTGACCTCCCGCCGCGGTGTCCACGGCCTGACCGGCACCGGCCGCAGCCACCGGCGGCCCGCCGCCCCGGAGACCGGGCCGCACGATGTTCACCACGACCAGTCCGGTGACGATGGCCAGCAAACTCGTCACGAAGTAGTAGCCGAGCGTGCGGGAAAACATCCGCCCCAGGTTGGTGGTGCCGCCGAGGCCGAGCACGCCGCTGGCCAACGACGTGATGATGAGCGGCACAGCCACCATCTTGAGCAGCCGGAGAAAGAGGCTGCCGAGCCGGCGAAACCGCTCCCCCCACACGCGGGCCGGACTGCGGCCCCGGGCCTCGTAGAGTGCGGACAGTGCCGGTTCCTGACGGCTGAACTCAGACCACCCGTCAAACACCTCCGCCGTTCCCGCTCCAGCCGGGGCCTCGCCGGTTCTCCTGATTACGAAGACTCTCTCCTCGCCATCCGCCATCCGCTGGCGAATTGATGTCTGGTCAGTCGAGTCCTCGATGCTGACAGCCCGCACGGCGGCGGGCAGCCCATCTTCGATCACGACGTTCGAGCGTCCCGCCCCGACGTTGAGCCCGACGCCGATCGCCGCCCCGGCCAGCATGCCGATGAGAATCTGC
Source organism: uncultured Candidatus Kuenenia sp. (assembly GCA_964578555.1). Lineage (GTDB taxonomy): Bacteria > Planctomycetota > Planctomycetia > Pirellulales > UBA1268 > CACORA01. Next base: position 8,262 of record CAZODJ010000063.1, read on the forward strand.
CAGTGGAGGGCGAGTTTGACGATTCGCTTCATTCGACTGCACGTCCGCCATCAGACGCAGTATTTTGGGAGCCAACCAGCTCGAAAGCGTTGCCAATCGACCGCAATCGTGCAACTCTGCTGGCAAAGTCGCATTGCCAACCTGCCGGAACGGTGGTAGGGTTGGTGCAGAACGGAATTGATGAAGGTGTTTGGACACGTCTGATGAGGCGTGGTTTCCTCACCGCGATCGCCTCTTTTCGCAGCGGCCGTTTTTCGTGTCCGGCGGGTTTCAGACCCACGTTTCACCAAAAACCTCTTGCCCGGCAAGCAGTGGTCCATCACCGGGATCGCGTTGTCGCCTCTGGCTGCATTCGGGATGCCCGTCCGGTCCATCGTGTATCCGCTGCTTTTTTCACACCCCCTTTGGGAATGTCTTTTGAATACGAACCTGACCACGCCGATTTCTTTTTCCGACCTCGCCCTCTCGCCGCTCGTGCTGCGGAGCCTCGCTGAGGAAGGCTACGCCACGCCCACGCCGATTCAGGCCAAGGCGATCCCGCACGTACTCGCCGGCCGCGACCTCTTCGGCTGCGCCCAGACAGGCACGGGCAAGACTGCCGCCTTTGCGCTCCCGCTCATCGATCGCATGCTGGCCACGCCCCGCGCTGCCGCTCCGCGACGCTGCCGCACGCTCGTCCTCGCGCCGACTCGGGAGCTTGCCGGCCAGATCCACCAGAGTTTCCTGGCCTACGGCCGGCATGCCGGCATCACGTCCGCCGTGATCTATGGCGGCGTGGGGCAGCAGCCCCAGGCCCGCGCGATGATGAAGGGCATCGATGTGCTCGTGGCCACGCCGGGCCGCCTGCTCGACCTCATCGGCCAGCGGCTCGTCGACATCCGCTCGACGGAGTTTCTCGTGCTCGATGAGGCCGACCGTATGCTCGACATGGGATTCATCCATGACATGCGGAAGATCATCGCCATGGTGCCCCGCGATCGTCAGACGCTCTTCTTCTCTGCCACGCTGCCGACCGAGGTCCGCAGCCTCGCCGACACGATGCTGCGTGACCCGCTGGAAGTCCACGTGACTCCTCAGGCAACGTCGGCGGAAACGGTGAGCCAGTCGGTCGTCTTCGTGCCCAAGAAGGAGAAGAAGGCGACGCTCGTCAAGCTCCTCAAGGCGGAGGCGATGCCTCGCGTAATCGTTTTCACCCGCACCAAGCACGGCGCCGACAAGTTGCATCGCGACCTCGACAAGGCAGGCATCAATGCGGCCGCCATCCACGGCAACAAGACCCAGGGGCAGCGGGAGCGGGCGTTGGCCGCCTTCAAGTCCCAGCGGCCCCCGGTGCTGATCGCCACCGACATCGCCGCCCGCGGCATCGACGTCGATCACGTGTCGCACGTCGTCAATTTTGATCTACCACATGAGCCGGAGACCTACGTTCACCGGATCGGCCGCACGGGCCGAGCCGGGCAGACGGGCGAGGCAGTGAGCTTCTGCGATGCTGAAGAGCATTCGCGGCTCAAGGCTATTGAGCAGTTGATCCGGCGGTCGCTCACCCGGCAAAACGAGCCGTCGCATGAGCCCGTCGCCGATCGCGAGCCGCAGAGGCGTCGGTCGCCGCGTGGCAGGGCGAGGCCCGCTCCGCGTGGAGGTCGCACGGAGCCGATGGCGGCGCCAGCCCCGGTTGCCACCGCTGTCGCACCGGCGGCCGGCCGCCAACGCCGAAAGCATCGCCGGGCACTCTAGATACGTGCCCGGCGGCTGGGAGCGGCCAACAGTCCCGAGTTGGATGGCTATACTCGTGCACATGGAGCCTGCGACGCCGCATCTCTTTGTCTATGGCACGCTGCGGCCCTGTCTGGCAGGGCTCGAGCAGCAGCGGCTGATCGCGGGGCTCGCGGTCGTGGGACCAGCCACGGTGCCCGGAATGCTCTATGACCTCGGTCCATACCCGGCGGTGGTAGATGGGCCGGGCACCGTCCACGGCGATCTGCTGATCCTTTCCGACGACCGGCAACTCGCCCTACTCGATGCCTACGAGGAAACCAGCGGCGACGACCCGCTCTACCGGCGGGAACTGACCGTGGCGACACGGCCCGATGGCACTACCGTTCCGGCGTGGATCTACTCCTATCGGCGACCGCTTGCCGATGCCCGCGTTGTCGCGAGTGGTGACTATCGCGAGGCAAACAAAGCCGGGGCTCAGGCGCTGAACACCGGCTGATGTCCGTGCCGATTTTTCGTGCATGCCAAAGAGATCGTTGCCGAGTTTCCGGGCGATCCATTCTTCGAAGCCCAGATAGACCCGACGTGATTGGCCCAGAAAAAGCTCCCCGAAAAACGGCAGAGCAAGTGGCATGCCGTTTGCATCCATGATACAACGCCTGAAGCCCTGCAGACACCGACAAGGCGGCTGCCTGCGTCGTCCGCTTTCGCGGCCGGCGTGGTAGGTCGAGGTCGCGGAGTCCTGTTGGTCCCCAGGCCCTTGTGCGTTTCTTTTCTCCCCGAAGTAAGGACTAGCTTCAGATATGAGCACGAAGACGAAACTGGAGTACATTTGGCTCGACGGTTACAAGCCCACCCAGAGCCTGCGTTCGAAGACGCAAGTGCGATCAAATTTCGGTGGCTCCCTCGAGGAGTGCCCGATGTGGTCGTTCGATGGGAGCAGCACCGAGCAGGCGACCGGGCACGATTCCGACTGCCTGTTGAAGCCTGTGGCGATTTTCCCCGACCCCGAGCGGAAGAACGCCTACCTTGTCATGACGGAGGTTCTCAATCCTGATGGAACCCCGCATGCAAGTAACGGTCGGGCGAAAATCGATGACGACGACAACGACTTCTGGTTTGGCTTCGAGCAGGAGTATTTCCTCTGGTGCACGAAGAACAACAATCCCCCGGGCTTCCCGGCCGGTGGCTACCCGGCTCCGCAGGGCCCCTACTACTGCTCCGTCGGCGCGGAAAACGCCCACGGTCGGGCTTGCGTCGACGAGCATCTCGATGCCTGTCTCGATGCCGGCATCAACGTCGAAGGAATCAACGCCGAGGTTGCCGCAGGCCAGTGGGAGTTTCAGGTTTTCGCCAAGGGTGCCAAGCGGGCCGGCGACGAAATCTGGGTGGCCCGGTATCTGCTCGAGCGAATCGGTGAAAAGTATGGCTACGCCATCGAGTGGCATCCCAAGCCGCTCGGCAAGCTTGACTGGAATGGTTCCGGCATGCATGCCAACTTCTCCAATGGCCTGATGCGCACCAGCGGCGATAAGGCAGTGTTCACGCGGATTTGCGAAGGGTTCGGCGGCGTGATCGACCGTCACATCAGCGTGTACGGCGCCGATAACGATCAGCGGCTCACGGGCAAGCATGAGACGGCGCGGATCGACCAGTTCAGCTACGGTGTCTCCGACCGTGGCGCGTCGATCCGGATCCCGGTTGGCACGATCGAGAACGGCTGGAAGGGCCGGCTCGAGGATCGTCGACCCGCGTCGAATGCCGATCCCTACAAGGTCGCCGCCGCGATCATCAAGACGGTCAAGGAAGCCCTAGCGGCCTCCGCCGTCTAGTTCTGTCCTCCAGGGAAGGAAGCGAAAGCCCCCCGCGGCA
>CAZODJ010000063.1:11946-13475 GCA_964578555.1 uncultured Candidatus Kuenenia sp.
GGTCTGGGTGGATCCATCGTCGACGTCACTCCGGAAATTCGACGGCCCGCAGGGCATCCAGCATCTGCCGCATCGTCTGAAACCGGCTCGCAGGATTTTTCTCGATCGCCTTCATGATGACTGCATCGAGCGCCGGCGGGATCTTCTCTTCCGGCCGGACAGCCGAGGGAAGGGGCGGCGTATCGTGAAGGATGTTTTCGAACGTCTCCTGGATCACGCGACCTCGGAACGGCTCCCGCAGCGCCGTGGTTTCGTAGAGGACGACGCCGGTGCTGAAAACGTCGGTTCGCTCGTCGACGGCCGCCCGGTTGACGTTGATCTGCTCGGGCGACATGTACAGCGGCGTGCCCGGCCGGTCACCAGCCATCGTGAGGGCCTGCGGCTGGTTTTGCGGCGCGGTAAGGAGAGGAGAGAGCGGAGCGTCGTCCGGCTGTCCCCATACCTTCGCCACGCCCCAATCCAGCAGAATGACTTCACCGAAATTGCCCACCCAGATGTTTTCCGGTTTGACGTCCCGGTGGATGACACCCCGGGCATGCGCATACATCAACGCCAGGCCGGCCGAGACCACGATGTCGACGCGTCGCCGCAGCGGAAATTCGACCACTGTCTCCGGCACCTTGGTCGCAACACGCTTGAGAATCTCGAAGAGGTTTTCCCCCGAGACCCGCTTCATCGTGAAGTACAGCCCCTGCACGGGGTCGCGCCCAATCTCGTAGACGGGCACCGTATTGGGATGCTGAAGTTGGGCCGTCACACGGGCCTCACGGAGGAGCCGGCGGTTTTCCTTGTCGTCAAGGAGAAACTGCCGCAGGAGCGTCTTCATCACGACGGTGCGGCCCGTGAGTTGGTCAAAACAGGTCCGCAGAACCCCCGTGCCTCCCGTGGCCATCGGGCGAAAGTTCGCGTACTTGGCGATTCCCTCCGGCAGCGTCTTCGGCAGGTCGTAGTCGGTGGCGGTGAGAAAGATCGGGCCTTGTCCGTCGCCGGTCTGCGGCATGATGGGCTCCGTGGAGGGGCACAGCGGGATTGAACCCGGATTGTATTCCGCCAGCCGTCGCCAAGGGCATCCCGGCCGGATTGGCCTCAGCCCCGATGGGCGACGATGGTGTGGTCAAAAACGTGACTCATGTGCTACTTTTTCCGCGGTTCGCCCGGCACGGAGCCGCCGCACGAACGGGCGGACGACATCCGCAATCCTCCACGCGTGACAAGGAAGCCACGACGCATGCCCACTCGAGGACAACTCTCCGTTCGCTCCCTCATTGCCCGGGTGACGGGCAGGCGGCGCAGTGCCGAGCCGTCGGCTGGTCCGGTTGTCGGTCTCGACGTCCTCACGGAGCGGCTCTCCAACCATAAAGTCACGCGGCTTGCCCTCTCGTTTCTTGCGGCGAACGACGGCCTTCACCTGAAGGATTTGGGCCTCGAAGAAATGACCGACGACCGGCGGGCCAGATACGAGGGGCACCAGTTTTGGAACTTCGGCTCCGACAGCTTCCTCGGGCTTGACCGTCATCCGCGGGTGCACG
>CAZODJ010000064.1:0-13302 GCA_964578555.1 uncultured Candidatus Kuenenia sp.
CGCCATGCACCAGGACCACGGCAACTCGCCGGCCACCTGCCAGAGCGCGATCGACCACGGCTTCACGAGCGTCATGATGGACGGCTCGCTCAAGGAAGATGGCAAGACGCCGGCCGACTTTGACTACAATGTGAAGGTGACCAAGGAGGTTGTGGCCCTCGCCCATCGGCAGGGGGCGTCGGTCGAAGGAGAGCTTGGCTGCCTGGGGTCGCTCGAGAGCGGTGAGGGCGAGGCCGAGGATGGTCACGGGGCCACTGGCAAGCTGTCGCATGACCAGCTCCTCACCGATCCCGACGAGGCGGCCCGGTTCGTGGCGGCTACCGGTGTCGACGCGTTGGCCGTCGCCATCGGCACCAGCCACGGCGCCTACAAGTTCACCCGCAAGCCCGATGGCGATGTGCTCGCCATGAAGCGGATCGAGGAAATCCATGCCAAGCTTCCCAACTGCCATCTCGTGATGCACGGCTCGTCGAGCGTGCCCCAGGAACTCCAGGACATCATCAATACGTATGGCGGCAAGATGCCACAGACATGGGGCGTGCCGGTCGAGGAGATCCAGAAGGGCATCAAGCACGGCGTCCGCAAGATCAACGTCGACACCGACTGCCGCATGGCGATCACCGGCGCCATCCGCAAGGTGCTCTTCGAGGCGCCGGAAAAGTTTGACCCGCGCGACTATCTCAAGCCGTCGCGGGAGGCGATGAAGAAGGTCTGTGCGGAGCGGATGGTGCAGTTTGGCCAGGCGGGCAACGCCGGCAAGGTGAAGTGCATCACGCTGGCCGAGATGGCGAAGCGGTACGCTGGGGCGTGACCTGTTCGGTGACGCGGCTCGGGGTGGCCCGTGCCATCTCGCCGGACGCTCGCTGCGGCCCTCCAGGGCCTGCGCTCGCTCGGAGGAAACCTCGCTTCCGCCATCCTGGCTGCGCTCGGTTTCCTACGCCGCTCGATTGGCACGGGCCACCCCTCGCTGCCCATCGCGGAAATGACTCACGCGAGGCTGAAAAGCCGCGTTGCGGCGTTTGCGCAGTCGGCCTATAGTCCCGCCCCCCATGGACGACCGCGCCCCTGCTACCGATCCGACGGATGCCGACCTGCTTGCCCGCGGCCAGGAGATTCTCCGCGCCGAGGGGGAGGCGATCCTGTCCGCGGCCGACCAGCTCGGCGGCGCTTTCGCGCGGGCGGTGCGTCTCGTGGCGGACTGCACCGGCAGCGTGGTCGTGACCGGGATCGGCAAGGCCGGCCTCGTGGCCCGCAAGATCTCGGCGACGCTCGCCTCAACCGGAAGCCCGAGCCACTTCCTGCATCCGGCCGAGGCGATGCATGGCGACCTAGGCGCGCTGCGTCGCGACGACGTGGTGCTCGCCCTCTCGCAGTCGGGTGAGACCGAGGAGATCACGCGTCTGCTGCCCCACGTGACAGCGCGCGACATTCCAATCATCGCCCTGACGGGGCGGGCCGACAGCACGCTCGGTCGGACGGCCACCGTGGTGCTCACCACCGGCAAGGTGCGGGAAGCCTGCGAGCACGGACTGGCCCCGAGCACGAGCACGGCGCTCATGCTGTCGCTAGGTGACGCGCTGTCGCTGGTGACCAGCAGCCTCCGACAGTTCACACCGGAGGACTTCGCGGCCCGCCATCCCGGCGGCAGCCTCGGCCGCCAGCTGATGCGGGTGGAGGAGACGATGCGACCGCTCGCGCAGTGTCGCACCGCACGGCCGGAGGAGTTGGTGCGGACGGTCTTCTCGCGGGCCTTGCCGATGCGGCGGACCGGGGCCGTGATGGTGATCGACGCCGCCGGCATGCTCGGTGGCATCTTTACCGATAGCGACCTGGCCCGGCTCTTCGAGCGGCGGAACGATGCCGCCATCGACGGGCCGATCGGGGCGGTGATGACCCGGCGGCCCACGACCGTGGCCGTGGGCTCCCGGCTGAGTGACGCTCTCGCGATCCTCGAGACCCGCCGCATCAGCGAACTGCCCGTGCTGGCTGCCGACGGGAGGCCTGTGGGGCTGCTCGACATCGTCGACCTCGTTGGGCTCGTGCCTGCCGAGGAGGCCAGCAGTTTCGTTCGTAGCCCCTCGGCAGCGGCCTGAGGTGATTCAGTTTTCCGCGTTGCGAGGAACCGCCATGACGACGGCCGGCACCATGACGGACGATGCCGCTCTCGAACGCCGCCTGGCCGATGTCCAACTCCTCCTGCTCGACTGCGACGGCGTGCTGACGGGTGGGGGCGTCATCTGGGCGAACGACGCGGTCGAGGCCAAGACGTTTCACATCCGCGATGGCCTCGGCATCAAGCTCTGGCAACGGGCGGGATACCCTGCCGGGATCGTCACCGGGCGGTCGAGCCGCGTCGTCGCCCTCCGTGCCGAGGAACTTGGGCTCGCGATCGTGCGGCAGGGAGTGCAGGACAAGCGAGAGGCCGTCGAGGCGATTCTGACCGAGACAGGACTCTCCTGGGAACAGACGGCATTCATCGGCGACGACCTGCCCGACCTCGCGTGCATCATGCGGTGCGGCGTGGGTGTGGCGGTGGGCGATGCCTGTGCGGAGGTGCGGGCAGCGGCCAGGCTCGTCACCACCCTTCCTGGCGGCGGCGGTGCGGTTCGCGAAGTGGTGGAGCGGCTCCTCAAGGCCCGCGGGCAGTGGCAGCCAATCGTTGGCAGGTACTCGGCGTAGCACCCATGGAACATCGCTTCGGACGTACTGCGCGGGTGTTTCTCGTCGTGCTTGCCATGGCGGGCTTCTACCGGCTGGCCGTCGTGCCCTGGGTCGAGCCCAAAATCGCCGTCGAGGTGACGGCGGTGGAATTGTCGCCGGAGCAGGCGGCGGCGATCCGAGCCCGCTCCGACCAGCGGCTTGCCTCCCTTGGCGACGTGCTGCCACAAGGGTCGTGGGAACTGGACGATCCCATCATGCTCGAGAGTCGGCAGATGCGGCTCCTCTTCAAGAACTACCACACGCTCCCTGACGGCCGCGTGAACCTCGTGCCCTGCACGCTCGTGGTCCTGCCCGATCGGAATCGGGTCGGCGAAGGCAAGGCGGAGGGTCGCACGATCGTGCTGCGGGCCCCGCAGGGAGCCGTGCTCGAGTTTGACGAGCCGATCGACCTGCGTCAGGGACGGCTGGCGAAACTCGTGGGCGGCAGTCTGCGGGGACAGGTGACGATTCGCGGTACGCCCTCGGCGCCGAATGTCGAAGACGACATCGAGATCGTTACTCGTGACGTCGAACTGGCAGAACTCGAGGTGCGGACCAACGAAGAGGTGCAGTTTCGGTATGGCCGCTCCACCGGCAGCGGGCGGGCGCTGGTGGCGGCGCTCATGCCCCGGCCGGGGGCCAATGAGCATGGGCCCAATATCGGTGGCGTTGATACGATCCGGATCGACCGCGACGTGCGGATGCGGCTCGAGGGTTTTTCGGGCGGAATCCTCCCAGGGCAGGAGTCGTCGCCGGCCCAGCCAGCCGGTGATGAACAAGCAACACAGGCCACTCCGCCTGTGCTCGTGAGCTGCGCCGGTGCGCTCTGCATGAACGTGTCAGCCAGCGTGATCACGCTCGAACAGCAGGTCGAGGTGCTGCGGCACCTCCCCGATGGCGGGCTCGATCAGCTCAGTTGTGATCTGCTGGCGATCATCCTCGGCGATGATGCCGGGCGGGGGAGCGGTCGCCTCCGCGGCGGTGTGGAGCCGGTGGAGATTCAGGCGCGAGGCGCTCCCGTGATCGCCCGGAGCACTGGCGCCGGGCTGGAAGCCCGCAGTGCCCGGCTCGGCTACGAAATTGCCACGCGACGGATCCTGCTCGACGGCGAGGAACCGGTAGCGCTCGTCGCGCAGGGGTCGGAGATGGAAGCGGCCTCGATCGATTACACACCCGGGCCACCCGGCACGCCGGGGTCGCTCATGGCCGTGGGGCCGGGCTGGCTGCGAACCAAGACGGAGAAGGGGCCGGCCGGCCAGGCCAGTTGGGGAAAGTGGCTGCGGGTGCGGCCGGATGGTGCCGGCCATGTGGCATCACTGGCGGGTGACGCCGAGGTTGCGATCGAGTCGCAGGGGCGGCTGACGGCGGCCGAGATGCATCTGTGGCTGGAGGTCGCCGATCCACAGCAGCCGCAGCGGCCATCCAGCACCGCCGCTCTCTCGGGCATCCAGCCCTCGCGGATGCTCGCCCGCGGCACCGTGCAGATCGACAGCGAGCAACTCGTTGCCCGCACCGAGCGGATGGAACTGTGGTTCAAGCATACAGCCCCGGCTGCCGACGGGACCGCCGCAGTCAGCCCGTCACAAGCTGCCAGTTCAACACCGGCGGTCGCATCATCAACACCGTCCTCCCCACAGCCAGCGGCCGACCGTCCCCTCCGCGGCCGACTGGCAGCCACTGGCGGGCTCGTGCGCGGGCTGGTTTTGCTCGACCCGCGCGGCAATCAGGTCGAGGAGATGTCGATGGAGGGGCAGGTGCGGCTGGTCGAGGAGAACGCCGGTCCCGCTGGCGGGAGCGAGGCGGGCCTCGACATTCGCGGTGATCAGGCCCAGATCGTGCGGGCCACGCGGTTTGATGCCCGGGCCATCGTGTCGGGACGACCGGCCACGATCGCCGGCCGGGGTGTCGATCTCGAGGGACCACTCATCGAGTTCGACCGGGGTCGCAACCGGATGACGGTGGATGGTGCCGGACGGCTCAAGCTGCCGATGGCAGGGGGCATGAACGGCCTCGAGTCTCTCGCGGTGGCCAGCGCCGTCAATGACCGCGCCGCCGCACCGGCCACACCCGGTGCGCTCGATGTCACATGGAAGGGGCGGATGGATTTCGACGGGCTCACGGCGCGGTTCGTCGACCGTGTGGTGACCAGGAGCGGCGGCACGGCGCTGAAGGCCGGCTCGCTCGACGTGATCCTCGCGCAGCCGATCGACTTCGCCGATCCTGCCAAACAACGCGGGCAGCGGTCGGAGGTGGCCCGCATCGCCTGCGGCAGCGGCGTCCGGATCGACAGTGAGAGTACGGCGGAGGATGGCACGAAGTCGGTGGAGCAGTTGTTCGTGCGGGATCTCGTTCTCGACCGGGCGACGGGCGGCTTTACGGGCACCGGGCCGGGCCGGCTCACCAGTACGCGGTATGGGCAGTCTCCTGCCATGGCCATGCCGGCAGCCCCGGGAGCGGCCGCGGCGTCGGCCCCACAGCCCCGATCGGACGAACTGACCTATCTCGGCGTCGATTTCCAGCGGGGGCTGCGGGGTAACATCAATCATCGCGTGATGGAGTTTCACCAGCGGGTCGAGGCGATCTGGGGACCGGTGGCCCAGTGGGGCGACACGCTCGACCCCCATTCCCCGGGCGGCCTGCCGCCGCGGGCCGTTCGTATTTCCAGCGACGTGTTGAGCGTGGGGCAAGCGCCGGTGAGCCCAGGCCAGCGGCGGAGCACGATCGAACTGGCATCCGGCGGCAACGTGCTCGTCGAGGGAGAGACGTTTACCGCCCGCAGCACTCGGCTGTCGTGGAGCGAAGCCAAGGACCTGCTCGTCTTCGAAGGGGATGGCCGCAGCGACGCGCAGCTGTTCCGGCAGGAGCGGGTCGGCGGCCCCACGTCCTCGGCATCGGCCGGCAAGATTCTCTACTGGAGAGCGCTCAATCGCGTCGACGTGGAGGACGCGCGCTTCCTCGATCTCGATCAGGTCAGCGGAGCCGGCCGGGGGCTCGCGGCACCAGGCTTCGGATCGGCCCCGCCGCAGCAGCTTGGTCAGCCGCGGCCCGGCACGTGACGCGACTCGGCGTCGAGCGCGGTGAGCACGAACTGCACGATGTCGGCGGCGACTGCGTTGTAAAACGCCGGACTGTGGCCACCGCCACGGGGTTCGAGCAAGGCCGTGTGCGGAATGCCAAGCGCCACCAGTTTGCTGTGAAGCCGTTCGGCGCCGTCATGCCAGTGGATGTCGGAAGGATCGCTCGCGAAGCACTGATGCCGCGGCCAGTTGAGCGGATGCACGTGGAGAATCGCCGTGTCCTGGCGGGCCCGCTCGACGTCGCCGTAGGTTTCCCAGAGCGTGTCGTAGAGTTCGCCGTCATCGCGGTCACCGGCCTGCCGCATGGCGAGATGAAAATCGATCGCCGGGGCGATGGCAGCCGCAATCGGAAAGATGGCCGGATGACGATACGAGATGCGGAGCGCCCCCTGGCCTCCCATGCTCGTGCCGATCAGGGCGATGCCGGGTGAGGCGACGCCGAAGCGACGGTGCACCTCGTCGCGAACCGCGCCGACGACATACTGCTCGGGTGTGACCTGTGGATCGAAGCGGGGCATGAGCCGGTCGAGCCACCACGACCGGCCCGCCCGCGGGGCGATCACCGGAAGAGACACAGCCTCGATCGCATCGCGGAGCCCGCTGCATTCCCGCAGCCAGCGCTCCCGCACGCCATGCAGATAGATTACGGCCTTGCCCGGTGCGGGCTCCGCAGGCGCAAAGACCTCGCACGCGTGACCGGCCACATCGACGACAGACCAGTGGGGGCGTGGCGGCAAGGGATCCTGCATCGGAAAGGCACCTGCTATGCTTCGATCGGTTTGGCGAGTCTTCCATCATGCGCACGCTCCTTACGCCGGAACAACTCGACTCGGGCATCTCCCGGCTGGCCGACGCCGTACGGGCCGACGTGGGGCGTCGGCCGCTGACAGTGGTCGGGGTGCTCACCGGCAGCATCGTGGTTGTCGCTGATCTGATCCGGCGGCTCGACGGCCCGATCTGCGTGGGGATGGTCTGGGCCAGCAGTTACCGTGGCACCGCGACCAGCCCCGGGCGGCTCGACCTGCGTCTCGATCTCCTTCCTGACATCGCGGGCCAAGAAGTGCTCCTCGTCGACGACATTTTCGATTCCGGCCGCACGCTCGAGGCCCTCGTCATGGAACTGCGTCGCCGCGGCGCGGTGCGAGTGCAGTCGCTCGTCCTCCTCCGGAAGGCCGGGCGGGCGGAAGTGACCATGGAGCCCGAGTACGTGGGATTCGACATTCCGGATGAGTTCGTTGTGGGGTATGGTCTCGACTTCAACGGTCGGTTTCGTCACCTGCCGTACCTCGCCGCCCTCGATCCTGACGACATCGAAGCCATCCGCAGAGCATCACCGAATGTGGCACCCGACCGGCAACTCGATTCTGCTGGTGGCCCGCGGGGCTGACCCGATCGGCACCGGCAGAGAGGTGGAGGTCGCGGCGACCGCGCTTGCTGCGAGCGGTGGGCAGGTGCATGTGGCGTTGACGTCGGCGGTGGGATCGCTGTCAGATCGGCTCGCTGCCTGCGGCATCACCGTGCACGAGATCGGCCGGCGGTCACGGCCTGATGCAGCCATGGTCGGGAGGCTGGCAGACGTCATTCGCCTCGTTCAGCCGGTGACGGTCCTCTCCTTCGGGCGTCCGCAGGCCGTAGCCTCTGCGATTGCGACGAGGCTTCGCGTGTCGAGACGCCAGCGACCGCGACTGGTATGCCGGGTGGCTGTCGCCCCACGCACACTGACCGAGGCCTGGGCGGTTACGAGGGCGGATCGCGTGCTCGCCTCGTCAGAGCACGTCGCAGAAGTCTGTCGCAAGGCGGGTGTCGCAAGGCATCGCCTCGACACGATCGAGCCGGTTGCTGTCGCCGCATTTTCCGGTGCTGTGACGCGCGAGAAGGTCGCCGAACGGCTGCGGCTCGATCCCGCGAAAATCTGGTCGCTCTGCGTCGCACCACTGCTCGCCCAAGCGCGGCTCGACCGGCTGCTGTGGGCGATCGATCAGTTGGGCGTGGTCCGCCGGGATGTCGAGCATGTGCTCGTCGGCAGCGGGCCGCAGCTGCGCCGTCTGGGCCGACGGGCCCGCGTGCAGCATCTGGCCGAGCGGCTGCGGATCGTGCCCTCGTGCGAGTGCCTGCCCGATCTGCTTCGCGAGGTGCGGTTTGTGTGGCAGTCCGGGGAGGTTGCGCTTGGTGGTGCCCTCTTCGATGCCATGGCGGCAGGGAAGCCGACCGTGGCGGTCGACAGCGAGGCTGCGCGGCAGGCGATCGTCGATGGCGAAACCGGCTGGATCGTGCCGCCGCTTCCGGAGAGCGAGTTTCCGCGGCGGGCCTTTTCGCTCATCGAGGACGACGCGGTCGCCTCCCGGTTCGGTGTTGCGGCGCAGGAGCGGGCAGCCACGCATTTTTCAGCGGATCGCTTCATCTCCGCGCTGCTTGCTGCTGTGACCGGGAGCATTGAATAGCCCCCGACTTTCAGCGACCCTGCGAGCGGTCGCCACCGCGCTGGGCGGCGATTCGAGGCCGACCGTGTTCACGGCGATGACGCGGTAGGAGTGGGCGGCGTCGGGCCCGGCCGTCCCATCCGTGAACTCGAGCGGCACGAGTGGCTGCGAGGGCGTGTCGCTGTAGAGCAGGTTTTGAAACAGCGGCCGCCCGAAGGGGTTCTTCGGCTTCTCGGGGAGCGTGGCGATTCGCTTGCCGTCTCGCTCGATCACGAATCCAGCCAGGCCGCTTTCGAGATCGGCTTGAGTATCCCACGTGAGCGTCGCACCGCTGCTCCGCAGGTTTGTCGGCGTTGGTGGAGGCGTCGTGTCGACGACGTTGGTGTCTTTGACGTACTGCATCCATTTCCGGGCGAGGGCTTCATTGGGTAGCCAGCCCATCGTCAGCACGTCACCGCTAAAGTCCCTGGCCGACGTCGCGTCGCCGCCCGTGATCGGCCCGAGCCAGACGTTGTCGATGGGCATCGCCACCAGCGGATCACCGGACTGCTTCGGCAGGCGGGCCGAGAGGCAGGCATCGAGCCACGGGATGGCGAGGTAGCGCTGGTTGCCACACTCGTGACTGGTCAGGGGATCGATGGCGACGGCGACGAGGCCGCCCCGGGATCGCACGGCGTGGAAGAACGCCTGGTTTGCGGGCCATACGCCCTTGAACTTGTTGTCGGTGACCGTGACGCCCTCCTTCGTGCCGGGGTTGCACATGATCGGCACCGCAAGCGCCGCGTCGGGCAACCCATGCGGCTTGATGGAGGGCCGCTTCTCATCGGCTTCAAACAGAGGCACGCCCGATCGCAGCCAGACGGCGACGGTCCGTTCCGGATGCAGCAGCGTCATGCCGCCAGCCCAGTGGCCGCCGCCGCTGTGTCCCCACAGGGCCCATGGCGCCGTGGAGAGTTCCGGATGGCCCGCCATCGTTCCCAGAGCGACGAGCACCCGCTGGAAGGTCTTGGCCGAGCCGTTGCGTGGATCGCACCACATCTGGCAATCGGCCTTTTCCGGCTGCTCATACGACGGTGCGATCAGGGCACAGGCGTGCTTTCTTGCGAGCGCCTGCCAGTGCAGGTCGTAGGCACCGGTGAGCCCGGACGAGCAGGAGCCTTCGCCACACCCATGCTGGTGCACGATGATCCCGCGGAGCGTCTTCACATCCTCCGGAATCCACGCGGTGTAGGTCACCGGAAAGATGAGTTCTCCCGGTTGCGTCGACGCCTCGTAGCGGACCCGGTAATACGGGGGCTCGGCAGGGGGCCGCACATCGTACGGCGGCTCCTGGGCCATCCCGGCCGCGGCATGCATGAGGGCCAACACGATCAAGAAAGGGAACCCGACGAAGGCGAGACGGAATCGCGTCATGGCGATGGTGTGGCCGCGGGTTGTGGGTCGAAATATCACTACTACTGTACTGGAGCGGCCTATCACTCCGAAAGTTGCCGCAGCAGGCAGTCATCGACACAGCATCAGCTGTGAGGATGTGCGTTGAGCGTGCTGCCCGTCGGGGTGGCCCGCACCTCGCCATCTTCGGCGACGAGTACGCCCGCCTTGAACACCTTCGCTGGCATGGCGAACATCCGCGCGAGATCGGGATCAGGGCGGTAGAGCGTGATGTCGGCATCGGCGCCCGCCCCGAGGTGCCCCTTGTGCGGCAGGCCGGCGATCCGCGCGGGGCCGGCCCGCGTGATGATGCACAACTCGTGCAGCGTGAGTTCGCGGCTGATGCCGGCCAGCGGCGAACGCTTTCGGACCTGCGGATGAACTCGGGCCAGCGCCTCACGACGAAAGCCCTCGTCTCCCAGCAGCTTCATGAGGAGCGGATAGGCGAGGAAGTGAGCGCCGTTGGGATGGTCGGTGGAGAGCACGACCCGCCACGGGTCGTCGGCCGTGAGAAACCATTCCAGGCCGATCGCCCACTGCCAGGCATGAACGAGGCTCTTTTCCCGGTAGGTGATCGGCAGCACACCGCAGCCCCCTTCGAGGTGCAGGTCGTGCGACATGAAGGGCACGTTCGTGGCGTGAGCGAGATGCTCGGCGGCGGCCGAGTCACCGGTCATAGCCACCGTATCGCCGAAAAGCACCTGGCCGACGTCGAGCGTGAGTTCCTTGTGGCCGTTAAACCATTCGACGAGCGGGGCTACACCGGAGCCGAACGAGTCGGCGTCGAGATCGCCCCCCGTGTAACTGTGGAACTGCACGTGGGCAAGATGGGACCGCACACCGTCAAACGTCTTCATCGTCTCGAGCATCGTTCGCCAGTTGCCGGGCAGGCCGAGGTTGGCGGTGTGCACATGGAGCGGGTGCGGAAGCCCGAGCGACTGCACGACGCGGGCCAGCCGGTCGAGCAGGAGCCGGGGCGTGAGCGAGCGGCCGGGGAGGGACGTGTCGAGATCATGGTGGTCGCCGCGGCGGCCATGCTTCCAAAACGATGGGCCGCCCGGGTTGGCGACCTTCACGGCCCAGCCGCGACCGACGCCGATCGCGTCGCCGACGAGTCGCGCCGCCTCGCGGATGTCATCGCGATCGAGTGCCGCAACGACCGCCTCCTCGTCGGCTGCCAAGAGATAAATCCCCTTGTCGAGGATCGGCAGGTCGGCCAGTTCCATGTGGGCCATGGGGGCGGCCGCGGTGGCGATGGCCGCATCGAAGACGGTCGTGTAGCCGAGGGCAGCGTAGAGCGCGCCGGTCGCATGAATTGTGGGGACCGCCGCCGGATGGGAGCGAGCCAACTGCGGCGCGATGCGTCGGCCGGCACCGACTTTTGTGCCGGCGACATGGCTGTGGAGATCGACGCCGCCGGGCATCACGACCAAGCCCCGCGCGTCGATCTTCACGAAGCCGGTCGCGTCGGCTGGTGGGTCGACGACCCGGCCGCCGTCGACCCAGATGTCGGCGACGACGCCGTCGCGGTGGTTGGCCGGATCGTGGACCGTGCCGCCGACGAGCACGAAGCGAGAGGGCTCACTCATCGGCCGGCCTCCCTACGAGCACGTGCACTGCGGGCTGCCGCGGCGATTGATTCGAGACGATCCTTCATGCGGGCCGGATCGGGATCATCGAGCGTGATCATGGAGACCGTGCTTGCCTGAGCCTTGAGTACTTCCGCGACGGGGGCGGCGAGCCCGCCGACCACGATCACGCAGTCGACCTCGCCACGCTCGATGAGCCGTACGGCCGCGGCCTCGCCGGGGAGAAATCGTCCGCCGGCACGGTCGGCCTTCGCGATCGCCCCGGCGGCGCCGTACCGCCACGTGAGTACGTTCGCTGCTGGTTTTGAATCGATGTTCGCGAGCGGAATCTCGAAGGCGGGCTTGTGGTGGGCGATCGTCCGGACCAGATGCACGACGCCCCAGGCCTGGAGGCCGAGCGGATCGGTGGCGTGATCGGTGGCGACCGCCACGCAGGTGGCGTGGTCGATCGCCTCGGCGATGGTCGCGCATGGTGTGACAAGCGGTTCCCCGTCGGCCGCCGGCATGCCGTGGTGCAGCAGGTGCTGCACAACCCGTGCGGCATCGACGGCTGCCTCGCGCGGGAGCGACACATGCATCTCGGCGCCGGCCAGGCTTGTGGGCCCGACGGCGAGCGTGCGACGCACGAGCGGTGGAGCGGGAAGCGGCGTGACAAACCGTTCGATGAATGTCGCGTTAACCACCTGCGGATCGCAGAACCAGAAGATCACCAGATCGGCTCGGTCGCGGAGTTCCTCGCGGTCGGCAGTGACCTCGCCGGCGCGGGCGATCGTGGGGCCGGCCGGGCGGGTCATCTCGGCGTCACCGGCGTCGATCGCCGCCCCGATCGCCTCGGCCAGATTGCAGGCGGCCACGGCCACGGCCGCTGACACCCCGTGCAGTCCGGTCACGAGCACGCGACGGGCTCCAGCAAGTTTTTGGGCAACGTCTTGAGCGTCGCTGACCGTTGTGTCGGCGATCGGAGTCACGATTTCGGCAGCACCCAGATGTTGCGATAGCGGACCGGGTTGCTGTGGTTCTGCAGATGGAGCGGGCCGGTTGCCGCCTCCTGCTTCTGCGGGCCGCCGGGGGTGATGGCTGGCACCTCCACGTTGTCGTGGATGAGCACGCCGTTGTGGCGGACAGTGAGTCGGGCGTTGGCGATCTTCTTGCCGTCTGCAAATCGCGGGGCCGTCACCTCCACGTCGTAGGTCTGCCACGCGAGCGGCGGCAGGCACATGTTCACGCTTGGTGGCGCTGCCTTGTAGATCCCCCCGCACTCGTTGTCTTTGCCTTCGAGGCCGAAGCTATCGAGCATCTGCGTCTCGTAACCGCCCTGGAAGTAGGCGCCGCTGTTGCCGCGGCCTTGCCCGCGATCCTTGGGCTGGTATGGCAGGCGAAACTCGATGTGCCAGGTAGCGTCGCCGAAGGCGTCCTTCGTGGTGACGCCTTCCATCAGGAGGCCGTCGTCGGTCATCCGGCCATTGATGAGCTTGTCGGTGTTCGTGCCGTCGAAGATGACGATCGCGCCGGCGGGAGCCGCGAGGCCGAGCGTCGGGCTCGCGCGGTACTCCTTGGGGAGCGTCGCGATGCGGCTGCCCGCGTCGTCGAGAATGGTGACGGCTGGTGTGCCGTCGACCAGGCGGATCTCTGCCTGCCGAGTGACCCCTGCCCAGTCGACGCCTTCGAGCTTCACGACGGCGGCGTCGCCCTCGCCCGTGCGGGTGCCTTTCCCTGAGACCTTGTTCGGCGGCGTCCAGCCGGCCCCTGGCAGGCCACCGGGGTAGCCGACGGCGTCGAACGCACCGTCGCCGAGTGCCACCACCTGCACGCCCATCATGAGCGGCTGGCCGTCAATCGTGAGATTCCCGACGTATTCACCCTGAAAGATGAAGTCCGCATCGGCCTGCGCTGGGTCAGTATAGGCCGGATTGCCAGTGGGCTTGGCCAGCACAGAGCCGGCAGAAAACATGAGGAGCGAAAGGACGAGAATAATGCGAAGAAAAGCCATGCATGGACCCTTCGGGGAGGAGGCGAAATCCACCCAAGGATAGCGTGGCGTGAGCGAGTCAGCGAGGCACGGAACTCGGCTGCATCGGCATGCCG